>NZ_KV800279.1:0-19267 GCF_001810205.1 Pseudomonas sp. HMSC076A11 | reverse complement strand
GCGGCGAGCTGGAAACCCAGGCCGGGCGCCTGCGCCAGCTGGTGGACAGCTTCAAGATCTGAGCACTGCCCGAGCCGTAGCCGAACCGGCGGATAATCGCGCCGCGGCTATCCGCCCTGCCCCCGGCCATTCGTAGGGTGAACAACGCCAACGGCGTTGTTCACCCTTATCCTGCCAGGATGCCTCCCGAGGCATGCCTTCCTCTCCGCCCGCTCCCTCTGCGACCTATTCCCGCGCTGGCTGCCGCAAGCGCGCCGGCTCGCGCTTTCTTTCCTAGACTTGAAGCTACCCACGGCTCCCGCACACCGTTCGAACGACTGCCGGTGCCGGTGGTCCACTGAGTGGCAGAAGGAACAAGCTCAACGGAGGAAGGCCCATCGTGCACATCGCCGATATGACCATGTTCTACGCGCCTGCCAGCGGGGGGGTACGCACCTATCTCGAAGCCAAGCATCGCCATCTCTGGCACTATCCCGGCATTCGCCACAGCGTGCTGGTTCCCGGCGCCAGCTACCGCCAGGCGAACGGCATCCACGAGGTGCCGGCGCCGCCGCTGCCATTCGGCAATGGCTACCGCTTCCCTCTCCGTCGCGGCCCCTGGCGCAAGGTGCTGCGCAATCTACAACCGGACCTGATCGAGGTCGGCGACCCCTACCTCACCGCCTGGGCGGCGCTCGACGCGCGACGTCGGCTGGACGTGCCGGTGATCGGCTTCTACCACTCCGACCTGCCGCTGCTGGTGAGCAATCGCATGGGCGCCTGGCTCGGCACCAACGCGGACAACTACGTCAGCAAGCTGTACGGCCACTTCGACCGGGTCCTGGCCCCCAGCCGGGTAATGGCGGAAAAGCTGATGCGCCTGGGCGTCGCCGACGTGCATGTACAACCGCTGGGCGTCGACCTGGTCACCTTCCATCCGAGCAACCGCGATCCGGGGCTGCGCCAGGAACTCGGCCTGGACGAGGAAACCCGCCTGCTGGTGTTCGCAGGGCGCGGTTCGCGGGAAAAGAACCTGCCGGTACTGCTCGACGCCATCCAGCGCCTCGGCGACGGCTATCACCTGTTGCTGGTGGGTTCCAACATGCCGACCCGGGTTCCGCGCAACACCAGCGTGGTCGACCATTTCTGCGACAGCCGCGAAGTCGCCCGCCTGCTGGCGAGCAGCGACGCGCTGCTGCACGCCGGTGACCAGGAGACCTTCGGCCTGGTCGCACTCGAAGCGATGGCCAGCGGCATTCCGGTGGTGGCGGTGCGCGCCGGGGCACTGGCGGAAATAGTCCCGGAGCGTTGCGGCGTGCTCTGCGCACCGAACAACGGCGACGCCATGGCCTGCGCGGTGCGCGAACTGTTCAGCCACGACGTCGAGCTGCGCGGCCAGCGCGCCCGCCGTCACGTCGAGCGCCAGCATGCCTGGGACGCGGTGGTCGCCGGTCTGCTCCTGCACTACCACGCGGTACTCGGCGACAGCGAGGCGAGGTTCCCGCGCTATGGCTGAACGCAGCCTGCTGCTGGTGTTGCACGACGTGGCCCCGGAAACCTGGCCGGACTACCGGCCCTTCGTCGAGGCCGTGGACGCGCTCGGTGAGGTCCCCATGACCTGGCTGGTAGTGCCCGACTTCCACCATCGCAACCCGCTGGAAGCCGACGGAAAGTTCTGCAAACTGCTCTCGCGGCGGGTAACCCGGGGTGACGAACTGGCTCTCCACGGCTTCTATCACTACGATGACGCCCCACCACCGCGTACTCCAGGGCAATACTTCATGCGTCGCATCTACACCTGGGAGGGAGAGTTCTATGCCCTCGACCACGCCGAGGCCAAGACCCGCCTGGCCGCCGGCATCGAGCTGTTCCGCCGCCGCGGATGGCCGCTGCACGGTTTCGTCGCGCCGGCCTGGCTGATGAGCGCCGGCACCCGCCAGGCGCTCGGCGAGAGCGGGCTGCGCTACACCAGCGACCCGTCCAACCTGTATCTGCTTCCCCACCTGCAACCGATCGAGGCCCCCGGCCTGGTCTGGAGCGCGCGCAGTGCCTGGCGTCGCGGCCTCTCCTGGGCGCTCAGCGAGCAGCGCCGCCGGGCCTGGCGCGCAGCGCCGGTGATCCGTCTCGGACTCCATCCGGTCGACATGCGCCATCGCTTTTCCCGCGAATACTGGCTGCGTACCCTGCGCACCCTGCTATCCGAGGGGCGCCAGCCGTTGACCAAGATCGACTGGCTGGAGCGCCACCTCGCCCTGGACCGCGCGGCATGAGTCGAGGCTGGTTACTGCTGTTCGGTTTGATCGGTGCCTCGCTGATTCCGCTGGTGCTCGGCGGCAGCGACATGTTCCCGCGCTTGCGCGCCTTCCCGCTGGACAGTCTGCTGCTGATGTTCGGCATGATCGTGGTCTGCTGGTTCATCAACGGCCTGCGCCTGCGCCTGCTGCTCGCCGGGCGCGCCGGCAAGCTCGGGCAATTGCAGAGCGTCGGCATCATCATGGCCAGCGAATTCGCTTTCTGCGCCACTCCGGGCGGCAGCGGCGGGCCGTTGACCCTGATGGCGCTGCTGGCCCGGCGCGGCCTGCGCCCGGCACAGACCAGCGCGGTGTTCGCGGTCGACCAGTTGGCCGACCTGACGTTCTTCCTCTGCGCCCTCGGCGCGATCCTGATCTATGCCCTCAGCCATTCGCTGAGCCCGAACATGGAATCGAGCCTGATCTTCAGCGCGGTATTCCTGGTCGGCCTGTTCGTCGGCGCGGTAATGCTGATCCGCTACCTGCACCAGGTGATCCGCTTCAACGGGCGGGTTCTGGCGCGGCTCGGCGTGTCATCGCGCAAGCGCCTGCACTGGGGCCGCAAGATCCTGCATTTCCGCATTGCCCTGCACGACAGCCTGCGCCTGCCGAAACGACGCCTGCTGGCGGTCTTCCTTCTCAGCAGTACGCACTGGCTGCTGCGCTTCAGCGTGCTCGATCTGACCCTGCGCGGCCTGGGAGTGGATATCCAGTGGGCCTGGACCTTCCTGATCCAGATGGTCTCGCTCAGCGCCGGACAGCTCTCGCTGATCCCCGGCGGCGCCGGCGGCACCGAGCTGACCTCGGCGGCCCTGCTGGCCCCCATGATCGGCAAGTCGACGGCGGCGGCGGCCATCGTCATCTGGCGAGCGGTGACCTTCTATTTCTACCTCGTCGCCGGCGGCCCGGTGTTCGCAGTGCTCGCCGGACGCCCGCTGCTGAAGAAGCTGATCAGCAGTCGCGAGGCTTCTTCCTGAGCGTATCCTCGGCGTCAGCCTCGCCCGTCTCGCTGGCGCTCTCCTGGATACGCCGCCAGAGTTCGGCCGCGCCGGGAAACTCGGTTCCGTCCTCGTCGCCGAGGGCGTCGATGTCGTAACGGCTTGTGCAACCCTCGCCGAGGGTCGGTGGCGGGCTGGCGGTGCCCGCCGACCTGGGATCGCTCATGTTCGTTCCTCCGGGTGCCGGCCCTGGCCGGCATTCCAGGGAAGCCGACTCAGTCGAACACCACCGTCTTGTTGCCGTGTACCAGTACGCGGTCTTCCAGGTGATAGCGCAGTCCGCGCGCGAGCACCAGTTTTTCCACATCCTTGCCCAGCCGCACCATGTCTTCGACGTTGTCGCGGTGAGTGACCCGCACCACGTCCTGCTCGATGATCGGACCGGCATCCAGTTCCTCGGTCACGTAATGGCTGGTCGCGCCGATCAGCTTGACCCCGCGCTTCGACGCCTGGTGATACGGCTTGGCGCCGATGAAGGACGGCAGGAAGCTGTGGTGGATGTTGATCACCTGGTGGGCGTACTTGCGGCACAGGTCCGGCGGCAGGATCTGCATGTAGCGAGCCAGGACGATGCAGTCGGCGCCATGTTCGTCGATCAGCCGGGAAACTTCATCGAAGGCCGGCTGCTTGTCCTGCGGATCGACGGGAACGTGGAAATACGGGATGCCGTGCCACTCGACCATGCTGCGCAGGTCGTCGTGGTTGGCGATCACGCAGGGAATCTCGCAGTCCAGTTCGCCGCTGTGCCAGCGGTGCAGCAGATCGGCCAGGCAATGGGACTCCTTGCTGGCCATCAGCACCACGCGCTTCTTCACCTCGGAATCGGTGATTCGCCATTCCATGGAGAATTCGCGGGCGATCGGGGCGAAAGCCTGGCGGAAGCCATCCAGGTCGAACGGCAGAGAGTCGGCACGGATCTCGTGGCGCATGAAGAACCAGCCGTTATCGTTGTCGGAATGATGGCTGGCTTCGGTGATCCAGCCATTGTAGGTGGCCAGGAAGTTACTCACCTTGGCAACGATCCCGACCCCGTCGGGACAGGCGATCACCAGCCGAAAAGTGCGCATGGGTATACTCCAGAAACATCGCGAAAGGCCGCCATTCTAGCGGCATGGCGGGAAAAGTTCAGCCTCGGCGAAGGTCTTTCGACAGGCTGTTGCGCGAGAGAATAAACCCGCACAACAGGGCAATCCCGATGCGGAATTAATTACTTTGAATTTCATCGAGAAAAGTTTTCATCGCGGTTTACTTACAGTTTCGCCCTGACTATTATTGAATCTACTTACATGCCCGCCACCGCCACTCAGCACAGACAAGGTACCTGACATGTCCCTGATCAACGAATATCGCGCCACGGAAGAAGCCATCAAGGAACTTCAGGAGCGCCTGAAGTCCCTGGAACAAGACGACAAACTGAAAAAAGAACTGGAATTCGAAGAGAAGCTGCGCACGCTGATGGGCACTTACCAGAAGTCCCTGCGTGACGTGATTTCCCTGCTCGATCCGGACGCCAAGATCGGCAAGAGCACCCGCACCGCCAAGGCGCCTGCCGGCAAGCGCGCGCGCAAGGTCAAGCAGTACAAGAACCCGCACACCGGCGAAGTCATCGAGACCAAGGGCGGCAACCACAAGACTTTGAAAGAGTGGAAAGCCAAGTGGGGCCCCGAGGCCGTCGAGAGCTGGGCCACCCTGCTCGGCTAAACCAATCAGTTCCACGAAGAACGCCAGCCCAGTGCTGGCGTTTTTCATTTCCGCCGGATTGTATCGGCTCCTCTGCCTGCGCCCTCAAGTCTCCAGCGAATAGCGTTGACGCAGTTCCGCGGCGTAATCGCGCCAGGCCGCAAGTACCGCCGGCAATGTGCCGCCCTGCTCTTGCCGACAAGCCTCCAGCGCCGCCTCGAAGGCCGGCAAAGTATTCGGTGCGCCGTATTCTTCATGGGACAAACGATTGCGGCAGAAGCTTTCCCATTGTTGGCGCTCGGCCACATTTAAAGTTTCCGGGAAATTTCGCGCACGATAGCGGAAGAACAACTCCTGCAAACGGGCATCGTCGAAGGGCCATTGTTCTTTGGCCAATTGCTCCGGTTCGGCAAGGCGCAGCTGTTCACAAAGGCGTCGATCCCGATCGCCAATAAATCCGTCATACAACTGTTGCTCGGGGTCGTCGCTGGCGGAGAAACTTTCTTCGCCATATAGCGCTGTCAGTTTGTCCGCCCAGACGGTTTGATGCTGGCGCAACAGCTCGGCTTTTCGCTGGCACTCCTCGAGTTCGATGCCGGTTCGCTGGCGATCCTCGGCGCGCAATACCGACAGCGGCGCCACCACCGGGCAACGGTTGACCTGGATCTGCTTCAGCGGCACCGGCAACTCGCCCTCGGCCAGTTCGTCGCGACGGGTATACAGGCGCCTGCGCAAGTCTTCGGCCGACAACTCCAGCAGCGGCGCGGGATCGGCGCAGAGGTCGCAGACGATCAGAGCATTGCGGTTGCGCGGGTGCCAGGCCAGCGGCAGGACCACCGAGAGGAAATGGCGCTCCGCGGAAAAGCGTCCGGAGACATGCACCAGCGGCTGCAGCAGGCGCACCTGGTCGAGCACCTTGTGCTTGCTGCGCAACTGGTAGAGGTAATCGTACAGGCGCGGCTGGCGCTGACGGATCAGGCGGGCCAGGGCAATGGTGGCGCGGACATCGGAAAGCGCGTCGTGGGCCTGCCCATGCTCCAGGCCGTTCGCCGCGGTGAGCATTTCCAGCTTCAGCGACAGCCGGCCGTCCAGCTGCGGCCACTGGATGCCCTCCGGGCGCAGGGCATAGGCGGTACGGACCATGTCGATCAGGTCCCAGCGGCTATTGCCGCCTTGCCACTCGCGGGCGTAGGGATCGAAGAAGTTGCGGTACAGGCTGTAGCGCGTCACTTCGTCGTCGAAGCGCAGGGAGTTGTAGCCGGCCACGCAGGTCGCCGGCTGCGCCAGTTGGGCGTGTACCCGGGTCATGAAGTCGGCCTCGGACAGCCCCCGCTCGGCCAGCCGCTGGGGAGTGATGCCGGTGATCAGGCAAGCCATAGGGTGGGGCAGGATATCGTCGCTGGGACGGCAATACAGGTTCATCGGCTCGCCGATCTCGTTCAGCGCCTCGTCCGTGCGGATCCCGGCGATCTGCAACGGCCGGTCGCGGCGAGGGTCGATGCCGGTGGTTTCGTAGTCGTACCAAAAAATACTCGCGTTCACGGTCATTCCCTTTCTGGCGGCACCGGGCAGTCTACCAGTGACTGCCGCGAAGCTCGCGACCCACTTCGGGGATTTCCAGGTTTTCCAACGAACTCACGGAAAGCGCCGTAGGCACGGCCCGCCAGGGCGCGTCAGTGCGCATATCTGCCATCCGAACCTTGCGTTGTCCCCTTCGCCCTCGCTAGCATTCCGCTCGCACGGATGCCCGTTTCACTGACAAGGACAGCACCATGAACGACACCAGCAATCCCTACGCCACCCCCGCCAGCGCCCTGCAACCGACCCAGGCGGTGCCGCCGGTCATCGGCGACTACGACTTCCGCATCGGCGACGTGATCAGCGAAGCCTGGGCCAAGATCAAGGGCGTCAAAGGCATCCTGATCGGCGCCTTCGTGGTCTACAGCGTGGTGATCCAGACCATCACCTTCATCCTCACCCTGCTCTTCGGCGGTATCGGCCTGATGAGCGAGGCCGATCCCATCGCCTTCGCGGTCGGCCAGATGATCGCCAGCCTGGTCGCCACGGCGGTGGGCTACCCGTTCTTCACCGGCCTGACCATGATCGGCATCCGCCGCGCCGCCGACCAGCCGGCGACCTTCAACGAAATGTTCAACTACTTCGGCATGCTGGTGCCGCTGCTGCTCACCGGCCTGCTGATGATGCTGATGGTCTACGTCGGCTTCTTCCTGCTGATCATCCCCGGTCTCTACCTGAGCGTCGCCTACATGCTCGCCCTGCCGCTGGTGGCCGAGCGCGGCCTGACGCCCTGGCAGGCCCTGGAAACCTCGCGCAAGGCCATCAGCCGCCACTGGTTCAAGGTGTTCGGCCTGCTGCTGGTGCTGAGCCTGCTGATGCTGGTGAGCATGATCCCGCTGTTCATCGGCCTGATCTGGACCGGCCCGCTGTTCGTCGTCTCCATGGGTATTCTCTACCGCACCATCTTCGGCGTTCGCCCGCTGGGCAACTGAGGTGCAGACCGGGCCGTCGCGGCGGCCCGGTTGCCTGATGACGCCACGCTGGCTAGCATCTGACTTTCCCCGACACGGCCCCCCGATGCCACCGAACGCAGCCGCTCGCCTCGTCGCGCCCGCCTCCCGGCCAGGCGCCGAGGTCCTCGACACCCACTACCACGTGGAAACGCCGGAAGGCATCGACCTGCTCCTGCGTCCCGCCGGCGTCGTCCCCCGGGCCCTGGCCTATACCATCGACCTCTGCATCCGCGGCCTGATCATGCTGGTGCTGATGCTCGGCCTGGCGTTCCTCGGCAAGCTCGGCGCCGGCCTCGGCCTGCTGCTGACCTTCATCATGACCTGGTGGTACATGGTCCTCTTCGAGGTGCTCAACCAGGGCCGCTCGCCCGGCAAGCAGATGATGGGACTGCGCGTCGTCCACGACGACGGCACTCCGGTGGGCTGGGCCGCGTCGCTGCTGCGCAACCTGCTGCGCTTCGCCGACATCCTGCCCTTCGGCTACGCCCTCGGTCTGCTCTGTTGCCTGAACCATCCGGCCTTCAAGCGCCTGGGCGACATCGCCGCCGGCACCCTGGTGGTCTACCGCGAACCCGAACTGAGCCGGCCCAGCCTGCCTGACGTCGAGCCGCAACTGCCGCCCTTCCCCATGAGCCTGGAAGAACAGCGCGCCTTCCTCGGTTTCGCCGAACGCGGCGCGGCGCTTTCCTCGGCACGCCGCGAGGAACTGGCGGGCATTCTCGCCGAACCGCTGGGCGTCGAGCCGGTACGCGCCCAGGCCGAGATCAACGGCATCGCCCGCGGCTTTCTCGGCCTGCGTCAGGAGAGCGCATGAAACAGAGCCTCTTCGAACAGCGCCACCAGGCCGCCTGGCAACGCTTCGACAAACGCCTCGCCTTCCTCGAGAAAGGCAAGAAGCTGGAAGGCTCCAGCGACGACTTCGCCGCCGATTACCGGCGCCTCTGCCAACAACTGGCGCTGGCCCAGGAGCGCGGCTACAGCAGTCACCTGATCGACCAGTTGCAGCAACTGGCGATGCGCGGCCACCAGCAGTTCTACCGGCACCGCAGCCAGCTCGGCAGCCGCATCCTCGGCTTCCTGCTCGCCGGCCTGCCGCGCCTGGTCCGCGAGGAGTGGCGCAGCATCGCCGTGGCCAGCCTGCTGTTCTACGGCAGCGCCCTGCTCATGGGGCTGCTGGTTTATCACTTTCCCGACCTGATCTACAGCGTGGTCAGCCCGGACAAGGTCAGCGAGATGGAGTCTATGTACGCCCCGGAAACCACCCGCCTGGGTCCGTTGGGGGCACGCGACACCAGCGACGACTGGGAAATGTTCGGCTTCTACATCATGAACAACATCGGCATCGCCTTTCAGACCTTCGCCAGCGGCGTGCTGCTGGGACTCGGCAGCCTGTTCTTCCTGCTGTTCAATGGCCTGATGATCGGTTCGGTGGCCGGCCACCTGACGCAGATCGGCTACGTGCAGACCTTCTGGCCCTTCGTCATCGGCCACGGCGCGTTCGAACTGACCGCCATCACCTTCGCCGGCGCCGCCGGCCTCAAGCTCGGCTGGGCGCTGCTCGCGCCAGGTCGCCTGACCCGCGGCGAAGCCCTGCGGCTGGCCGCCCGGCGCAGCGTGCAACTGATCGCCGGGGTGATCGTGCTGTTGCTGCTGGCGGCCTTCACCGAGGCCTATTGGTCTTCCATCAGTCATTTCGAGCCGCGGGTGAAGTACGCGGTCGGCGCGGTCCTCTGGCTGCTGGTCGGCAGCTACTTCCTGTTCGCCGGACGGAGCCGCCATGCGCCTGACTGACGCCAGCGTGGCGATCCGCCCGCGCAGCGCCTGGGAAGCGCTCGACCTCGGCATCCTCCTGGCGCATCGCCATGCGCGCCTGCTGATGGGCAGCTGGGCGTTGCTGACCCTGCCGCTGTTCGCCGTGCTCAGCCTCCTGCTGTGGCAGCATCCGACCCTGGCGATCCTGATCTTCTGGTGGCTCAAGCCGGCCTTCGAACGGCTGCCGCTGTACATTCTCTCGCACGCCCTGTTCGGCGATACGCCAACCCTGAGGCAGGCCCTGCGCGCCTATCCCGCCCTGCTGAGGAAGCAGTTGCCGGCCAGCCTGCTGTGGCGCCGCTTCAGTCCGACGCGCAGCTTCGACCTGCCGGTCCTGCAACTGGAAGGGCTCGCCGGGGAGCCCCGCAGCCAGCGCCTGATCGTATTGTCCCAGCGCAACGCCGGCGGCGCGACCTGGCTGACCGTGGTCGGCGTGCACCTGGAAATGGCGCTCTGGGCCGGCTTCGCCATGCTTCTCTACCTGCTGATCCCGGCGCAGAACGAGATCGACTGGAACTGGCAGAGCCTGCTCGACCCGGAAGCCGGCGAGTGGCTCTGGCTGGAGCACCTGTCGAACCTGCTCTACGTCCTGGTGCTGGTAGTCTGGGAGCCGATCTACGTGGCCTGCGGCTTCACCCTCTACCTGAACCGGCGCACCGAACTGGAGGCCTGGGACATCGAGCTGGTGTTCCGCCGCCTGCGCCAGCGTCTGGTCGGCAGCGCCTATGTCCTGCTGCTCGGCCTGGCCGCTTCGCTGGCCTGGCTGCCCGCCCCTTCCGCCTACGCCGAGCCGGCGGCCGCCACCAGCGCCGGCGAAGCCGAGCTGCCGCCCGAGCAGGCCCGCCTGCTGCGGCAGAAACTCAACAGCGAACAGGCCGGCAAGCAGATCCGGGCGATCGTCGACGGCGCGCCGTTCAAGAACAGCGAGACCGTTACGGGCTGGCGCTTCGGCGACAAGACCGAGAAAAAGGACAGCCGCAAGGAGGACGAAGAGCGGCTCAAGGCATTCTTCGAGGCCCTGGCCAACTGGGTGCCGTTCCGTCACGCGGCGCAGGTCATCGAAGTGCTGCTCTGGGCGCTGCTGTTCAGCGCGGTGTTCCTGCTGGTCTGGCGCTACCGTGAATGGCTGCGCCTGTTCGTCGGCAACCTGGGCTTGCCGCAACGGGCCCGCCGCGAAGCGCCGACGGTGATGTTCGGCCTCGATCTCAGTCCGGAAAGCCTGCCCGACGACATCGCCGGCAACGCCGAACGGCTCTGGAACGAGAAACCACGGGAAGCCCTCGGCCTGCTCTACCGCGGGCTGCTCAGCCGGCTGCTGCATGACTACCGCCTGCCGTTGAAGGGCTCCCATACCGAGGGCGAGGTCCTGCGCCTGGTCGAAGGACTGGAGCAACAACGGCCGCTGCTGCACTACAGCCAACTGCTGACCGCCCAATGGCAGGCGCTCGCCTACGGCCACCGGCTGCCGGCCGACGACGCTCGCCAGCGCCTCTGCGACGGCTGGCGCAGCCTTTTCGCCGCGGGAGCCAAGCCATGATGAGCCGGCGCGCGCGCTTCCTGTTGCTTGCCGTGCTCCTGCTGCTGGCCGGGCTGCTGGCGATCTTCCTGGCCAGCCGCCTGCAACCCTATACGGAGACGATCGACCTCGGCCCATCGCCGGAGGCCCGGCGCAATCCCTACCTGGCCGCCGAACTGTTCCTGCGCAAGCAGGGGGTCACGGTGAGCCGCGCCGACGGCCTTGAGGTCCTCAAGGAACTGCCGCCCTCCGGGCATACCCTGCTCCTGCTCGGCAGCCGCTCCGGCATGACTCCCGGCCAGGCTCGCCGCCTGCTGCAATGGAGCGAGCAGGGCGGGCATCTGGTGCTGATCGCCGAACGCCTGTGGGACGAGGACGAGAAGAAGAGCGGCGACCTGCTGCTCGACAGCCTGGATATCCGCCAGTACCTCACCGAGGACTTCGACGACAGCCAGGACCGGGCCAGCGAGGAAACCGCCGACGCCGACGCCGACGAAGGTAGCGTCGACGACCACGCGACCGAAGCGCCGCCGGAGGACACCGCCGGCGAGGAAGAAGAGCCCGCCGACAGCGTGCCGGACTATTCCGCACTGACCCGCCTGTACCTGGAAAACGAGCGCTCGCCGGCCTACATCGGCTTCGATCCCGACTACCACCTCTACGATCCGCAGAACCACGCCTACGCCTGGGCCAACAGCGGCGACGCCACCCACCTGTTGCAGATGCAGCACGGCAAGGGCCTGGTCACGGTGCTCACCGACGCCTGGATCTGGCAGAACCGCAACATCGAGCAGTACGACAACGCCTGGCTGCTCTGGTACCTGACCCAGGACAACCAGGTGACCCTGCTCTACCGCGCCGAACGCGACAGCCTCGCCACCCTGCTCGCCCGCCACTTCCCCGAGGCCCTGGCGGCAGCGCTGCTGCTGTTGCTCGCCGGCCTGTGGCGCGCAGGGCTGCGCCAGGGTCCCTTGCAGCCGGTGGCCAGCCGTTCGCGCCGGCAACTGGAGGAACACCTGCGCGCCGGCGCCGACTTCCTCCTCCGCCAGCGCGGCCACGTCGCCTTGCTGCACGGTCTGCAACGCGACATCCTGCGCAGGGCGCGGCGTCGCCACCCCGGTTTCGAACAGCTCGGCGTCGCCGAGCAATGGCAGATCCTCGGGCGCATGACCCGCCTGCCACCCAGCGCCATCAGCCAGGCCATGCGCCCATATCCGGCGCAGCGCCTTTCCGCTGCCGACTTCACCCGCCAGGTCGCCCACCTGCAAAGCCTCAGGAATGCCCTATGAGCGAACAGACGCCCGAACAACCGAGCACCGCGCCCAACCCGGCGCTCCAGCGCCAGCGCGCCAGCCAGCTGGCCCAGGCCCTGCGCAGCGAACTGCAGAAAGCCCTGATCGGCCAGGGCGCAGTGATCGACGACGTGCTCACCGCGTTGCTCGCCGGCGGTCACGTGCTGGTGGAAGGCGTGCCGGGGCTCGGCAAGACCCTGCTGGTACGCGCCCTGGCGCGCTGCTTCGACGGCGGCTTCGCGCGCATCCAGTTCACCCCCGACCTGATGCCCAGCGACGTCACCGGCCACGCCGTATACGACCTCGCCAGCGAGCAGTTCAAGCTGCGCAAGGGGCCGGTGTTCACCCACCTGCTGCTGGCGGACGAGATCAACCGCGCGCCGGCCAAGACCCAGGCCGCCCTGCTGGAAGTGATGCAGGAGCGCCAGGTCACCCTGGAAGGACGCGCCCTGCCGGTGCCGCAGCCGTTCATGGTGCTGGCGACGCAGAACCCGATCGAGCAGGAAGGCACCTATCCGCTGCCGGAAGCCGAACTCGACCGCTTCATGCTCAAGCTGCGCATCGATTACCCGGCCGAAGCCGAGGAACAGACCCTGGTGCGCCAGGTGACCCGCTCCGCGCGCAGCGACATGCTCGACGTGGCCAACCTGCGGCCGCTGCTGAAGGACAAGGACGTTCTCGCCCTGCAGCGGATCGCCAGCGACCTGCCGATCGACGACCAGGTCCTCGACTATGCCGTGCGCCTGGCCCGCACCACCCGCAACTGGCCGGGCCTGGCCCTCGGCGCCGGACCTCGCGCGTCGATCGCCCTGGTCCGTTGCGGCCGGGCGCGGGCGCTGCTGCGCGGCGGCGAGTTCGTGGTGCCGGACGACATCAAGGGCTGTGCCCTGGCGGTCCTGCGCCATCGGGTCCGGCTGTCTCCGGAGCTGGACATCGAGGGGCTGTCGGTGGACCAGGTCCTGCAACAGTTGCTCGACCAGGTACCGGCCCCCCGCGTATGAAGCCATCGCGCGCCCTGCTGGCGCTGTTCGCCGCGCTCCTGCTGCTGGCCATCGGCCTGGGCAGCCTGTCGGCGCTCGGCCAGCGGTTGCCTGCGCAACTGCATACATTCTGGTGGGCGGCGCTCGCCGCGCTGCTCCTGCTCGGCCTGCTGGACGCCCTGTGGGCGCGCCGCCAGGCGGTACCGAAGCTGAGCCGCCAGCTCAGCGGCAACCTGCCGCTGGGGCGCTGGAGCGAAGTGCGCCTGCATCTGCAGCACACCTATCGGCGTCCGGTTCGCCTGACCCTGTTCGATCACCTGCCGGCCGGCATGGATTTCGAGTACCTGCCGCAGGAGGTCGAACTGCGCCCGGGCGAAAGCACCGAGGTCGGCTACCGGGTGCGGCCGCTCAACCGCGGTCACTTCGTGTTTCCCCGCTGCGAGCTGGAACTGCCCAGCCCGCTGCGCCTGTGGCGGCAGCGCCGCTACCTGGAAGCACGCGGCGAGACCCGCGTCTACCCGGACTTCGCCCGCCTCTACGGCGCCGAACTGATGGCGGTCGACCACTGGCTCAACCAGATCGGCGTACGCGGCGGCCAGCGCCGCGGCCTCGGCCTGGAGTTCCACCAGTTGCGCGAATTCCGCGACGGCGACACCCTGCGCCAGATCGACTGGAAGGCCACCGCTCGCAAACGCACGCCGATCGCCCGCGAATACCAGGACGAACGCGACCAGCAGATCCTCTTCCTGCTCGACTGCGGCCGCCGCATGCGCAGCCAGGACGGCGACCTGTCGCACTTCGACCATGCCCTCAACGCCAGCCTGCTGCTGGCCTACGTGGCCCTGCGCCAGGGCGACGCGGTGGGCGCCATGACCTTCGCCGGCGACGACCGCCGGCATCTCCCGCCGGGCAAGGGCAGCGCCCAGCTCGGCGCGCTGCTCAACACCGTCTACGACCTGCAGACCAGCCAGAGTCCCGCCGATTTCCCGGAAGCCGTGCAGGCGGTGCTGTCCCGCCAGCGGCGGCGGGCCCTGGTGATCCTGGTAACCAACCTGCGCGACGAGGACGACGAAGAACTGCTCGGCGCGGTGAAACGCCTGGGCCGCCAGCACCGGGTGCTGGTCGCCAGCCTGCGCGAGGAAGTGCTCGACACCCTGCGCCAGGAGCCGGTCGCCCGCTACGAGCAGGCGCTCGCCTACACCGGCACCATCGACTACCTGAATGCGCGCAACGGCCTCCACGAGAAGCTCGCGGCCCACGGCGTGCCAGTGCTCGATGCGCGTCCCAGCGAACTCGGGCCGGAGCTGATCAGCCGCTACCTGGGCTGGAAGCGCGCCGGCGTGCTTTGACGGATCAGACCGACTGCGGCTGGCGGGGGAAGCTGAAGTAGCGGCGCAGCGCCTCCACCAGTTCGAGGAATTCGGCGGGCGGCGCCAGCAGATGGAAGCCGGAATCGAAATGACCGGGCGTGACGTCCTCGCAGGTCCACCGGCAGTCGGCGGAAAAATCGATGCATTGCGGGCGACCGCCCAGTCCCGGAACCTTCAGGCGCAGTTCGAAACGCGCGCCGACCAGCATCGGCAATTGGCTGATCAGCAGCAGGCCGTCCTCGGAGACGTTGCCGATGTAGCCCATCGGCTTATCGGTGATGCGATTGAACACCTTCAGGTAGCTGGGCAACTGATGGCGCTGGATATGTCGTTGAAGACCCATAATGGCATTTCGCTATGATTTGCAGTCCAGTATGACGATGCCGGCGCTCGGGGAACAAGCTCAGCGGCAGCGTTCGGACTCCCGCGAGGCCAGTTCGCGACGAATGGCGTCCAGCTCGGCATCGCTCAGATAAACCGGCCCGCCGCCGGCGTCCTGCCGATAGAAGCGGCCGCCGCGTTCGAGCTGGGACAACTGTTGCCGCAAGCGCCCGCATTCCTCGGCCAGCGCAGCCTGGCGCTGGCCGGCACGTTCGGCGGCGGCGGTGCGTTCCTCGCGACGAGCATCGAAATACTCCTGGGTGCGCTGCTCGCGCTGGCGGGTCGCGGCGTCACGTTCCACCACCTGCGGCCTGACTTCGACGCGTTGCGCGCCGGCCGGTGGCGTGGCGGAGAAGTGTACCTTGCCCTGGGCATCGGTCCAGCGATAGATGTCCGCCTGCGCCAGCACGGGCATCAGGGCGACACAGAACCACAGGGCACGCATGCGAACCTCCTCCGTGAAATCCAGGGCGAAGCTTACCGGATAGACCGGTGTCCCATGCGACCGACGGTCAGCCTGAACGCCCGTCCAATCCCTCCCGGCCGCCTACAGGCGGGTCGGCACGGCGCTGGCCGAGGCCGGCGTCTCGCTCAGCCGGCCCAGCTGGCGCAACGTCTCCAGCCGCGCCTTGGCACGGTAGGCATATTCGCTGGTGGGGTAACGGGCGATGATGAAGTGGTAGGTCTGCGCCGCGTCGACGAACAGGCTCTGGCGTTCCAGGCACTGGCCGCGCAGCAGCGAGATTTCCGGCTGCAGGTAGGGCCGCGCGCGAATCCGCCGTTCGGCCCGCGACAGGTCGAGCATCACCTGTGCGCAATCGCCTTTGTCGTAGGCGCGGTAGGCCCCGTTCAGGTCGCTGTTCAGCGACCAGCTGTTACAACCGGTGGCACTCAGCGCCAGGCAGGCAACGATCAAGCTTCGCATAGGCATATCCTCCGTTGGGAACTGTATCGGCGCGTATTGGCGTGACTGAAGGGCCTGACTAGACTGGGATGCCCCTCGCCCTGGCGCCAAGGAGATGCCATGCGCTTCGCCCGCCGTCTCGTCCTGCTCCCGTTGCTGTCGCTGCTGGCCGCCTGCTCGCCGACCACGCCGCTGTTCGTCGCCCAGGTGACCACTGGCGAAGTCGCCGAATACAAGCAGATGAAGAGCAACCGCATGACCGCCGCCATCGAGGAGGAAGGCGACCTGCTGACCTACAGCGCCATGGCGATCCGCGACAACAGGAGCGCCGAGGCGGAAAAGCTCTACCTCACCGGCTACGACAATCGCCGCTACAGCGCCGAGGTGCGCGGTATCTCGCTGTACCAGATCGGCCTGATCTACATGAGCCGCTACAACGACCAGCGCGACGACGCCAAGGCCACCGACTACTTCCAGCGCGTGGTCCGCGAGTTCCCCGGCACCCACGCCGCCGAGCATGCCCAGGCGCGCCTGCTGGCGATGCGGCAGCGAGCCAGGGAGCCGGTGCAGAAGAGCGCCCGCGAATTGCTCGCCACCTGGAAGCCACAGCAGAACCTCGACCTCTACAAGACCAGCCTCGACCCGGACATGACCCTGCTGTCGCGCCGCGCGGTGCTCAAGGATCGCGTCGACGAGGCTGCCGAACTCTACCTGCTGGCGGTCAACGATCCGGCGATTCCTGCCGGTATAAAGGAAAAGGCCCTCTACCAGCTCGGCCTGATGTACCTGGCGCCGGACAACCCGCACCCGAACCGCGACAAGGCCATCGAATACCTGCGCCGCCAGTTGCTCGACTATCCTGAAGGCGAATTGTCGAACAAGGCCGGCCGGCACCTCGACCAGGCGCTCAACGTGCAACCTCGCTGATCCCCGCCGGACTGACCCAGATCAAGCGCCCGTCGCGGCGCCTGGTCTGCAATGGCATTCCCGCCCAATGCCAGGAGCGTTGTCATGAACCTGCATAACCTGCTGGTGGTCGTCGACCCGAGCAGCGACGAACAGCCGGCCCTTACCCGTGCCCAGTGGATCGCCGAACGCAGCGGTGCCAGCGTCGAGTTGCTGCTGTGCGACTTCAACCCGGCGCTGGACGGCGGGCTGTTCTTCGACAGTCACTCGCTGCAGCGTGCCCGCGACCTTTACCTGGACGAACGGGTCACCTGGCTGGAGCAGCTTTCCATGCCGCTGCAGCAGGCCGGCATCCGCACTCAGGTCGAGGCCCAGTGGGGCAAGCCGCTGGACCGGATGGTCCTACAACGGGTCGGCGAAACCCGGCCCGACCTGGTCCTCAAGAGCACCCGCAAGCACAACCTGCTGCGCCGCCTGCTACTGGGCAACAGCGACTGGCAATTGATCCGCCACTGCCCGCAGCCGCTCTGGCTGGTCCATCACGACGCCTGGCGCGGCCAGCGCCTGTGCGCGGCGCTCGACCCGCTGCATGCCAGCGACAAGCCGGCCGCCCTCGATCACCGGCTGATCGCCGCCGCCCGCCAGCTCGAAGCCAGCCTGGGGCTGCGCGCCGACTACCTGCATACCCACGCGGCGATGCCGCGCAGCCTGCTGTTCGACGCGGAAATGCTCGCCGGCTACGAGCGTTTCGTGCTGCAACATGAGGAACGTCACCGCCAGTCCTTCGACGACCTGCTGGCAGCCTACCCGGAGATCGCCGCGGAGCGCCGCCACCTGCTGGCCGGCTATGCCGAGCAGGCGATCCCCGACTTCGTCCGGGCCAACGACATCGACCTGCTGCTGATGGGCGCGGTCGCCCGGGGGCACCTGGACAACGCGCTGATCGGGCAGACCGCCGAACGCGTCCTGGAGGAGGTGGAATGCGACCTGCTGGTGCTCAAACCGACAAATGACATCTGATGCAGATAGTATGACTCCGCAGTCGCCGCCGAGCCTCGCCGGTGGTAGCCTGCACGCCAGCGTTATCCAAGGAGTCCTTTGCATGTCCGTTCGCCGCACCAAAATCGTCGCCACCCTCGGCCCAGCCAGCAATTCCCCGGAAGTGCTGGAGCAACTGATCCTG
This sequence comes from Pseudomonas sp. HMSC076A11, assembly GCF_001810205.1. Lineage (NCBI taxonomy): Bacteria > Pseudomonadati > Pseudomonadota > Gammaproteobacteria > Pseudomonadales > Pseudomonadaceae > Pseudomonas > Pseudomonas sp. HMSC076A11. The sequence goes on along the minus strand of NZ_KV800279.1, from coordinate 1,444 downwards.
GCCGGGATCGACGTCGCCCGCCTCAACTTCTCCCACGGCACCCCCGATGAACACCGCGCCCGCGCCAGGCTGGTGCGCGAACTGGCGGCCAAGCACGGCCGCTTCGTCGCCCTGCTCGGCGACCTGCAAGGACCGAAGATCCGCATCGCCAAGTTCGCCAACAAGCGCATCGAATTGCAGGTCGGCGACAAGTTCCGCTTCTCCACCAGCCACGCCCGCGACGCCGGTACCCAGGAAGTGGTCGGCATCGACTACCCGGACCTGGTGAAGGACTGCGGGGTCGGCGATGAACTGCTGCTGGACGACGGCCGGGTGGTGATGGTGGTCGAGGAAGTCGCCGCCGACGAACTGCGCTGCCGGGTGCTGATCGGCGGCCCGCTGTCCGACCACAAGGGCATCAACCGCCGCGGCGGCGGTCTCACCGCGCCGGCGCTGACCGACAAGGACAAGGCCGACATCAAGCTGGCCGCGGACATGGACCTGGACTACGTGGCCGTTTCCTTCCCGCGCGACGCCAAGGACATGGAATACGCCCGCCGCCTGCTCACCGAGGCCGGTGGCAAGGCCTGGCTGGTGGCCAAGATCGAGCGCGCCGAGGCGGTCGCCGACGACGACGCCCTCGACGGCCTGATTCGTGCCAGCGACGCGGTGATGGTGGCCCGTGGCGACCTCGGCGTGGAAATCGGCGATGCCGAGCTGGTCGGCATCCAGAAGAAGATCATCCTGCACGCCCGCCGCAACAATAAAGTGGTGATCACCGCGACCCAGATGATGGAGTCGATGATCCACAGCCCGATGCCGACCCGCGCGGAAGTCTCCGACGTGGCCAACGCCGTGCTCGACTACACCGATGCGGTGATGCTCTCGGCGGAAAGCGCCGCCGGCGAGTACCCGGTGGAAGCGGTGCAAGCCATGGCCCGCGTCTGCCAGGGCGCCGAGAAGCACCCGACCAGCCAGAAATCCAGCCACCGCCTCGGCCAGACCTTCGACCGCTGCGACGAGAGCATCGCCCTGGCGTCGATGTACACGGCCAACCACTTCCCGGGGATCAAGGCGATCATCTGCCTGACCGAAAGCGGCTTCACCCCGCTGATCATGTCGCGCATCCGCTCGTCGGTACCGATTTACGCCTACTCCCCGCACCGCGAGACTCAGGCTCGCGTGGCGATGTTCCGCGGCGTGGAAACCATCCCCTTCGACCCGGCGGCGCTGCCGGCGGAGAAGGTCAGCCAGGCCGCGGTCGACGAGTTGCTCAAGCGCGGCGTGGTGACCAAGGGCGACTGGGTGATCCTGACCAAGGGCGACAGCTACACCGCCCAGGGCGGCACCAACACCATGAAGGTGCTGCACGTCGGCGACCTGCTGGTATAAGCGCACGTCGCGGCGTTATCCGCCCTACGGACCGGAGCCCCGCTGGCCCAACCTGGTGTAGGGCGAATAACCG
>NZ_KV800278.1:0-48931 GCF_001810205.1 Pseudomonas sp. HMSC076A11 | reverse complement strand
CCGCTGCCCTGCGCCTGCATGACCCGCTTGCTGGTGTAGTTCTCCGAGGCGATCAGTTCGAGATGGTCTTCCTGGCGGGCCTCTTCGGCGTCCATCGCGGCGAGCAGTTCGTCGTCGTAGCCGCGGATCTGGTCATGCTTGCTGAACATCGCTGGGTCTCCCTGCGGCGCCGGAACCGCGCCGGAATGGCTGCAACGGGACACGCGGTCCCTTTGCCAGCGATGGTATGACCGGCCCTGCCGGCCCAGATGCCTATGCACGCCACGGGGAGGTGCGTTTGCGACATGGCGGTGGGATTCGGCAACCGATGCGGAACGCCCCGGGCTGGCGCTAAACTGCGTGCTCTTCGTCTTGCGAGAACACCATGAAACGCCCGCTGATCTTCCTTTCCGCCGTGCTGCTCGGCGCATCCCTGCAAGGGTGCGGGGGCGGCGATGAAAAGCAGGCCGCCGCGCCTGCGCTGCCGGCCGATTCCTGCACCGGCCATGAACTCGAAGTGGCCTTGCCGCCGGCCGGCAAGCCACTGTTCGGCTACGACTTCCTCTCCCGCCAGTGCGGCTACAACGACGCCACCGTGGTCTTCGGCGCTGCCGACGGCAGCAAGCGCCTGGAGATCGTCCTCACCGACACCGGCCTGCCGGCGCCGCCGACCGAGGGCGACGCGGTGGCCTATCGGGCGGCGCAGGACAAGCTGCGCGAGATGACCCAGAGCAACCTGACCCTGCTCCACAAGACCCGCGAGACCGCCCTTAAGAACGGCACCGCCGAGCGCTTCGGCGGCGAGGACTACCTGCCGCTGATCGATACCACGCGGATGGGCGACCCGCTGGGAGTGATGGTCCCGGCCAAGGGCGAGGAGGGCGTCTCGACCCTCAGCGGAGTGATCAAGAACCGCTACGTACTGACCCTCAGCACCCGCGACATGCCCAATGGCGGCAGCGCCACGGCGATGCGCCAGGTGCTGGTGCCGTTCGTCGAGCAGATGAAGCTGACCAAGCTACCCTGACAGACTGTGCCGGCACCTACCCGTACCGGCGCGACCGCACGGAGCCCCACGAGGGCTCGGCAACCGTTCCATCCGAGGCCCACATGACCGATAACACCCAACAGTTCGCCAGCGACAACTATTCCGGTATCTGCCCCGAAGCCTGGGCGGCGATGGCCGAAGCCAACCGCGGCCACGAGCGCGCCTATGGCGACGACCAGTGGACCGCGCGCGCTTCGGACTACTTCCGCCAGTTGTTCGAGACCGATTGCGAAGTGTTCTTCGCCTTCAACGGCACCGCCGCCAACTCCCTGGCCTTGGCCGCGCTGTGCCAGAGCTACCACAGCGTGATCTGCTCGGAGACCGCCCACGTCGAGACCGACGAGTGCGGCGCGCCGGAGTTCTTCTCCAACGGCTCCAAGCTGCTGCTGGCGCAGACCGAGGTCGGCAAGCTGACCCCGGCGTCGATCCGCGACATCGCTCTCAAGCGCCAGGATATCCACTATCCGAAGCCGCGCGTGGTGACTCTCACCCAGGCCACCGAGGTCGGCACGGTGTACCGCCCGGACGAGTTGAAGGCGATCAGCGCCACCTGCAAGGAACTCGGCCTGCACCTGCACATGGACGGCGCGCGCTTCTCCAACGCCTGCGCCTTCCTCGGCTGCTCGCCGGCGGAGCTGAGCTGGAAGGCCGGGGTCGACGTGCTCTGCTTCGGCGGCACCAAGAACGGCATGGCGGTGGGCGAGGCGATCCTGTTCTTCAACCGCGACCTGGCCGAGGACTTCGACTACCGCTGCAAGCAGGCCGGCCAACTGGCCTCGAAGATGCGCTTCCTCGCCGCGCCCTGGGTCGGCGTACTGCAGGACGATGCCTGGCTGCGCTACGCCGATCACGCCAACCGCTGCGCGCGCCTGCTGGCCGAGCTGGTGGCCGACGTTCCCGGCGTCAGCCTGATGTTCCCGGTAGAAGCCAACGGCGTGTTCCTACAGCTTTCCGAGCCGGCGATCGAAGCCTTGCGCGCGCGCGGCTGGCGCTTCTACACCTTCATCGGTGAAGGTGGCGCGCGTTTCATGTGTTCCTGGGATACCGATATCGAGCGGGTCCGCGAACTGGCGCGGGACATCCGCCTGGTGATGGGCGCCTGAGTCCGCTCTCGGTCGCCCCCATGGCGCGGGGCGGCCGCTCTTTCCCCAAATTCTGTGGATAACTCTGTGGGCTAACTGTTCGGGAGCTATGCAAAAGTGCTCCCTGGAACGTCCTTCCTGTCTCCGCCCGAGACGCCGAAAGCCTTTATCCACGCGGCTCCACTCCAGTGGCGGGATAACCTGTCCAATCCACAAACACTGTGGAACCGAATGTGAATAACGTGTTCGCAGTCGCTTCCGGGCAGCGCCCCGCCGGGCTCTCCGGAGGCTGGTCGGTTTTTGAGCGAAAACAGCCGTTTGTGAACAGAGGATGACGGTTCGGGTGAAACGCGCTGACGAAACGGTGACGGGTATTGTCCCCTCCGGGCCCATGCAAGCCTGTGGATAGAAAAGACGGGGAGCGAAGTGGGCGCAAAAGTCGAAAACACCCTGCGCGGACGTAACGGCTTGAGGAAAAAGACAAAATTCTTCCGTTCCGAAGTCGCTGGGACAATGGAAGCAATCGCCGAGGGGAATTTCCCCCAATTCCTGTTGAGGTCGATGTGAAGAGCCTGTTTATAGAGTGCGGAGAGCCCGGTGGGGCGAGCCTTTCAGGGAATTGCTCAAGAATTGACCGGATGTTCTGTCAACAGGTGGCGGGCTTGCTTTAGGGAGCTTGTGTATAAATGCAGGGTTGCCCACAAAAGGCCTGGAAAGTCTTGTGGACAACCTGTATGGATAGCGCCAGAAGCCGCACAGGGCTAAGCCTGCGGTGGATTGATCAATAAACGATCGGTGCGCATGGGAAGAGCCGGACTGCCTGAGAAAGCAGAGATTTTTCTTCATGCTGTGAATATTTTTTTGTTTTTCCCCACGGGAAGTGTAAAGCCCTGTGGAAAAGTTGTTCGCTCACGCTTGGGGGGGCCGTACGGCGGGGTCTCTGGCGTATTGATCGTTAAATGAGCAGGAGAGTGCGGCCAGGCCGAGCGTGTGGCGAAGTGCGATTTACCCGGAAGGGAAGCCGGATGGGCTTGCGGAGCCCTCGCGCCACGGAGGAGGTATTGTCGGTATGTTTTGCCTGGACCCGCAGGACATAGGGGAGGCGATGGATTGCACAACTTGTGGATAAGTCTGTGATCAACCTAGCCTGGAAAGGGCTTCCCGGAGGCAGGGACGGGCTGAGTAGCCGGCCCTGAAATGCACTTGAATTTGTAGAATTTATCTTTTATTTCAAATGCTTGAGTGAACACATGGCGGACATCCAGGCGGCGAAGGAACACCTGTATGGAATTCCAGTCCGAATGTGGACAACCTTGGCGCCCTGGTGTTTTCCAGTATGAGAAGGTCAGCTTCGCCGTGGCTCTGGTGGTTGGTCGGAGCCTTGATTACCCTTGGCTTTTGCCAGGAAAGTGGGATGGATCATGGATGATCGGATGTCAGACAAGCCGCTCGGCCGCTTGTTGCTCGAAGGTCTCGGCGAGATCGCCTGGATCGCCGTGCTGGTGGCCCTTGGCGTCCTCCTTCCGTTGCCGCTGGTAGCGCTGGGTTGGGTGCTGCTGCTGGGCGCCGAGTGGGCCACGGATCGTTGGCGCGGCAAGGTGCCGTATCGCCTGCAACAGGCGCTGTTCTTCTGGGTTCTGGGTGGCGGCATCGCCCTGGGCCAGGCACTGCCGGGCTTCTGGCTGGGACTGGGCGGTGGCTTGCTGGCGGTGATCGGCGGCGTGCTGTTGCAGATCCGCTTCGAGCGCGGCCTGCGCCTGGAGCGCCAGGCTCCGCAAGCGCTGGACGTACCCCTGCCGGCCGGAGGTAGCGCATGGGGCGGCGAAGCGCCCGAGCGGACCCCCGAGGGCGAGGCGATCCGCCTGTTCGACGGCGGCGAGATCGCCATGGGCGGCCCGCTGGTATGCCACTACCTGATGCCCGACGGCTGTTTCATCCCCGACTGCAATCCTTCGGCACGCTTTTCCAGCGATGGCCGCCACTTCGTTTCGCCGATACCGAGCCGAGGCGCGTGGGGCCTGGCGATCTTCGACCGGCAGGAGCGGTTGCTCTACCGCTGTGCCGTGGACAACTTCTGGGAGCTGGACAGCGTCACCGAGCGCGAGGTGATCGGGCGGCACAGTCCGCTGACGTCCAACGCACCGCAGCGCCTCGAGCTGCAGGCGCTCAAGGCCGGCAGCGAGGCCGAGGCCTTCGTTGCCATCGGCGACCTCTGGCTGCCCGAAAGCGAATGGCAGCGCTGGAGCGGGGATCTGCGCGCGCAACCGCTACCGTCCCCGCTTGGCGGGCCCGCGCTGGAAATCCGCCCCTGGCTGCCGGACAGCCTGCTGGCCCTGGACGATCCTTTCGCGCCGCTGCGCGCCAACCGCGGCGAGCTGTGGATAAACGACGAGGCCAGCGGCCTCTACCTGTCCCGTGAAGCGCCGCCATTGGCTTGGAACGATGACGGCCGGGCGCTGGCGCTGCAGGCAGCAGGCGAGCCGCTGGGGCAGGATGCCTACTGGCTTTGGCGAGAGGACGGCGGCCTGCGTGCGCTGGGCGCGCCGTGGTCGGCGTTGCCCGCCGAGCCCCATGCCGGCGGGCCCGAACTGCTCGGGCTGGAGGATGGCTGGCTGCGTTTCGGCCTGGACCTGGCGCAACCCTGCCTGACCTACGAACGCTACGGCACGCTGGGTTCGTACAGCCATTCCAGCCTCTACCTTCTGCACGCTCGCGATGCGGACGACCGGCCGCGCTGGCGCGAGGCCGACATGCCGCGCCTGGACCTGTTGCTGCCGCTGGATGGCGCGGCCGGCAGGCCGGGATGCCTGTTGCAGAGCGCACCGCTGGCCGATGGCAGCCGGGCCGTCTGGGAGTGGTTGCGCGACGATCAGGAGGCGGAGCGCGGCGCCTATGCCTTGCGCCTGGGCGACTGGCGCCTGGATGGCGAGTGGACGCTCGACCACCGCGTGTCCGATTGCGGTCGCTACCTGGCCGTGGTGGCCTTCGCCGAGGCGCCGACCCTGCCGCAGCGCCTGGCCATACTCGATAGCCGGGAGCGGCGCCTGGAGTGGCTCGCCGAGCCGCTGGCCGATCTACACCTGCAAGGTTTCATCGATGGCCAGGTGCATTTGCTCCACCTGCTCGGCCGCAACGCCTACCAGCCGCCGGGCGGGCCGGGCGAAGGCGACCCCGGCCTGTTGCGCCGCTTCGACGAAGGCTTGCCCGAGCCCGGCGCCTGGCACGCATTCGGCCGCTTCCACGACGACTGGCGGCATTACTACGAGCAGGCGCGGGTGGCGTTCGATGGCACGGCCTGGCGGCTGTGCCCCACGTCGCGCTGGCTGGACGCAGCGCCGCGGCCCTGGAGCGACGGCGACTTCGTCTTGCCGTCGGTGGGCGCGGAGGACGCCGCCTGGGGCTTCGGTTTCCACTACGAGGGCATGCACCGCGACGAGGACGTGCGCGCCGGGTTCAGCCGCGACGGCTACCTGCTGACCGCGTCGGGCATCGGCTTGGGCAACCTGGCGGCGCCAATGATCTGGTCGGCGGACGGTCGCTACCTGGCGCTGACCCGGTACGTCCAGCGCTACGAGGAAAGCGACCTGGAACGGGACCAGTGGCGCCTGCTGCTGCTCGACGTGCAAGAGCGGACGTTGCGTCGCTACCGCGACGACCTCGGCGAGTACCCGTGCTTCGACAGCTTCGACGACGACCTGTGCTTCCGCTGCGCGGGGACGGGGCGCTACGTGCTGGCCCTGGACTCGCTGCTGAAGGCTCCCGCCGAGCCGCTGCAGGCCTGCGCCGGACGCTGGCTGCCGGCCGAGGAACTGCCGCGGCGGCGCTACTGGGAGCGCCTGGCGTTTCCCTCGCGCCCTCAGTAGTCGATGACCACGTCGCCCTTGGGCACGCTGCAGCAGGAGAGGATGTAGCCTTCGGCGACATCCTCGTCGGTGATCCCGCCGTTGTGCTCCATCTCCACCTCGCCGGCGGTCTTCATTACCTTGCAGGTGCCGCAGATGCCCATCCCGCAGGCCTTCGGAATGTGCAGGCCGAGCTTGGCGGCGGCGGCGTGCACGGTTTCCCCGGGGCTGACGCGGATGCTCTTGCCGGTGGCGGTGAATTCCACCTGGTGCTGGTCGGCGACCGGTACCTCCGGCGCCTCGGCGGCTTCCGCGGCCAGTTCCCTGACGTCGGCGCGGACCTCCGGCGGAGTCGGCCCGAAGGCTTCCTCGTGGTAGCGGCTCATGTCGTAGCCGTGGCCCTGCAGCAGGTGCTTCACCGCGCTCATATAGGGCGTCGGGCCGCAGCAGAAGATTTCCCGCTCGAGGAAGTCCGGGGCGATCAGTTCCAGCATGCGCAGGTTCAGGTAGCCACGGTAGCCGGCCCAGGCTTCGCCGAGGCCGTGGCGCTCGCAGATGATGTGCAGGCTGAAGTTGTCGATCCGCGAGGCCATGTGCTCCAGCTCGCGGTGGTAGATGATGTCCTTCGGCGAACGGGCGCTGTGGACGAAGACCATGTCGACGTTGGCGTTGGTGTCGAAGAACCAGCGCGCCATGGACATCACCGGGGTGATGCCGACCCCGCCGGAGAGGAACAGCACCTTGTCGGCCGGGAAGTCGATGGCGTTGAACAGGCCGACCGGACCGTGCACCGGTAGCTCCTGGCCTTCCTTGAGGTTGTCGTGCAGCCAGTTGGAAACCCGCCCGCCCGGCACCCGCTTGATGGTGATGGAGAAGCTGTAGGGCACCGAGGGCGAGCTGGAGATGGTGTAGGAGCGCATCACCGGCTCGCCGTCGATCTCCAGCTCCAGGGTGACGAACTGGCCCGGCTTGAAGAAGAACAGGATCGGCTGGTCGGCCATGAAGCAGAAGGTGCGCACGTCCCAGGTTTCCTGGATGACCTTGACGCAGCGCACGAGGTGCCGGCCGTTGGCCCAGGTCTGGGTGGTGACCGGATTGAGGAAGTTGCTCGACATGATGATCTCTCCGTGCGCACGGGGCCGAACGATGGCCTGATGGGGCGGATTGTGCGCATCGCCGTGGCCGCTCATTTACCTGCCAGCGACATTTACATGCTTATCGCGACCTGCCTGCTGGGGCGCGGCCCGGAGCGTCGGAAACGGATGCGGTCATGTCGCCCATGGATAAGGTCGGCGGCGGGCGCGGGCCCACACTCCAGACCAGCCGAGACGAGGGTTTGCATGAACCCCGGGAGGGTAGAGCCCGGACGTGTAGAGCGACTGACCTTCATTCCCGCCACGGCGGGGCCCGTCCATCGGCAGGGCGGGATTCCGGACGCCGCGCCGGGATGAGGAAGGCTGTGAACGCCACCTTGCGTAGCAACCGTATCAGCCACTTTTTCCGCCGCCACCCGCGCGGGGGCGGCATGAGGAGTTACCGATGGACGTCACTTCCACCCTGAGTCTCGGCGATCCCCTGGAACCGGCCCGCAAGGCCACCGCCGACATGCTGCGCAGCCGCGACCACAGCTTCTCGCTGCCGCAGCCCTTCTACTGCGACCAGCGCCTGTTCGAGATCGACATGCAGGAGATCTTCCACAAGGAATGGCTGATCGCCGGCATGACCTGCGAGATTCCCGCCAAGGGCAATTTCCTCACCCTGCAGATCGGCAAGAACCCGGTCCTGGTGATCCGTGGCGCCGAAGGCCAGGTGCATGCCTTCCACAATGTCTGCCGGCACCGCGGCTCGCGCCTGTGCGTGAGCGAGAAAGGCAAGGTGGCCAAGCTGGTCTGCCCCTACCACCAGTGGACCTACGAGCTGGATGGCCGCCTGCTGTTCGCCGGCACCGAGATGGGCGCCGACTTCGACATGAAGGAGTACGGCCTGAAGCCGATCCAGGTGAAGACCGCCGGCGGCTACATCTTCATCAGCCTGGCGGAGAACCCGCCGGCCATCGACGACTTCCTGGCGACGCTCGAGCACTACATGGAGCCGTACGACATGGAGAACGCCAAGGTGGCGGTGCAGACCACCATCCGCGAAGCCGCCAACTGGAAGCTGGTGATCGAGAACAACCGCGAGTGCTACCACTGCAACGGCTCCCACCCGGAACTGCTGAAGACCCTGCTGGAGTGGGACGACGTCACCGACCCGCGCGCCAGCCAGGCGTTCAAGGACCAGGTGGCGGCCTGCACCAGCGCCTGGGACGCCGAGAAGATCCCGTACGCCCATGCCAGCTTCGGCCTGCGCAATCGCATCGTGCGCATGCCGCTGCTGGACGGCACGGTGTCGATGACCATGGACGGCAAGCAGGGCAGCAAGAAGCTCATGGGCCGGATCAAGAACCCCGACCTCGGCTCGATGCGCATCCTGCACCTGCCGCACTCCTGGAACCACTGCATGGGCGACCACCTGATCGTCTTCACCGTGTGGCCGATCAGCGCCCAGGAAACCCTGGTCACCACCAAATGGCTGGTGCACAAGGACGCGGTGGAAGGCGTCGACTACGACGTGGCGCGCCTGCGCGAGGTATGGGACGCGACCAACGACCAGGATCGTCGGCTGGCCGAGGAGAACCAGCGCGGGATCAACTCCGACGCCTACCAGCCTGGTCCATACTCGAAGACCTACGAGTTCGGTGTGATCAATTTCCTCGACTGGTACAGCGAGCGCATGCTGAACAACCTCGGCGAGGAGTCCGCCCACGTGCGCAAGGTGGCCGGCAGCTGAGCCGGACGAGGCGCCCCCTGGCGGGGCGCCGCTGCGGAGGAAAGGTCATGGACAATCTGCTGTTCTACGTCAGTTCCGCTTTCGTCAGCCTGCTGCTGGCCTGGAACCTGTTCGCCTGCTGGCGCCGCCAGCGGCCGCCGGAGAAGTCCCGGCCCTGAGCCCGCGCGCACGCCTTGCCTCCCGCCTCCGCCCCCTGACAGCCTCCCGGCAAAAGGACTAAGGTGGGAGGACTCAACCTGAACGGGCCGCTCAAGGGCGGCCTCTGGAGGCAAGCGTGGAAAACAATCCCCTGTGGGCCGAACTGGGCAAGCACTGGAAACTGGTGGCCCTGCGCGGCGTGGCGGCGCTGGTGTTCGGCGTCCTGACCCTGCTCTCGCCGGCCCTGGCGCTGACCGTGCTGGTGCTGTTCTGGGGCGCCTACGCGCTGGTGGACGGAGCGTTCGCCCTGATCGCCGCGTTCAACATGCGCAGCGATGGGCAGTTCAACTGGCCGCTGGCGCTGGTCGGGGTGATCGGCGTGGCGGCCGGCCTGGTTGCGTTCTTCTGGCCGCAACTGACCGCCATCGGCCTGCTCCTGATCATCGCCGGCTGGGCACTGGCGATGGGCATCTTCCAGATCGTCGCGGCGATCCGCCTGCGCAAGTCGATCCAGAACGAATGGTGGATGATCCTCTCTGGTGCCATCTCGGTGCTGTTCGGCGTGCTGATGATCGCCAACCCCGGCGCCGGGGCGCTGGCGGTGGTCTGGGTGATCGGCGCCTACGCGGTGTTCTTCGGCGTGTTGCTGGTCATGCTCGCGCTGCGCTTGCGCAAGACTTCGACCCTGAAGGCCTGACGCGGTGGCGGCGAAGCCGGCGGAGGAAACGCGCTGGTGCCTGTGGCGCCAGGACGACAACGGCAATGCCTTCGTCATGCGCCGCGACCTGACGCGCGACGAGGCCTGCGCGCTGGTCAAGGACTACCAGGCGCGCGGGCATCGGCAGCTGTATTGGGCGAGTCCGCAGGCGCGCGACTAGCCGGATGCCCCGGCGATCCGCTCGACCAGCGCTTCCAGACGCTGCTCCACCGCCCGCAGGCGCGGCGACTCGCCGTCGTTCGCGCCGAGCTGGCGGGCGCAGAGATTGAGCGCGGAGAGCACCACCAGCTCGTTGCTGGTGACGTAGGGAAACTTGCGCTTGTTGGCGTCCACTTCCGCTTGCAGCAACGCGGCAGCGTCCGCGAGGGCCCGCTCCTCGCCGGCCGGCACGCGGATCGAATAGTCCCGGCCGAGGATCGACAGGACCTGGACGCCGTCGCGGCTCATGCGCTAACCGGTTGCTGCGCGCTGAGGCGCTCGACCAGGGCTTCCAGGCGGGCCTGGGTGCCGCTCTGCTTTTCTTCCTGCTCGAGCATGGAGAGTTGCAGGGTTTCGTTTTCCTCGGTGGCCTGGCGCAGCTGCTGCTGAAGCTGGTCGTGGCTGTCGCGCAGGGCCTGGTTCTGTTGCAGTAGCTCGGCTACCAGGGTTTCCAGGCGTTCCAGGGTGTTCTCCAGCATGATCTCGTCCCAGTCGTTCAAAGGGCGCGCAGGATAAAGAAAAGCGCCTGCCGAAGCCAGGTCCGTGGTCGGTTGCCAGGCTTCGGCACCCGGCTTCACCAGTGAAAGCTGCCGCCCAGCGAGTAGTGCCCGGGGTCGGCGACGAAGGGATCGCGATCAGTGGCCGGCGGGCAGTTGCGCCGTTTCAGGCAGTCTTCGGCGCGCTCGGCGTAGCTGCGTTCGTCGCCGCTGACGCGGACGTCCGGAAGGATGCCGGAGAAGGAGGGATAGCCCTGGGCGCAGCCGACCAGGAACAGGAACGGCAGGAGAGGGAAGAGGCGTCGGCTCATGGGGATACTCCGATCATTGAGGTTGCTCGACGATGCGGCGGATGGTGCCGCCGCAGATGTCGGTGAAGCAGCGGTCGTAGTCGGAACCGCAGTTGAAGTTGCCGGAGCCGCCGAAGCCGTTGTAGCCGAACGAGGAGGAATAGCCTGGCGCCAGGCATTCCTTGCGCGCCTGCTTCTTGCTCTTGCCCTGGCTGCAATAGTGGTAGCTGCGCCGTTCCGCTTCGCGCAGGCGGTTTTCGTTCTGCCATTCCAGGCGCGCGAGGCTTTCGCACTGGCTCTGTTGCGTGCGGCACTGGGCGACGCAGGTGCGTCCCGCTTCGCTCGGCGGCATCACGTACTGGTAGCGGACGGAGGGGCCGCAGCCCGAGATCAGGGCGAGCGCGAGCGCAACGCCCGAGAGGTTCAGGTGTCTGTTCATGGTTTCTGGTTGGGAAAGGGTGGAGCGGGGATCAGTCGTCCGCGACGTATTCCAGGATGTCGCCCGGCTGGCAGTCCAGGAAGGCGCAGATCTTCTCCAGGGTGTCGAGGCGGATGCCCTTGACCTTGCCGTTCTTCAGCAGGGACAGGTTCTGTTCGGTGATACCGATGGCTTCCGCCAGCTCCTTGGAGCGGACCTTGTTCTTCGCCAGGATGACGTCTAGTCGGATGATGATCATGAGGTCGTCATATGAAGGCTCTTACTTCTTCGTCCAGTTTCCTGGCTTCGCTCATCATCAGGCCGAACGAGCAGAGAAAGATCGCCTTGAGAAACTCGTAGGCCGCTTCGGAAGTGAGTCCTATCGAAACGCTCAGGACACGCTCGCCGTCGGGCAGGTCGAGAGATAGTACAAGACCTTGCAGCGTATTGATAAATGGCTGGAGCAAGAGTGCCAGGAAGGACAGCAGGCCGATGTGCACCAGGGTCCTGGCGTTGCGCTGCGACCAGCGTTCGCCCTTGGCCAGGCGGCGGAAGAACAGCCCGGTGAGCGCCAGGCCGAACGCGGAAAGCAGGGTCGGCAGGTAGTCCAGCAGCATCAGCAGCGCCCGGCTGCTCCAGGACAGGACGAAGCCGTCGCTGGCCAGCCGCGGCATTTCATCGCTCCAGGCCTGCAGGTAGCCCTGCTCGCTGAGGCCGGAGAACCAGAGATGGGTGTTCGCTCCGAGTTCGATGCAGGCCATGCCCCAGGCCAGGATGGCGCAGAGCATGCCGAGCAGATAGAGCTTGTGGTTGCTGAGATGCGTGGACAGCGCCATGCCGGGTTCCCCTGTGTGTTTCGCGTCTGGATGGCGAAACTAGGGAATAAATTATCGTAATACAATAATTTATCGTCACCACGTCATAACTTGTGATCTGGCGCACAGTGCGTTCTGACCCGCTTCAGCGGATCACGCCTTCCTCGCGCAGGAGCTTGAAGATGGCTTCGGCGCCGGCTTCCGCCGAAAGATCCTTGAGTACCTGCCCGGTACCGCCGGAGGCCTTGGCGGTGGCGGCTTTCATTCGCTCGGCGCCGGTCTTCGCCTTGATTACCTTGAGCCGCTTCGGTCGCGGCCGGGCCGGTTGCAGGCTGTCTTCGGCGAGCAGCGGGTCGTCGACCACCTCCACCTCATGGGCCTCGATCTCGCCACGCCTAGCCGGGCCGAAGGCGCTCTGCCGGGCCACCGGCGCGGCATTGTCGACGCTGGCGACGAACGGCAGGCGTACCCGCAGTCGGCGTCGCTGGCCGCGAGGCAGAGCCTGGAGGACCTGAGCGCTGCCGTCTTCGACCTTCTCGACCTCGGCCAGGCCGACCACCAGTGGCCAGCCCAGGCGCTCGGCGAGGAGGAAGGGCAGCATCCCGGAGCCTTCCCCGGTTTCCGCCTGGCTGCCGGTGAGCACCAGTTGCGCGCGGGAGTCGCGCAGGTGCTCGGCCAGTGCGGGCAGGGCGTCGGCGCCGGCCGGCTGTTCCAGCACGGACAAGCGTTCCAGGCCCATGCCGAGATAGCCGCGCAGCGCCTCGGCGTGCGGGTCGCCGGCGTGCAGCACCTGTAGGCGTGGGCCGCTCAGGCGCAGGCCGAGTTCCACCGCGCGGGCGTCCTGTTCGGCACGGCGCGGGCGTCCGGAGGCGGGATGGGCGCCGATGGAGACCAGCGCGACGATGTTCAGCTCAGTCATGGTTCGATACCGATGAAAGGTACGTGGAAGCGGGTTCAGGCCGCATCGCGGGCGGCGCCGTTGCGGTGTGCCTCGGCCAGGCGGATCAGCGCGCGGAGGATTTCCGTCGAGTCGCCGATCACCGAGAGATCGGCGCGCTTGATCATGTCGCAGCCGGCGTCGCGGTTCACCGCCACCACCTTGTCGCAGGCGCCTATGCCCTGCAGGTGCTGGATCGCCCCGGAGATGCCCACCGCCAGGTAGACCCGCGCGGTGACCCAGGTACCGGTGGCGCCGACCTGGCGGTTGCGCGGCATGTGCCCGTCGTCCACCGCCACCCGCGAGGCGCCCTCGGTGGCGCCGAGGACGGCGGCGGCCTGGTGGAACAGCGTCCAGTCCTGCACGCCGTTGCCGCCGGAGAGAATGAATTCGGCCTCGGCCATGGGAATCCGCGCCGGGTCCACGGCCACCGGGCCGAGGTCCTCGATGCGTGGCAGGTTGCGCGCCACCTGCTCGGCCATGTGCAGTTCGCGAACCTCATGGCGGGTCTCGCTGACCGGCTCGGCGCATTCCGCCGCGGCCAGCAGCAGGCGCGGCAGGGCGCGCTGGATGTCCTCGCGGCCGGCGCCGGCGCGGCCGATGCAGCGGCCGTCCTCGACCTGCCAGACGCGACCGGCCGGCCGCTCGCCGAGCGCGGCGGCCAGGCGCCGGCCCAGTTCGCCGCCGCCGTTGCGACTGTCCGGGAACAGCCAGTGGCGCGGGGCGAGCTGGTTCTCCAGGTTGCGCAGGGCGAGTATTCGCTGCTCGGGCGCGTAGCCGTCGTACTCGCCGCCGGAGAGGTGCAGCAGGCGGTCGACGCCGGCGCTGTCGAAGGCGCTTTCCTTGTGTTCGCCGAACACTACGGCGAGCACCGCGCCGTCGTTGCCGGCGAGCTTGCGGGCCAGTCCGAGGAGGTCCTTGTCGTGGCTGGAGAGACGGCCGCCGACCATGTCCGGGACCACCGCGACGAGGAATGCCGGTTGCTCGACCACATGCAGCGGCAACTGCGCTTCCTGCGCTACGCTGGCGCGGCGCGCGCCGCTGCCCTGCTGGCCGCCGGAGCGATCGATGCGGCGGATGCCGTTGGGGCCGACGAAGCCGACGGCGTGCGGGTTCTTGCGGATCACGCCGTGGGGGCCCATCCAGCGCACCTCGCCGCCTTGGGCGGACTGCATGGCCGCATGCAGCGGATGCAGGCGGTTGCGGGCGATCCATTCGGCGCGTGGATCGCGACGGACGATATCGTTCATGCGGAATGCTTCCTGTGGCTGCGGCTACCCGATCCTGCGGCCCCCTCCCTGGAGGGAGAGGCCGCTATCCATGCTGCCCCGGTTAGCAGCGGGTTCGATGTGAAGCTCGACACTCTCATCAATGCACCTCCGCCACGGCTTCACGCCGCAACGGCTTTTTTGCCGGCGCTTCCGCCTGTTCTATCAGCGCTTCCGCTACCAGCTCGGCGATGTCCTTGATCT
The DNA here is from genome assembly GCF_001810205.1 of Pseudomonas sp. HMSC076A11. Taxonomy (NCBI): domain Bacteria; kingdom Pseudomonadati; phylum Pseudomonadota; class Gammaproteobacteria; order Pseudomonadales; family Pseudomonadaceae; genus Pseudomonas; species Pseudomonas sp. HMSC076A11. The sequence continues at coordinate 34,668 of NZ_KV800278.1, read as the reverse complement.
CCGGCCGCGGCGCCACTACGCCTTCGAGCATCGCGGTGCACTGCGGGCAGCCGACGGCCACCAGCTCGGCGCCGGTCTCGCGGATGTCGGCCATGCGCATGTCGGGAATCCGTTGCTTGCCGGGGATGTCGGTGATCGGCGCGCCGCCACCGCCGCCGCAACAGCGCGAGCGGAAGCCGGAGCGTTGCATTTCCTTGACCTCGATGCCGAGTGCGCGCAGCACGTTGCGCGGCGCCTCGTACTCGCCGTTGTAGCGGCCCAGGTAGCAGGGGTCGTGGTAGGTGACGCTGCCGGCCTTGCTGCGGCCCGGTTGCAGCGTGCCGGCGCGCAGCAGTTCGTCGATGAAGGTGCTGTGGTGCAGTACCTCGTAGTCGCCGCCGAGGGCGCCGTATTCGTTCTTCAGCACATGGAAGCTGTGCGGGTCGCAGCTGACGATGCGGGTGAAGCGGTATTTCGCCAGGGTCGCGATATTGCGCCTGGCCAGGTTCTGGAAGGTCGCCTCGTCGCCCAGCCGGCGCGCCACGTCGCCGCTGTCGCGCTCCTCCAGGCCGAGCACGGCGAAGTCCACCGCGGCCGCCTTGAGGATCTTCACGAAGGCGCGCAGGGTGCGCTGGTTGCGCATGTCGAAGGCGCCATCGCCGACCCAGAACAGCACGTCGGCGCTCTTCTTCTCGCTCATCAGCGGCAGGTTCAGGTCGGCCGCCCAGTTCAACCGGCCGCCGGGGGCGAAGCCGCCGGGGTTGTCGGTGGCGATCAGGTTGTCCAGCACCTCGGCGCCCTTGTTCGGTGTGGCGCCTTTCTCCAGGGTCAGGTGGCGGCGCATGTCGACGATGGCGTCGACGTGCTCGATCATCATCGGGCACTCCTCGACGCAGGCCCGGCAGGTGGTGCAGGACCACAGGGTGTCGGCGTCGACCAGGGCCTTGCCATCCAGCGCGACGATCGGCTGGTGCGGGCCGCCGCCGTGCTCGCCCAGCGGTTTGCCTGGATAGGGGCTGCCGGCGAACTTCGCGTCGTTGCCTCCGGCCAGGCCGATGACCATGTCCTGGATCAGCTTCTTCGGGTTCAGCGGCTGGCCGGCGGCGAACGCCGGGCACATCGCCTCGCACTTGCCGCACTGCACGCAGGCGTCGAACCCGAGCAACTGGTTCCAGGTGAAGTCGCTGGGCTTTTCCACGCCCAGCGGCGCCTGCGGATCGGCCAGGTCGAGCGCCTTGAGGCCGGTGGAGCGGCCGCCGCCGAAGCGTTCGGCGCGGCGGTGCCAGGCCAGGTGCAGGGCACCGGCGAAGGCGTGCTTCATCGGCCCGCCCCAGGTCATGCCGAGGAACAGCTCGGACACGCCCCAGGCCACGCCAAGGGCGAGGAGGCCGGCGAGGAACCAGCCGCCGAAGCCTTCCGGCAGGATCCCGGCCACCGGCAGGGTGGCGAGGAAGAAGCTCGCGGCGAACGCCAGCAGGCTCTTCGGCAGGCGCATCCAGGGGCCCTTCGACAGCCGCGACGGTGGGTCGAGGCGGCGGCGGGCGACGAACAGCGCGCCGACGAACATCAGCGCCGTGGCCGCCAGCAGGGCGAAGCCGAGGATCCGGCCGTGCAGCCCGAAACCGTGCACCAGGATCGCCAGCAGCGCCGCCAGGACGAAGCCGCCGGCGGTGGCGACGTGGGTCCTGGACATGTACCTGTCGCGCTCTACCACATGGTGCAGGTCCACCAGGTAGCGACGCGGCATCTGCAAGAGGCCGCCGATCCAGTCGACCTTGGCGGGTCGGCCGCGGCGCCACATGAGGAAGCGCTTCGCGGCGCCGAGCACGGCAAGTGCCAGGGCGGCGAAGAGCAGGACGGGGAGGAGGGTGTCGAGCATTTCTGGTCTCCCTGCGGGACGTCAGGCGGCGCTGGATCGGCCTCCTCTCCCGCTTGCGGGAGAGGGGGGCCGGCCGTGCCGGTCGGATGCCACGAGGCGTGTCTTAGAAATCCTTGCACAAGCGCAGCGCGTCATAGATCGCCGCATGGGTGTTGCGCTGGGCCACGCAGTCGCCGATGCGGAACAGCAGGTAGCCTTCTCCGGACTGGCTGAGGCAGGGCTGCGGCTGGATCGCGAACAGCGCCTCGACGTCGATCTGGCCCTTGTTCCGCGAGCCCTGCTTGAGCGCGTAGTAGAGGCTCTCGTCGGGGCGCACGCCGTTTTCCACCACCACCTGGTCGACCACCCGCTCTTCCCGCGCGCCGGTGTATTCGTTCTCCAGCACCGCCACCAGCTTGTCGCCCTCGCGGTAGACCTTCTCCAGCATGAGGTCGCCGGTCATGATCACTTCCTTGGGATACATGCTGCGGTAGTAGGTGGGGAAGGTGGTGCCGCCGATGGCCACGCCCGGCTTGATGTCGTCGGTGACGATCTCCACCTGGGCGCCCTTGTCGGCGAGGAAGTCCGCCACCGACATGCCGCTGAACTCGCAGATGGTGTCGTAGACCAGCACGTTCTTGCCTGGCTCGACCGTGCCGTCGAGCACGTCCCAGCTGCTCACCACCAGGCCTTCGGCGGCGCCCCAGTGTTCGTTCTGCTCGAGGAACGGATGTCCGCCGTTGGCCAGCACCACCACGTCCGGGCGCAGGTCGAGGATGGTCTCGGGGTCGGCCGCGGTGCCCAGGCGCAGGTCGATGCCCAGGCGCGCCAGCTCCAGCTGGTACCAACGGGTGATGCCGGCGATCTGGTCGCGTTGCGGCGCCTTGGCGGCGGTGGTGATCTGGCCGCCGAGCTGCTCCTTCTTCTCGAACAGGGTCACGTCGTGGCCACGCTCGGCCGCCACGCGGGCCGCTTCCATCCCGGCCGGCCCGCCGCCGACCACCACCACCTTGCGCTTCGGTCCGGCGGACTTCTCGATGATGTGCGGCACGCCCATGTATTCGCGGGAGGTCGCGGCGTTCTGGATGCACAGCACGTCCAGGCCCTGGTACTGGCGGTCGATGCAGTAGTTGGCGCCGACGCACTGCTTGATCTGGTCGACCTGGCCCATCTTGATCTTGGCGATCAGGTGCGGGTCGGCGATGTGCGCGCGAGTCATGCCGACCATGTCCACGTAGCCGCCTTCGAGGATGCGCGTGGCCTGGTTCGGGTCCTTGATGTTCTGCGCGTGTAGCACCGGCACGTCGACCACTTCCTTGATGCCGGCCGCCAGGTGCAGGAACGGCTCCGGCGGGAAGGGCATGTTGGGGATGACGTTGGCCAGGGTATTGTGGGTATCGCAGCCGGAGCCGACCACGCCGATGAAGTCGAGCATGCCGGTATCGCTGTAGTACTTGGCGATCTGCTTCATGTCCTCGTGGGACAGGCCGTCCGGGTGGAACTCGTCGCCGCAGATGCGCATGCCGACGCAGAAGTCCTCGCCGACCTCGGCGCGCACCGCCTTGAGCACCTCGAGGCCGAACTTCATGCGCCCCTCGAAGCTACCGCCCCATTCGTCGGTGCGCTTGTTGACCCGTGGGCTCCAGAACTGGTCGATCATGTGCTGGTGCACGGCGGACAGCTCGACGCCGTCCAGGCCGCCTTCCTTGGCGCGGCGGGCGGCCTGCGCGTAGTTGCCGATGACCCGCCAGATCTCCTCCACCTCGATGGTCTTGCAGGTGGCGCGGTGCACCGGCTCGCGGATACCCGACGGCGACATCAGGGTCGGCCAGTGGTAGCCGTCCCAGCGCGAACGGCGCCCCATGTGGGTAATCTGGATCATGATCTTGGCGCCGTGCTTGTGCATGGCGTCCGCCAGGTTCTGGAAGTGCGGGATGATCCGGTCGGTGGACAGGTTCACCGAACTCCACCACTGCTGCGGGCTGTCGATGGCGACCACCGAGGAGCCGCCACAGATGGCCAGGCCGATGCCGCCCTTGGCCTTTTCCTCGTAGTACTTCACGTAGCGCTCGGTGGTCATCCCGCCGTCGGTGGCGTAGACCTCGGCGTGGGCGGTGGAGAGCACGCGGTTGCGGATGGTCAGCTTGCCGATCTGGATCGGCTGGAACATTGCTTCGAAGGCCATGACCCTTTCCTCGGCTTACAGGGGTTTGACGACGAACAGGCCGTCTTCGTGACCGTCCTCGGCGCCGCTGTAGACCTGTTCGGCCACGGTGCGCAGTCTGCTGCCACGGGCGGCGAGGATCTGGTCCATGGCGCCGGCGAACCAGCCGGTGAACATGTAATCGACCTTGCGATTGACCTTGCCGTAGACGTAGACGAAGGCGGAGTGCCGCAGGCGGACCTCGGCGGTGCCTTCCTCGAGGTTGATCCGCTCGATCTCGAACAGGCCCCAGCCGCGCTGGGACAGGCGCTTCATGTAGTGCTCGAACACCGCCACGCCCTCCAGGCCGTGACATTCGGCTTCCTTCTCGCACCAGTGCCAGGCGGACTTGTAGCCGGCCTTGTAGAGGATCTCGGCGTAGGCGTCGGCGCCCAGCACTTCCTCGATGCCCATGTGGTTGTTGACGAAGAAATGTCGCGGTACGTAGAGCATCGGCAGGGCGTCGGTGGTCCAGACGCCGGTCTCGCTGTCGACCTCGATGGGCAGTTGGGGGGCATGTTTGGCCATGGTGTAAGCTCCGATTCTTTTGACTCCCTCTCTCCCTTCAGGGAGAGAGGCGGGGAGAGGGAAGATGGGTGCGATGCAATGCCCCTCCCTGGAGGAAGAGGCGACGAGTCGGGAGTGGGCCGGGAGTTACTCGCCCCAGACGTCGCGCAGGACCCTTACCCAGTTCTCGCCCATCACCTTGCGCACCACGCGCTCGGGCATGCCGCGCTCGAGCAGGGTCTCGGTGAGGTTGGGGAATTCGCCGACGGTGCGGATGCCCAGCGGGTTGACGATCTTGCCGAAGTTGGTCAGGCGCCGGGCGTAGCCCTTGTCGTGGGTCAGCCACTCGAAGAAGTCGTGGCCGTGGCCCTGGGTGAAATCGGTGCCGATGCCGATGGCGTCCTCGCCGACGATGTTCATCACGTACTCGATGGCCTCGGCGTAGTCGTCGATGGTCGAGTCGATGCCTTTCTTGAGGAACGGCGCGAACATGGTCACACCGACGAAGCCGCCATGATCGGCGATGAACTTCAGCTCCTCGTCGGACTTGTTGCGCGGGTGTTCCTTGAGGCCGGACGGCAGGCAGTGGGAGTAGCAGACCGGCTTCTTCGATTCGAGGATGACCTCTTCGGAAGTCTTGCTGCCGACGTGGGAGAGGTCGCACATGATGCCGACCCGGTTCATCTCCGCGACGATCTCCCGACCGAAGCCGGAGAGCCCGCCGTCACGCTCGTAGCAGCCGGTGCCGACCAGGTTCTGGGTGTTGTAGCACATCTGCACGATGCCCACGCCGAGCTGCTTGAACACCTCGACGTAGCCGATCTGGTCCTCGAATGCGTGGGCATTCTGGAAGCCGTAGAGGATGCCGGTCTTGCCCTGCTCCTTGGCCTTGCGGATGTCCGCGGTGCTGCGCACCGGGATCACCAGGTCGCTGTTGTCGCGGATCAGCTTGTTGCTGGCGACGATATTGTTCACCGTCGCCTGGAAGCCTTCCCATACCGATACGGTGCAATTGGCGGCGGTCAGGCCGCCCTTGCGCATGTCCTCGAACAGTTCGCGGTTCCACTTGGCGATGATCAGACCGTCGATGACGATGCTGTCGGCGTGCAATTCGGCTGGGCTCATCTGGCATACCCCTTTCAGGCTGGGCGCGCCGGGACTTGTGCCGACGCTTTGGGGGCAGCATATCGTCGGGGCCCGACGCGACCCGGCCCGAAAACGACCAGGGTCGTGCCGAAAGCGTCAAGCGTGCGACCGCAACGACGGGGGGCAATGTCGCGGATGGAACAGGCGCTGGCCGCCCGGGGCCGGCAACGGGGAGTGCGCGCGCCCCTGCCGGCGCGGGTTCAGAGGCCGAGTTCGCCGAGCGACGGATGGTCGTCCGGCCGGCGCCCCAGCGGCCAGCGGAACAGCCGCTGGTCCTCGCGGATCGGCAGGTCGTTGATGCTGGCGTGACGTTCGTACATCAATCCCTGCTCGTCGAACGCCCAGTTCTCGTTGCCGTAGGAGCGGAACCAGTTGCCCGAGTCGTCGTGCCATTCATAGGCGAAGCGCACGGCGATGCGGTTGCCGGTAAACGCCCAGAGTTCCTTGATCAGCCGGTACTCCTGCTCGCGCTGCCACTTGCCGCTGAGGAATTCGACGATCCGCTCGCGGCCGCGGACGAAGGTCGAGCGATTGCGCCAGACGCTGTCGGGACTGTAGGCCAGCGAGACGCGCTGCGAGTCGCGGCTGTTCCAGCCGTCCTCGGCGGCGCGGACCTTCTGCGCGGCGGTTTCGGCGGTGAAGGGGGGAAGCGGGGGACGGACGTCGCTCATGGCGGGCTCCTCGGTCTGCGGTGGTTTTCGATGGGAACAGCGTAGGGCAGGGCGAGCGCGGCCGAATGACGTCGATCCCACGGATCCTGCCAATCCCGCCTCGCCCCCTGGCTGTTTGCCAGGCTGGCCAGACCTACCCCGGAGAGGGCTATGATGGCCGCCACCGGAGTGGACAAGGATCGACCTCGCGCAATGACCTCCACCACCTACCTCGGCCTGCTGCTGGTCGGTATCCAGGTACTCGGCTTCGTCGCCGCCATCCATGCCGTGCTCACCGTGCGCACCGCCCAGGGCGCGATCGCCTGGGCCACCTCGTTGGTATTCATGCCGTACCTGACCCTGCTGCCGTACCTGGTGTTCGGTCGCAGCCGTTTCGACGCCTACATCGAGGCGCGGCGCCAGGCCAACCGCGAGATGCACCTGGCGGCCGCCGAGCTGGACTGGCGTCCCTGGGTCGAGGAGGCCCTGGCGGCCCGCCAGGTCAGCGGCTACAAGGGGCTCAAGGCGCTGGTGCGGATGACCCGCACGCCGACCCTGGCGAACAACCGGGTGCGCCTGCTGGTCAACGGCGAGGCCAGCTTCGAGGCGATGTTCAAGGCGATTTCCGCCGCCCGCCAGGTGATCCTGGTGCAGTTCTTCATCGTCCGCGACGACGCCCTCGGCCAGCGCCTCCAGCAACTGCTGCTGGAACGTGCGGCCAACGGCGTCGAGGTGTTCTTCCTCTATGACGCCATCGGCAGCCACGCGCTGCCGCACCGCTATGTCGAGCGGCTGCGCCAGGGCGGCGTGCAGATGCATGGCTTCAGCACCGGCAGCGGCATGCTCAACCGCTTCCAGGTGAATTTCCGCAACCACCGCAAGGTCGTGGTGGTGGATGGCGAGTGCGGTTTCGTCGGCGGGCACAACGTCGGCGTCGAGTACCTCGGCGAGAAGCCGCCGCTGGCGCCCTGGCGCGACACCCACATGGAACTGCGCGGGCCGGCGGTGGCGTGCCTGCAGGAAAGCTTCGCCGAGGACTGGTACTGGGCGACCCACAGCCTGCCGCCGCTGATCCTGCCGCCGCAGTACGACAGCGAGGGCGCGCTCTGCCAGGTAGTCGCCAGCGGTCCGGCGGATGCCCAGGAAACCTGCTCGCTGTTCTTCGTCGAGATGATCAACGCCGCCCACGAGCGGGTCTGGATCACCTCGCCGTATTTCGTTCCCGACGAAGCGGTGATGGCCGCCCTGCGCCTGGCGGTGCTGCGCGGCGTCGACGTGCGCCTGCTGATACCCTCGCGCCCGGACCACCGCACGGTGTATGCCGCGTCCAGCCTCTACGCGCTGGAGGCGATCCGTGCCGGGGTCAAGGTGTTCCGCTACCAGCCCGGCTTCCTCCACCAGAAGGTGGTGCTGGTGGACCGCGACACCGCCGCCGTCGGCAGCGCCAACCTGGACAACCGTTCGTTCCGGCTGAATTTCGAGGTGATGGTGGTGACCGTCGACGAGGGCTTCGCCGGCGAGGTGGAGGCGATGCTCGAGGCGGACTTCGCCGAGTCGCTCGAATTCACTCCGGAAGACCGCCGCAGCGTGCGCCGCCTGCAGCAACTGGGGATGCGCGTGGCGCGGCTGGTCTCGCCGATCCTCTGAAAACCTTCGCGAACTCTGTACGTCGGCAAAACCGCGTTGGAAACGGCTTCGGAAAGCTCGGTTGCCGTTCGGGGACTCCGCTTCCCCGTCCGTTTTCGCCCGGTTTCTCCAGCTCGCCAGATCGTCGGCAGGTCCTGAGCGACGCCTCTGCCGCCCGCCGACCGCGCGGGCGTGCAGCTTTTCCCTAGCCAGCGACTACAAAAATCATAATTTCGCTATTCCCCGGCTCTGAACAGAATGCGGCCATCACGCAACCGCAGAACAAGAACGACCAGAGTCCGAGGAACCGAGCCATGACCGACCTGAATCGCACCGCCTTGCCCTCGCGCACGGACGGGACCGTGGAAAAGACCGACACCCTCGTCGTCGGCGCCGGCCAGGCCGGCGTGGCGATGAGCGAGCACCTGAGCCGGCTCGGCGTGCCGCACCTGGTCCTGGAGCGCAACCGCATCGCCGAGGCCTGGCGCAGCGGACGCTGGGATTCGCTGGTGGCCAACGGCCCGGCCTGGCACGACCGCTTCCCGGGAATGGAATTCGACATCGATCCCGACGGTTTCCCCGGCAAGGACCAGGTGGCGGCCTATTTCGAGGCCTACGCGAAGAAATTCGACGCGCCGATCCGTACCGGCGTCGAGGTGAGGAAGGTGGTGCGCAATGTCGGCCGCCCCGGCTTCACCGTGGACACCTCCGCAGGGACCATCGAGGCCAACCGCGTGGTCGCCGCCACTGGCCCGTTCCAGCGTCCGGTGATCCCGCCGATCGCGCCGCGCGACGAGCGTATCCGGCAGATCCACTCGGCCCACTACTACAACCCGCAGCAGCTGCCCGAAGGTGCGGTACTGGTGGTCGGCGCCGGTTCGTCGGGGGTACAGATCGCCGACGAGCTGCAACGTGCCGGGCGCCAGGTCTACCTCTCGGTGGGCGCTCATGACCGTCCGCCGCGTTCCTACCGCAACCGCGACTTCTGCTGGTGGCTGGGCGTGCTCGGCGAATGGGATGCGGAAGTCGCCAAGCCCGGGCGCGAGCATGTGACCATCGCCGTGAGCGGTGCCCGCGGCGGACATACCGTGGACTTCCGCGCCCTGGCGCATCAGGGCGTGACCCTGGTCGGACTGACCGAATCCTTCGTCGACGGCGTCGCGACCTTCCGGCCGGACCTGGCGGAGAACCTGGCGCGCGGCGACGAGAACTACCTGGCGTTGCTCGACGCCGCCGACGCCTATATCGCCCGCAACGGCCTTGACCTGCCGGAAGAGCCCGAGGCGCGCCGCCGGCTGCCGGACCCGCAGTGCGTGACCGATCCGATCCTCGAACTGGACCTGGCCGAGGCCGGGGTGGGCAGCATCATCTGGGCCACCGGCTATGCCGTCGACTTCGGCTGGCTGCAGGTCGATGCCTTCGACCGCGACGGCAAGCCGCGCCACCAGCGTGGCGTGTCCAGCGAACCCGGCGTGTATTTCATCGGCCTGCCCTGGCTGTCGCGGCGCGGCTCCTCGTTCATCTGGGGCGTCTGGCACGACGCGCGCCATGTCGCCGACCACATCGCCATCCAGCGCAAGTACCTCGCATACCGCGACGCCGCCCAGCGCCAGGAACAGGACCGCGCCTCGCAAGCTCCGCAAACCAGCCTCCAGGAAGTCAGCTGATGCCTACCCATACCCGCATTCGCATGTTCAACACCAAGGACACCTACCCCAACCAGTCCCTGGACAACGATCTCTGCCAGGCCGTGCGCGCCGGCAACACGGTGTACGTGCGCGGCCAGGTCGGCACCGACTTCGACGGCAACCTGGTCGGCCTCGGCGACCCGCGCGCCCAGGCCGAGCAGGCGATGAAGAACGTCAAGCAACTGCTTGAGGAAGCCGGCAGCGACCTCTCGCACATCGTCAAGACCACCACCTACCTGATCGATCCGCGCTACCGCGAGCCGGTCTATCGCGAAGTCGGCAAGTGGCTCAAAGGGGTGTTCCCGATCTCCACCGGACTGGTGGTCTCGGCCCTCGGCCAGCCGCAGTGGCTGATGGAGATCGACGTGATCGCGGTGATTCCCGACGACTGGCAGCAATGAGGAGGCGCGCGCCATGACCTTTTCCATCGTCGGCCGCTGCGCCGAAACCGGCCAGCTGGGCATCGCCATCAGCTCGTCGAGCATCGCCGTCGGCGCCCGTTGTCCCTGGCTGCGCGCCGGCACCGGCGCGGTGGCTACGCAGAACATCACCCTGCCGGCGCTCGGCCCGCAGATCCTCGACCGCCTCGACCAGGGCCTGGCCCCTGGCGAAGCGCTGGACCAGGCGCTGAGCAGCAACGGCTATGGCCAGTATCGCCAGGTCACGGTGATCGACCAGCACGGCCGCACCGCGTTGTTCACCGGCCGCGAGGCGCTCGGCGTCCACCATGCGCGGGCCGGCGAACAATGCGTGGCGGCCGGCAACCTGCTGGCCGCGCCGGAAGTGATCGAGGCGATGGTGGATGCCTTCGAGAACGCCGAAGGCCTGCTCGCCGAGCGCCTGCTGGCGGCGATGCGTGCCGCGCTGGCCGCTGGTGGCGAAGCCGGGCCGGTGCATTCGGCGGCGCTGTCGGTGGTCGGCGACCTGCTCTGGCCGGTGGTCGACCTGCGCGTCGACTGGGCCGAGCACGACCCCATCGGCCAGCTCGAGCGACTGTGGCTCGCCTACAAGCCGCAGATGCAGGACTATGTGACCCGCGCCCTCGACCCGACCCGTGCGCCGAGCTACGGCGTGCCCGGCGACGAGTGAGCGGGTCGTTCCCTTCCTCGACGGCGCAGCGCGAGACCTGCGCCCTGGAGCCCGACATGCCCGGCAGCCGCGACATCCTCGCCGACCTGGTGGCCTTCGACACCGTCAGCCGCGAGTCCAACCTGGCGCTGATCGACTACGTCCGCGACTACCTGGCGGGTTTCGGCGTCGACAGCGAACTGTTCTTCGACGCCGACGGCCGCAAGGCCAATCTCTATGCCACCATCGGCCCCAGCGACCGTGGCGGCGTCTGCCTTTCCGGGCATACCGACGTGGTGCCGGCGGACGGCCAGGCCTGGAGCGTGCCGCCGTTCCGGCTCAGCGAGCGCGATGGCCGCCTCTACGGGCGTGGCACGGCGGACATGAAGGGCTACCTGGCCTGCGTGCTGGCGGCCGTCCCGGCGTTCCTCGCCGCGCCGTTGCGCCTGCCGGTGCACCTGGCGTTCTCCTACGACGAGGAAGTCGGCTGCCTGGGCGTCCGTTCGCTGCTCGCGGCGCTGGAGCGGCGTCCGCACAAGCCGTTGCTGTGCATCATCGGCGAGCCCACCGAGCTGAAGCCGGTGCTCGGCCACAAGGGCAAGCTGGCCATGCGCTGCGAGGTGCACGGCGCGGCCTGCCATTCGGCCTACGCGCCGCAGGGGGTGAATGCCATCGAATACGCCGCGCGGCTGATCGGCCGCCTCGGCGAGATCGGCGCGCGCCTGGCGGCGCCGGAGCGCCACGACCGGCGTTTCGACCCGCCCTACTCGACGGTGCAGACCGGACTGATCCAGGGCGGCCGGGCGCTGAACATCGTGCCCGCCGAGTGCCGCTTCGACTTCGAGGTCCGCGCGCTGCCGGCGGACGACCCGCGGCAGGTCGCCGAGGAACTCCGCGACTATGCCGAAAGCGAACTGCTGCCGCGGATGCGCGCGGTGGAGCGAAGTACCGATATCCGCTTCACGCCGCTATCGGCCTATCCCGGCCTGCTCACCGCAGACGACAGCCAGGCGGCGGAGCTGATCGGCCTGCTCAGCGGTTCGACGGATTTCTCCACCGTGGCCTTCGGCACCGAGGGCGGGCTGTTCCACCAGGTCGGTATCCCGGCGGTGATCTGCGGTCCCGGCAGCATGGACCAGGGCCACAAGCCGGACGAGTTCGTCAGCCTCGCTCAGCTCGAGGCGTGCGATGCCCTGCTGGCGCGCCTGGCGGCGTGGCTGCGGGAGCCTTGAGCGGCAGCACCGCGCGATCCTGGCTGGGACTGGCGGCGAAGCGCGCGCGGTAGCTGCGGGAGAAGTACGACGGCGACTCGAAGCCGCAGGCCAGGCTCACCTGTAGCACGCTGAGGTCGGTCTGGCGCAGCAACTGGCGGGCCTTGTCCAGGCGCAGGCCGAGGTAGAAGTTCGAGGGCGTGTCGTCCAGGTGCACGCGGAACAGCCGTTCCAGCTGGCGGCGGGTGACCTGGATGCGCTCGGCCAGCTCCAGGGTGGTCAGTGGCGGCTCGGTATGCCGCTCCATCTCGCCGATCACCTGCACCAGCTTGCGGTTGCTCACGCCATAGCGGGTCGCCACCTGCAGGCGCTGGTGGTCCTGGCGCGGGCGGATGCGGCTGAGCACGAACTGCTCGGAAACCTGCACCGCCAGTTGCGGACCGTGGGCCTGGGCGATCAGGTCGAGCATCAGGTCGATGGAGGCGGTGCCGCCGGCCGAGGTGATGCGCGGACCGTCGATCTCGAACAGCTCCTGGGTCACGCTCAGTTGCGGGTAGGACTCCTGGAAGGCGTCGATGGCTTCCCAGTGCAGGGTCGCGCGGCGCCCGTCGAGCAGACCGGCCTCGGCCAGCACCACGCTGCCGGTATCGATGCCGCCGAGGGTCACGCCGTTGCGATCGAGCTTGCGCAGCCACTGCACCAGTGCCGGGGTGACCGCCCGCAGCGGCTCGAAACCGGCCACCACGAACAGCAGGTCTCCTTTCTTCAGCGGCTCCAGCGCGCCGTCGCTGTTCACCGACATGCCATTGCTGGCCAGCACCGGACCGCCGTCGGCGCTGAGCACGTGCCAGCGGTAGAGGTCGGCGTGGAAGCGGTTGGCCACTCGCAGTGGCTCCACGGCGGAAACGAAGCCCATTACCGAGAAGCCGGGCAGCAGGAGAAACCAGAAGTCCTGGGACATGGGGCGCTCCGGGGTTGAGGTTGCGCAGCCTGTGTGTAGCGCAGGCCCGCCGCGCTTGGCAATGGCCAGGTCGCTGCAGTGCAAGAGCTGGTCGCCGCAGTGCGCTTCGCCGCCGTCCCGGCTGCGTACCTTGGTCGCCAGGGTCGGTCTCGCAAGGGGCCGGCGCCCACCTCGCAGAAAAACAATCAATAGCCGCACGAGGGGAGACCGATGAAGACGACGATTCGCCAGCTGGGCTGCGCCCTGCTGATCCTGGCCAGTGGCGCCGCCCTGGCCGCCGAACCCGAGCAGTGCCGCACGGTGCGCCTGGGCACGGTGAACTGGACCGACGTGGTCGCCAGCAGCGCCGTGGCCGAAGCCTTGCTCGACGGCCTGGGCTACCAGGTGAAGCAGACCAGCGCCTCGCAACAGATCGTCCTGGCCGGCCTGGCCGACAAGCAGCTGGACCTGTTCCTCGGCTACTGGCAACCGACCATGCAGCCGGTCGCCAGGCCTTACCTGGACAAAGGCCGGATCGAAGTGATCGAGCCGCCGACCCTGGCCGACGCGCAGTCCACCTATGCGGTGCCGAGCTACGTCGCCGAGGGCGGGCTGAAGACCTTCGCCGACATCGCCCGCTTCAAGGACAAGCTTGGCGGCCGCATCTACGCTATCGAGCCGGGCAGCGGCTCGAACCGCATCACCCGGAAGATGATCGACGACAACCGTTTCGGCCTGAAGGGCTTCCAGCTGGTGGAGTCCAGCGAGGCCGGGATGCTCACGGCGGTGAAGCGGGCGATCAAGCGCAAGCAGTGGGTGGTGTTCTTCGGCTGGAAGCCGCATCCGATGAACCTGCAGATCGACATGACCTACCTCACCGGCAGCGAGGATGTGTTCGGTCCCGACGAAGGCGCGGCCACCGTCTCCACCATGACCGCCGCCGGCTACCAGGCGCAGTGCGGCAACGTCGCCCGGCTGCTGCACAACCTGCGCTTCAGCAGCGCCCAGGTCAGCCAGGTGATGGCGCCGATCCTCGATCGCACCCAGCCCCTCGACGCCGCGCGGCAGTGGCTGAAGGCCAACCCCGAGCCGCTGAAGGCCTGGCTGGATGGCGTGAGCACCTTCGACGGCAAGGACGGCCTGGCCGCGCTCCAGGCCTCGCTGAAGTAACCCGCACCTATCCGTTCCGCCCGGCGCGGCCGGGCGGGGCTTCGTACACCCCGAATACAGGAAGCTACCACCGTGAACCATGAAGTCATCGTCACCTGCGCGGTGACCGGCGCCGGCGATACCGTCGGCCGGCATCCGGCGATCCCGGTCACCCCGAAACAGATTGCCGAGGCCGCCATCGAGGCGGCCAGGGCCGGCGCCACCGTCGCCCACTGCCATGTCCGCGACCCCGCCACCGGCAAGCCCAGCCGCGACGTGGCGCTGTACCGTGAAGTGGTCGAGCGTATCCGCGAAAGCGACACCGACGTGATCATCAACCTCACCGCCGGCATGGGCGGCGACCTGGAGATCGGCAAGGGCGAGCAGCCCCTGGAGTTCGGTGCCGGCACCGACCTGGTCGGCCCGCTGGAGCGGCTCAGGCATGTCGAGGAGCTGCTGCCGGAAATCTGCACCCTGGACTGCGGCACCCTCAATTTCGGCGACGGCGACTACATCTACGTCTCCACCCCTGCGCAACTGCGCGCCGGCGCCCGGCGCATCACCGAGCTGGGGGTCAAGGCCGAGCTGGAAATCTTCGATACCGGCCACCTCTGGTTCGCCAAGCAGATGCTCAAGGAAGGGCTGCTGGAGGATCCGCTGTTCCAGATCTGCCTGGGCATTCCCTGGGGCGCGCCGGCCGATACCACGACCATGAAGGCGATGGCCGACAACCTGCCGCCGGGGGCGACCTGGGCCGGCTTCGGCATCGGCCGCACGCAGATGCCGATGGTCGCCCAGGCCATGTTGCTGGGCGGCAACGTGCGGGTCGGCCTGGAGGACAACATCTGGCTGGACAAGGGCGTGCCGGCGAGCAACGGCAGCCTGGTGGAGCGCGCCATCGAGATCATCGAGCGCCTCGGCGGGCGCGCCCTGAGCCCGGCGGAAGGGCGCCGCAGGATGAACCTGAAGCCGCGCTGATTTCTTCCTCCCCGCCCCGTCGGGGGCGGGAACAACTTCTGGAGATGTCCATGTCCTTCGTCACCGAGATCAAGACCTTCGCCGCCCTCGGTAGCGGCGTCATCGGCAGCGGCTGGATCGCCCGCGCCCTGGCCCACGGCCTCGACGTCGTCGCCTGGGATCCGGCGCCGGGCGCCGAAGCGGCGTTGCGCGCGCGCGTCGCCAATGCCTGGCCGGCCTTGCGGAAACAGGGCCTGGCGCCCGGCGCGGCGCAGGAGCGCCTGCGCTTCGTCGCGAGCATCGAGGAATGCGTGGGCGACGCCGATTTCATCCAGGAGAGCGCCCCCGAGCGGCTCGACCTGAAGCTCGACCTGCACGCCAGGATCAGCGCCGCGGCGCGGCCCGACGTGCTGATCGGTTCCTCCACCTCGGGCCTGCTGCCCAGCGAGTTCTACGCCGAGGCGAGCCACCCCGAGCGCTGCCTGGTCGGCCACCCGTTCAACCCGGTCTACCTGCTGCCGCTGGTGGAGGTGGTCGGCGGTGAACGCACCGCTGCCGAGGCCGTGCGGGCGGCGATGCGGGTCTACGAATCGCTGGGCATGCGTCCGCTGCACGTACGCAAGGAAGTGCCCGGCTTCATCGCCGACCGCTTGCTCGAGGCGCTCTGGCGCGAGGCGCTGCACCTGGTCAACGACGGCGTGGCCACGACCGGCGAGATCGACGATGCGATCCGCTTCGGCGCCGGCCTGCGCTGGTCGTTCATGGGCACCTTCCTGACCTACACCCTGGCCGGTGGTAACGCCGGCATGCGCCACTTCATGGCGCAGTTCGGCCCGGCGCTGCAATTGCCCTGGACCTACCTGCCGGCGCCGGAACTCACCGAGGCCCTGATCGACCGGGTGGTGGAGGGCACCGCCGAGCAGCAGGGCGCGCGCAGCATCGCCGAGCTCGAGCGCTACCGCGACGACTGCCTGCTGGCGGTGCTCGGGGCGATCAGGGAAACCAAGGCCCGGCACGGCTTCGCCTTCGCCGAGTGACATGACGCGCCTTCCGCCCCGCCGGGCGTAGCGCAACCACGGAGCCTGCCATGAGCCAAGTCCTGACGACCTACGAGACGCCGGTCCTGCCCGAGTGGGTGGACTACAACGGCCACTTGCGCGATGCCTTCTACCTGCTGGTGTTCAGCTACGCCACCGATGCGCTGATGGCGCATATCGGCCTGGACAGCCAGAACCGCAACGCCAGCGGACACTCGCTGTTCACCCTGGAATGCCACCTGAACTTCCTCCATGAGGTGAAGGAGGGCGCCAGGGTCGAGGTGCGTACGCAACTGCTCGGTCACGATCGCAAGCGCCTGCATATCCACCATGCCCTGTACCTGCCTGGCAGCGGGCAGGCGCTGGCGCTGAGCGAGCAGATGCTGCTCCACGTCAGCCTCGACGGCCCGCGCTCGGTACCGTTCGAAGGCGAGGTGCTGGCGCGGGTCGAGGCGCTCGCCGAGGCACATCGCGCGCTCCCCGTGCCGGAAGGCGTCGGTCGGGTGATCGGCCTGCCGCCGGTGCGCTGAGCGCGATGGCTGCGAAGTATCCGCTGTCTCCGGCGATGTGGCGCTTCGTCGAGCACAGCCGGGCGTTCGCCAGCGACAGTCCGCGCCTGGATGCGCAACGTGCGGCCTACGCGCGGATGTGCCAGGCGTTCGCGCCGCCGCGCCCGGCCGGTTTGCGGGTGCTCGACTCCTGCTTGCCGGCCGCGCCGCCGGTGCGCGTGCGCCGCTATCGCCCCGACCGCCCGGCACCGCCCGGTGGCTGGCCGGCGCTGCTCTACCTGCACGGTGGCGGCTGGATGCTCGGCGGCCTCGATTCACACGATTTCATCTGCGCCGACCTGGCGGCGCGCCTGGGCCTGCTGGTGCTGGCGGTGGATTACCGACTGGCGCCGGAGCATCCGTTCCCGGCGGCATTGCAGGATTGCCTGCGTGCCTGGCAGGCGCTGAGCCTGGGCGAGCTGGACGAAGCGCTGGATGGGCGACGCCTGCTGGTGGCCGGCGACAGCGCCGGCGGCAACCTGGCGGCGGCGCTGTGCCTGGCACTGCGCGATGGCGGCGCGCCGTCGCCGGCCGCGCAGATATTGCTCTATCCCTTGCTGTCCGCTGCGCCATCGCCCTCGCGGATCGACTGCGCCGACGCGCCGTTGCTCGGCCTCGGCGATGTGCAGGCGTGCCTGGACGCCTACCTGCCGCTGGCGGCGCTGCACCGACAGCCGCTGGCGCTACCCCTGGAGGCCGCTGATTTCACTGGCCTGCCGCCGGCCTTCGTGGCGGTTGCCGAATTCGATCCGCTGCGCGACGACGGCGAGCGCTATGGCGCAGCGCTACGCGCGGCGGGTGGCGAGGCAGGGTTCTATCCGGGAAGCGGGCTGATCCATGGCTGCTTGCGCGGCCACGGCATCGACGAGGTGGAAGCCCTGCACGAGGCCTTGCGGCGGGCCGTGCAGGGCTTCCTGGCGGAGGACTCAGGCGAGCGCCAGGCGGGTGAGGAATCCACCGCCGAGCACCAGCCAGGCGAATAGCAGGGCGGCCAGCAGCAGCGGCTTGAGGCCGGCGCGGCGGATCGCCGAGAGGTGCGTGCCGAGGCCGAGGCCGGCCATTGCCATGGCCAGGAGGAAGGTGTCGAGGTCGTTGACGTGGCTGACCAGCGCCGGCGGCAGGCTGACCAGCGAGTTGAGCCCGGCGACCAGTACGAAGCCGACGGCGAACCAGGGAATGGTGATCTTGGTCGCGCCGCTGTGCTGCCGGCGGTGCGCCTTGTCGCGTGCCAGCCAGGCCGAGAGCAGGATCAGGAAGGGCGCCAACATCATTACCCGGACCATCTTGGCGATCACTGCGGTATCCGCTGCCTCGATGCCGATCGAGCGACCCGCGGCGACCACCTGGGCCACCTCGTGCACCGTGGCACCGATGTACACGCCCCAGGTGCCAGGGTCGCGCGGTAGCAGCCCCCAGTCCTGGTCGAGCTGGAACAGCGCCGGATAGAGGAAGATGCCCAGGGTGCCGAACACCACCACGGTGGAAACCGCCACCGCGACCTGTTCGGCGCGGCCACGCACGACCGGCTCGGTGGCCATCACCGCGGCGGCGCCGCAGATCGAACTGCCGGCGCCGATCAGCAGGGTGGTGGTGCGGTCCAGGCCGAACAGCCGGGTGCCGAGCAGGCACGCCAGGCCGAAGGTGCTGGCGAGCATCAGGGCGTCCAGCAGCACGCCGTGCAATCCGACGCCGGCGATGTCCTGGAAGGTCAGGCGCAGGCCGTAGAGGATGATCCCGGCGCGCAGCAGGATCTGCTTGGAGAAGCCGACGCCGGCGGCGCTGCCGGCGGCGATCCGAGGGTACAGGGTGTTGCCGACGACGATGCCGAGCACGATGGCCAGGGTCAGCGCGCTGATGCCGTTGTGCTGCAACCATTGCGAACGACCCAGGAGGATCGCCACGCCGGCCAGGGCGGCGCTGAGCAGCAGGCCGGGGATGAGTTTCTGGACCTGGGCCAGGGGTCTGGTACCGGTCTTGACGGGGAGGGTGTGCATCCTTCGCTCCTCAGGTGAGGTCACGGGACGCAGGTTAGGTAGCGGGCATGAATTTGTGAAACGAATAGTTTCTGTATTAAATACCTGAAAAACAGGTAGGTGAGTCCATGGCCCTCAGTTTCCGTCAGCTCCAGATCTTCTGTGCGGTGGCTCGCTGCGGCAGTACCACGGCGGCGGCGGAATCCATCTCGCTGTCGCAGTCGGCCACCAGCGCCGCGCTCAACGAGCTGGAATCGCAGCTTTCCACGCGCCTGTTCGACCGGGTCGGCAAGCGCCTGCAACTGAACGAGGTCGGCCGCCGCTTCCTGCCCCAGGCATTGCGCCTGCTCGACGGGGTGGCGCAACTGGAGCAGCAGTTCGCGGTTTCCGCCGCGCCCCAGGCGAGCCTGACGGTGGCGGCCAGCAGCACCATCGGCAACTACGTGCTGCCGCGCCTGCTGGCCTCCTTCGAGCGGGAGCAGCCGGGCGTGAGGGTCAACGCCAGCATCGGCAACACCGGTTCGGCGGTGCAGGACGTGGTGACCTTCGCGGCGGACATCGGCCTCATCGAAGGCCCCTGCCACGAGCCGGGCCTGCGGGTGGAGCCCTGGCTCGAGGACAGCCTGATCGTGGTGGCGGCGCCCGGCCACCCGCTGGCCTCGCGCACCCAGGTCTCCCGCGAGGCCCTGCGCCGCGCGCGCTGGCTGCTGCGCGAGCCCGGCTCGGGCACGCGCGAGGAGGTCAGCCACGCCCTGCTGGGCCACCTGCATTACCTGGAAGACAGCCTGGACCTGGGCAGCTCCGAGGCGATCAAGCACAGCGTCGCCGCCGGGCTGGGCATCAGTTGCCTGTCGCGCTGGGTGGTCGAGGAACAGTTGGCCTCCGGCGCGCTGGTCGAACTGCGCAGCAGCCTGCCGCCGTTGCGCCGGCGCTTCTACATGCTGCGCCAGCGCGACAAGTTCCTCTCGCCGGGCTTCGAGCGTTTCTGGGAACACTGTCGGGCGGGAGTCGGCGCCGGCTAGCCGGCTTCCGGCAAAAAAATCCCCCTGCCGCGCCCGACGCGCGGAGGGGGATGAAAAAGGAGCCAGGAACGGCCCTCAGTGTGAGTCTGGCGTTTTCCGGAAGCCGTCCGCTGCATTCCGCAAGCCGCTGGAGGCGATTGTGGCGGTGTCGCTGGCGGTCGAATTAGCCGAAAACGACCTGCCCATGTCCAGGCGGGACAGCCCCCTTGCCGGGAGCGACGTGGGCTTAGCAGAATCGATGGCAATCCCCATCGAAGGAGCTGCCGCGATGATGCACGCCGATCTGATCGACCAGGACGATTTCCGCGAACGCCTGCAGGCGCTGGGCTTCAGCGTGCCGCCGGACTCGACTCCGGAGCAGGCCTGCGAATACGCCGTGCGCGGCCTCAGTCCGGAGCGCGCCCAGGCGCTGCGGCGGCTGGTGGAGGACATGCTCGGCGGGCACGCCACGCTGCTCCCGGCGGTGCGCGAGGCGATTTCCCGGCAACTGCTGCCGGCGCTGGTGCCGCGGGGCTGACAAGGCCCTGCCCGCTCCCGTGGATGGGGCGGGCAGGGACGCGCCGTCAGATCCGCACGCTGGCGAAGGTCGACTCGCCCTGCGCCTGGCTCAGGGCCGACAGCGCCGAGGAGTTGGGCATCAACGCCAGGTCCTGCGGGATCGGCATCAGCACCACCGGCTGGCCCAGCGGCTGGCCCTGGCGCTCGTCGCGCGGCGGGATGCCGAAGTACTCGCGGTAGCATTTGGAGAAGTGCGGGGTGGAGACGAAGCCGCAGACCGAGGCCACCTCGATGATCGACATGGACGTCTGCTTGAGCAACTGGCGGGCGCGGATCAGGCGCAGCTTCAGGTAGTAGCGCGACGGCGAGCAGTGCAGGTACTTCTGGAACAGCCGCTCGAGCTGGCGACGCGAGACGTTGACGTAGACCGCCAGTTCGTCGAGGTCGATCGGTTCCTCCAGGTTGGCCTCCATCAGCGCGACGATCTCCTGCAACTTCGGCTGGTTGGTGCCGAGCATGTGCTTGAGCGGCACGCGCTGGTGGTCCTGCTCGTTGCGGATGCGCTCGTAGATGAACATCTCGGAGATCGCCGCCGACAGCTCGCGGCCATGCTCGCGGCCGATCAGGTGCAGCATCATGTCCATCGGCGCGGTGCCGCCGGAAGAGGTGAAGCGGTTGCGGTCGATGGAGAACAGGCGGGTGCTCATGGCCACCCGGGGGAAGGCTTCCTGCATCGCCGCCAGGCATTCCCAGTGCACGCTGCAATCGTAGCCGTCGAGCAGGCCGGCGCGGGCCAGCGCCCAACTGCCGGTGCACACCGCGCCGAGGCGCCGACCCTGGCGGGCCTGGGCCTGGAGGAAAGTGACGTGCTCGCGGGTGACGCTGCGCTGGATGCCGACGCCGCCGCAGACGATCACGCAATCCACCGCCGGGGCGTTGTCGGTACCGGCGTCGGGGGTGATCTGCAGGCCGTCGCTGGCCCAGACCTGGCGGCCGTCCAGGCTCAGCGTATGCCAGCGGTAGAGTTCGCGTCCCGAGAGCTGGTTGGCCATGCGCAACGGTTCCACCGCCGAGGCCAGGGAGATCAGGGTGAAGTTGTCCAGCAGCAGGAAGCCGATGGACTGCGGATTTCGGTTCTGTGGTGGGACTCCGGGCGCGTACGTGGTCATGGGTGTATCTCCTCACGCTGAGCAAGCAGGCCTCTCACGAGGCTTTTTTTATGATTGTTGGAATTTCCGGGTGGCTGCTTGGGCCACGCCGTCGGCGTTGCTTGTAACCAGAGCAAGGCAAATGCCATGCCTATATTGATTGGGCGTTCAATCAAAAAAGCCGGAAGGCTTTAGCCCGGTATTTCCACTCGGACCTGGCACAACGACAGCATGGGCGACGGCTGGCGGCGCGCCGCGCGCCTGGGCATTTCGGTAGCACCAGGGCGGCCCCCGGCGAGAAGCCGGGGCAGCGGCCGTGGCGACAAAGGTAACGACGGGCGGCGAGCCGTTACTCCGCAGTGTGACGGATGACGACCGCCCGGTCACGCGTCATATGCGCCAAAAAGTGGCGTCTCGATCGTTTCGTGAGCAATTCCGGTTCAGCACTCGATGGCGTTCACCGCCAGGCCCCCGCGCGAGGTTTCCTTGTACTTGTCGTGCATGTCGGCACCGGTGTCGCGCATGGTGCGGATCACCTTGTCCAGCGAGATGAAATGCTGGCCGTCGCCGCGCAAGGCCATTTGCGCCGCGTTGATGGCCTTCACCGCGGCGATCGCGTTGCGCTCGATACAGGGCACCTGGACCAGCCCGCCGACCGGGTCGCAGGTCAGCCCGAGGTTGTGCTCCAGGCCGATCTCGGCGGCGTTCTCGACCTGCGCCGGGGTGGCGCCGAGGACTTCCGCCAGTCCGGCGGCGGCCATCGCGCAGGCCGAGCCGACCTCGCCCTGGCAGCCGACCTCGGCGCCGGAGATCGAGGCGTTCTTCTTGCACAGGATGCCCACCGCGGCGGCGGCCAGCAGGTAGTCGACGACGTCGCGGTCCTGGGCGTCGGGATTGAACTTCATATAGTAGTGCAGCACCGCCGGGATGATCCCCGCCGCGCCGTTGGTGGGCGCGGTGACCATGCGCCCGCCGGCGGCGTTCTCCTCGTTCACCGCCAGGGCGAACAGGTTGACCCATTCCATGGCGCTGAGGGTCGAGCCGATCACGTTGGGCTTGCCGATCTCCTGCAGGTTGCGGTGCAGGCGCGCGGCGCGGCGTTGCACGTTGAGCCCGCCGGGAAGGATGCCTTCGTTGCGCAACCCGTTGTCGACGCAATCGCGCATCGCCTGCCAGATGCGCCGCAGGCCTTCGCGGATGTCGGTCTCGCTGCGCCAGATGCGTTCGTTGGCCAGCATCAGCTCGGATACCCGCAGGTTGTGGCGCTTGCACAGCAGCAACAGTTCCTCGGCGCTGGAGAAGTCGTAGGGCAGCACCGTGTGGTCCTGGTCGAGCTGTCCCGAGGCGGCCTGTGCCGCATCGACCACGAAGCCGCCACCCACCGAGTAGTAGGTCTCCTGGTGCAGTTCGCCTTGCTCGCCGTAGGCGACCAGGGTCATGGCGTTGGGGTGGTAGGGCAGGTTCTCGTCGAGCAGGCGCATGTCGCGCACCCAGTCGAACGGTACCGCCACGCGGCCGTCCAGTTGCAGCAGGCCGCTATCGAGCAGCGCGGCCATGCGTGGGGCGATCTGGGTCGGGTCGATACGATCCGGCCATTCGCCCATCAGGCCCATGATCACCGCGCGATCGGTGCCGTGGCCGACGCCGGTGGCGGACAGCGAGCCATACAGGCGCACTTCGAGACGCCGCACCGCCGACAGCGCCTGGCGCTGGCGCAGGGCAGCGGTGAACAGCGCGGCGGCGCGCATGGGGCCGACGGTATGCGAACTGGACGGGCCGATACCGATCTTGAAAAGGTCGAACACACTGATAGCCATGCCGGCCTCCGGGATTGCCGCGGCATCCGTGCCTGCGTAGTGGGGGTGGCGGCTCCTCCGCCCGCGATTCCTGCGCATCATCGGGCTTTCCCCGGGGCGGGCCGCATCCGCCACCGACCCGGCCATGTCCAAAAGCGCCGCGTCCGCGCCCGGATCGGGGAACCTCTGCGGCCGAGGGGCGTCTGCACCTGCACGGCGTCGGAATGAGAACGGGCTCGCGCCGCTCCGAAAACGGCATCCGCTGGTCGCCGGCAAAGACCACTATGATTGAATGCGACACAGCGGGTACTGAATGCGACCCCGCCTGCACTGGTTGCGACCCACCCTGTAGGCGACGGATGCGTCCTGTTTCATGATCGTTCACGAATTGCCCGCTGAGGGCCGCTACCGGTCGGCCCGATACAGACAGACCGCCGCGCCCTTCGGGGTAGCGCCGGCGCCTTACCCTGCAGAGGAGTTCGCTATGAAAGGTTGCAAGTCTTGGCTGCTGGCCGTGTCTCTGTGCGCACCGCTGGCAGCCCAGGCCGCGGAGCCCGAATCCTGTGCGTCGGTGCGTTTCGCCGACGTCGGCTGGACCGACATCACAGTGACCACTGCGGTCACCCGCCAGGTCCTCGAGTCCCTCGGCTACAAGACCAAGGTCAATCTGCTCTCGGTGCCGGTGACCTACCGCTCCCTGGCCAACAACGACCTCGACGTATTCCTGGGCAACTGGATGCCCACCATGACCAACGACATCAAGCAGTACGCCGAGAAAGGTACGGTCGAGACACTGCGCGCCAACCTGGAGGGCGCCAAGTACACCCTGGCGGTTCCCCAGTACGTCTACGACGGCGGCCTGCGCAGCTTCGCCGATATCGCGAAGTTCTCCGACAAGCTGGGCAACAAGATCTACGGCATCGAGCCGGGCAACGACGGCAACCGCGTCGCCCAGAGCATGATTGACAAGAACGCCTTCGAACTGGGCAAGTTCAAGTTGGTGGAATCCAGCGAGGCGGGCATGCTCTCGCAGGTGCAGCGGGCCATCCGGCGCAACCAGTGGGTGGTGTTCCTCGGCTGGGAGCCGCACCCCATGAATACCCGCTTCCAGATGAAGTACCTGGAAGGCGGCGACGACTTCTTCGGCCCCAACTATGGCGGCGCGACCATCTACACCAACGTGCGCAAGGGCTACGCCCAGGAGTGCGCCAACGTCGGCCAACTGCTGAAGAACCTCAGCTTCACCCTCGAGATGGAGAACAAGCTGATGGACGCGGTACTCAACGAAAACAAGAAACCCGAGGAAGCCGCTAAGGCCTGGTTGAAGGATCACCCGGAACAGCTGGATGCCTGGCTGGCCGGTGTCCCCCCCCGCGACGGGCAGCCTGCCGCAGCCGCGGCCAAGCTGGCGTTCGCCAAGTAGGCGACCGGTCGTTCATTTCCCGCTCTTGATGGACCCTGATTATGTTCCTGACTGATCACAAGCTCCCGCTGGGAGAGCAGATCGCCGGTTTCGTCGACTGGCTGACCCTGCATGGCGCATCGTTCTTCGACAAGATCTCCGACACCCTTGAGTTCCTCATCCATGGCGTCACCAACGGCTTGCTCTGGTTCAACCCGCTGGTGCTGATCGCCTTGCTGGTAGGGCTGGTGCATTTCATCCAGCGCAGCTGGGGGCTGACCGTGTTCGCCCTGGCCTCGTTGCTGCTGATCCTCAACCTGGGCTACTGGCAGGAGACCATGGAAACCCTCGCCCAGGTGATATTCGCCACCCTGGTGTGCATCGCCGTAGGCGTGCCGCTGGGCATCGTCGCCGCGCACAAGCCGTGGTTCTACACCGCGCTGCGGCCGCTGCTGGACCTGATGCAGACGGTGCCGACCTTCGTCTACCTGATCCCGACCCTGACCCTGTTCGGTCTCGGCGTGGTGCCGGGCCTGATCTCCACGGTGATCTTCGCCGTCGCCGCGCCAATCCGCCTGACCTGCCTGGGTATCCAGGACGTTCCGGCGGAGCTGCTCGACGCCGGCAAGGCCTTCGGCTGCTCGCGCTGGCAACTGCTGACGCGCATCGAGCTGCCGCACGCGATGCCGAGCATTGCCGCCGGCATCACCCAATGCATCATGCTCTCCCTGTCGATGGTGGTGATCGCCGCGCTGGTCGGCGCCGATGGCCTCGGCAAGCCGGTGGTGAACGCGCTGAACACCGCCGACATCTCCCTCGGCTTCGAAGCCGGCCTGGCCATCGTCCTGCTCGCCATCCTGCTCGACCGGGTGTGCAAGCAGCGCGCCGTGAAGGGGAAATAAGCCATGACCGCGATCCGATTCGACCATGTGGACGTCATCTTCGGCACCCACACCAAGGAAGCCCTGAAGCTCCTCGACCAGGGCCTCGGCCGCGCCGAGATCCTCAAGCGCACCGGCCAGGTGCTCGGCGTCGAGGACGCCTGCCTGGACGTCAACCGCGGCGAGATCTGCGTGCTGATGGGACTTTCCGGCTCCGGCAAGTCGAGCCTGCTGCGCTGCATCAACGGCCTGAACAAGGTCAGCCGCGGCAAGCTGCTGATCGAGCACGAAGGTTCGCAGGTGGACATCGCCAACTGCTCGCCGGCGACCCTCAAGGCCATGCGCACCAAGCGCATCGCCATGGTGTTCCAGAAGTTCGCCCTGATGCCCTGGCTGACGGTGGCCGAGAACGTCGGCTTCGGCCTGGAGATGCAGGGCCGTCCGGCCGCCGAGCGGAAGAAGCTGATCGACGAGAAGCTCGAGCTGGTCGGTCTCTCGCAGTGGCGCGACAAGCGTCCTGACTCGCTCTCCGGCGGCATGCAGCAGCGCGTCGGCCTGGCTCGCGCGCTGGCGATGGATGGCGACATCCTGCTGATGGACGAACCGTTCTCCGCCCTCGACCCGCTGATCCGCCAGCAATTGCAGGACGAACTGCTGGTGCTGCAACGGCAACTGCACAAGACCATCGTGTTCGTCAGCCACGACCTCGACGAGGCGCTGAAGATCGGCACCCGCATCGCGATCATGAAGGACGGCCGGATCATCCAGCACGGCAAGCCGGAAGAGATCGTGCTGAGCCCCGCGGACGACTACGTGCGTACCTTCGTCGCCCATACCAACCCGCTCAACGTGCTGTGCGGCCAGAGCCTGATGCGTGGCCTCGACCAGTGCATCCGGCAGAACGACGAGATCTGCTTCGACCAGGGCCGCGACTGCTGGATCGGTCTCAGCGAAGGCGACGTGCTCAAGGGCGCGCGCCAGGGCAGCAACGTCATCGACCTGCAACGCTGGCGCCAGGGCGACCCGGTGGAGAAGCTGCGCCGCGAACCGACACTGGTGGATGTCAGCATCCGTATGCGCGATGCCCTGCAGATTCGCTACCAGACCGGCCACAAGCTGGTCCTTCAGGAGCAGGACAGGGTGGTCGGGGTGCTCGGCGACAGCGAGCTGTATCACGCGCTGCTGGGCAAGAACCTCGGCTGATCCCCCACGGCCCCGCTCGGGGCCGCTACGAATGCCCGGCGCTGCCGGGCATTCGCGTTTACCCTCCGCGCTTTTTCCGCCTGCTCTTCCTGTCCCACACTCCCGCGCGCTGGTTCCTGCGGCATGCGCCGGGCGCCGGGTGGCAGAAAAGAAAGGCCCGGCGAAACGCCGGGCCAAGTACGCACCTGATTGGCGAGGGCGCCCTAGCGGCGCCGGGTTCAGGTCTGGGGCTGGGTTGGCGCCGGCACCGGCTGGTAGGTGCGGCGGTCGCCGACCTGGGCCTCGTAGTCGGCGCGCATGGCCTTGTGCAGGCCGAACATGAACAGGATCAGCACCGCCGAGAACGGCAGCCCGGCGAGCACCACGACGGTTTGCATCGCCGTGAAGTTGCCGGCGAACAGCAGGCCGATGGTGACTAGCGTGACGACGGCCGACCAGAGGATACGCAGCCAGTTCGGCGCGTCCTCGTCCAGCTCGCCGCCGCTGCGCGAGAGATTGGCCAGCATCACCGAGCCGGAATCCGCCGGGGTGAGGAACAGCACGAAGCCGACGAAGATCGACAGGCCGATGACGATCTTCGACAGCGGATAGTGTTCCAGCAGCAGGTAGATCGACATCGACGGCTGTTCCAGCGCGGCCTTGCCCAGGTCGGTCGCGCCGTGGTTCATCACCAGGTCCAGGGCGCTGTTGCCGAATACCGACAGCCAGGCCAGGGTGAAGCCCAGCGGGATCAGCAGCACCCCGCAGACCAGTTCGCGCACGCTGCGACCGCGGGAGATGCGGGCGATGAACATACCGACGAAGGGCGCCCAGGAAATCCACCAGGCCCAGTAGAACAGGGTCCACAGGCCCAGCCATTCCTCGCTCTTGCCGGCGCCGGCACCGGTGTAGACGTAGAGGTCGAAGGTCTTCAGCACCAGGCCGTCGAGATAGTCGCCGAGGTTCTGTACGAAGCCGTTGAGCAGTTCCAGGGTCGAACCGCAGACCAGCACGAACAGCAGCAGCGAGCTGAACAGCACGATATTCAGGTTGGACAGCCGGCGGATGCCTTTCTCGACACCGGAGACCGCCGCCAGGGTGGCGACCAGGCTCATCGCCAGGATCACCGCCAGCAGGGTGCCTTTGCTGTGCGGCATGCCGGTCAGGTACTCGAGACCGGACGACACCTGCAAGGCGCCGATGCCCAGGTTGGTCACCAGCCCGAGAAGGGTGACGAAGATGCCGAAGCAATCCACCGCGTGGCCCGCGGCGCCTTTCACCCAGCGCTCGCCGAGGATCGGATAGAGCGCCGAGCGCAACGCCAGCGGCTGGCGATGGCGGTAGGCGAAATAACCGACGGCGAGGCCGACCAGGGCATAGATCGCCCAACCGTGCAGGCCCCAGTGGAGGAAGGTCAGTTGCAGCGCCTGGCGCGCCGCCTGAGGGCTGCCGGGAACGCCTTCGGGTGGATGGTAGAGGTGGTCGATCGGCTCGGATGCGGCGAAGTAGAGCAGCGAGATGCCGATCCCGGAGGAGAACAGCATGCCGGCCCAGGCGCCGTAGCTGAAGTCCGGCTTTTCATGCTCCTCGCCGAGCTTGAGGGTGCCGAAGCGCGAGAAGGCCACCCAGGCGACGAAGAACAGGTAGGCGCCGATGGCCAGCATGTAGTACCAGCCGAAGCTGTGCGACAGCCACGCCTGGATGCGGCCGAGCAAGGCTCCGGCGCTGTCGGGATAGAGGATGAGGGCGGCGGTCAGAACCAGGATCAGTGCGGTCGAGCCGAAGAACACGATCGGATTCAGACGTACCTGCTCGTTTGTTTTTATTGGCGAAGCAGTACTCATTGGAGGATGACCCCATGGCAGTGAAAGCATGGCGGCTTATGGCCGCGGACTACAGACACAGCATTGCCACCCCACTTGAAGCCCGGATTCTGCGATCCTTGGCGGACTTCGGCGACGAGGTGATGAACGGCGCGGGCCAGGTTGCACGCAGGCTGGGAGCCGCTCATGGACGCCGAGCTTATTCTTAGTTGATTGAACGTTCAATAAAAACAAAATAGACTGGCCACCAATGACGTCGGTCGGTGCCCGCACGCACCCATCGACGAGAGGAGATAGCAATGCCCAAGGTCGGTATGCAGCCCATCCGCCGCTCGCAACTGATTCACGCCACCCTGGAGGCGGTCGATCAGGTCGGCATGGGAGACGCCAGCATCGCCCTGATAGCCCGCCTGGCGGGTGTTTCCAACGGCATCATCAGCCACTACTTCCAGGACAAGAACGGCTTGCTGGAAGCGACCATGCGGCACCTGCTCAGCGCCTTGAGCAAGGCCGTACGCGAACGCCGCGCGGCGCTCTACGACGACAGTCCGAGGGCGCACCTGCGAGCCATCGTCGAAGGCAACTTCGACGACAGCCAGGTCAATGGTCCGGCGATGAAGACCTGGCTGGCGTTCTGGGCGACCAGCATGCACCAGCCGGCACTGCGTCGATTGCAGCGGGTCAACGACCATCGCCTGTATTCGAACCTGTGCTACCAGTTCCGCCGCCAGCTCTCGGCGGACGACGCCCGCGCCGCGGCACGCGGCCTGGCGGCCCTGATCGACGGCCTGTGGTTGCGTGGCGCGCTGACCGGCGACGCCTTCGATACCGACGAGGCCCTGAACATCGCTTACGACTACCTCGACCAGCAGTTGGCAAAACAGTCGGGGTAGGGACGAAAACCCCCGCGGCGCCGCCTTGCGCCTGCGATACCGATAAGAGAGGACTGCAACATGGCCCGATTCGAAGAACAGAAGCTCTACATTGGCGGTCGCTACGTGGAGGCCAGCAGTGGCGCCACCTTCGAGACCATCAACCCGGCCAACGGCGAAGTGCTCGCCAAGGTCCAGCGGGCTTCCAGGGAAGACGTCGAGCGGGCCGTGCAGAGCGCCGTCGAGGGGCAGAAGGTGTGGGCGGCGATGACCGCCATGCAGCGCTCGCGCATTCTCCGTCGCGCCGTCGACATCCTCCGCGAGCGCAACGACGAACTGGCTGCCCTGGAAACCCTGGATACCGGCAAGCCGCTGGCGGAAACCCGCTCGGTGGACATCGTCACCGGCGCCGACGTGCTCGAGTACTACGCCGGCCTGGTCCCGGCCATCGAAGGCGAGCAGATTCCCCTGCGCGAAACCAGTTTCGTCTACACCCGCCGCGAGCCGCTGGGCGTGGTCGCCGGCATTGGCGCCTGGAACTACCCGGTGCAGATCGCCCTGTGGAAATCCGCCCCGGCCCTCGCTGCCGGCAACGCGATGATCTTCAAGCCCAGCGAAGTCACCCCGCTGACCGCCCTCAAGCTGGCCGAGATCTACACCGAGGCCGGCGTGCCGGACGGCGTGTTCAACGTGCTCACCGGCAGCGGACGCGAAGTCGGCCAGTGGCTGACCGAGCACCCGCTGATCGAGAAGATCTCCTTCACCGGTGGCACCTCCACCGGCAAGAAAGTCATGGCCAGTGCTTCCAGCTCGTCGCTGAAGGAAGTGACCATGGAGCTGGGCGGCAAGTCCCCGCTGATCATCTTCCCCGACGCAGACCTCGACCGCGCCGCCGACATCGCCGTCATGGCCAACTTCTTCAGCTCCGGCCAGGTCTGCACCAACGGCACCCGGGTGTTCATCCACCGTTCCCAGCAGGCCCGCTTCGAAGCCAAGATACTGGAGCGCGTGCAGCGCATCCGTCTCGGCGACCCGCAGGACGAGAACACCAACTTCGGCCCGCTGGTCAGCTTCCCGCACATGGAAAGCGTGCTCGGCTACATCGAGTCCGGCAAGGCGCAGAAGGCTCGCCTGCTGTGCGGCGGCGAGCGTGTGACCGATGGAGCGTTCGGCAATGGCGCCTACGTCGCGCCGACCGTGTTCACCGATTGCAGCGACGACATGACCATCGTCCGCGAGGAAATCTTCGGCCCGGTGATGAGCATCCTGGTCTATGACGACGAAGACGAGGCGATCCGCCGCGCCAACGATACCGAGTACGGCCTCGCCGCCGGCGTCGTGACCCAGGACCTGGCCCGCGCCCACCGCGCCATCCATCGCCTGGAAGCCGGCATCTGCTGGATCAATACCTGGGGCGAGTCGCCGGCGGAAATGCCGGTCGGCGGTTACAAGCAATCCGGTGTCGGTCGCGAGAACGGTCTCACCACCCTGGCTCATTACACTCGCATCAAGTCCGTGCAAGTGGAGCTGGGCGACTACGCCTCGGTGTTCTGAGCCTCGACGCAGCGCTCGAACCCCTAACCAGGCCGGTCCCAGGCAACGCTCCCTGACACCGGCCATTCCGAACTTCCAGACACCGGCGCGCCAGCGTCGCGGCCGGTGTCATGCCGAGAAAAGAGGAAGGCCTGCATGTCCCAGGAATTCGACTACATCATCATCGGAGCCGGCTCTGCCGGTAACGTACTCGCTACCCGCCTCACCGAAGATGCCGACGTCAGCGTCCTGCTGCTCGAAGCCGGCGGTCCCGACTACCGCTTCGACTTCCGCACCCAGATGCCGGCGGCCCTTGCCTTCCCGCTGCAGGGGCGGCGCTACAACTGGGCCTACGAGACCGACCCCGAGCCCTACATGAACAACCGCCGCATGGAGTGCGGTCGCGGCAAGGGCCTGGGCGGCTCCTCGCTGATCAACGGCATGTGCTACATCCGCGGCAACGCCCTGGACTTCGACGGCTGGGCCAAGGAGCCGGGCCTCGAGGACTGGAGCTACCTCGACTGCCTGCCGTACTTCCGCAAGGCGGAAACCCGGGACATCGGCCCCAACGACTACCATGGCGGCGACGGCCCGGTCAGCGTGACCACGCCGAAGGCCGGCAACAACCCACTGTTCCATGCGATGGTCGAGGCCGGCGTGCAGGCCGGCTACCCGCGAACCGATGACCTCAACGGTTACCAGCAGGAAGGCTTCGGCCCCATGGACCGGACCGTCACCCCGGAGGGCCGTCGCGCCGCCACCGGGCGCGGCTACCTGGACCAGGCCCGCGGCCGGCCCAACCTGACCATCGTCACCCACGCCCTGAGCGACCGCATCCTGTTCAGCGGCAAGCGCGCCATCGGCGTCTCCTACCTGGTGGGCAACGGCGACAACCCGGTCACCGCCCACGCCCGCCGCGAAGTATTGGTGTGCAGCGGCGCGATCGCCTCGCCGCAATTGCTGCAACGCTCCGGCGTCGGCCCGGCGGCCCTGCTGCGCGACCTGGACATCCCGGTGGTGCATGACCTGCCGGGCGTCGGCGCCAACCTGCAGGATCATCTGGAACTCTACCTGCAGTACGCCTGCAAGCAGCCGGTGTCGATCTACCCGGCGACCAAATGGTGGAACCAGCCGGCCATCGGTGCCCAGTGGCTGTTCCTCGGCAAGGGCCTCGGCGCCAGCAACCAGTTCGAGGCTGGCGGCTTCATCCGAACCCGCGAAGCGTTCGAATGGCCGAACATCCAGTTCCATTTCCTCCCGGTGGCGATCAACTACAACGGCAGCAAGGGCGTGCAGGAGCACGGCTTCCAGGCGCACATGGGCTCGATGCGCTCGCCGAGCC
Source organism: Pseudomonas sp. HMSC076A11 (assembly GCF_001810205.1). Classification (NCBI taxonomy): domain Bacteria; kingdom Pseudomonadati; phylum Pseudomonadota; class Gammaproteobacteria; order Pseudomonadales; family Pseudomonadaceae; genus Pseudomonas; species Pseudomonas sp. HMSC076A11. The sequence goes on along the minus strand of NZ_KV800278.1, from coordinate 2,629 downwards.
GCGGGCGCATCCACCTGAAGTCCAGGGACCCGCGCCAGCATCCGAGCATCCTGTTCAACTACATGTCCCACGAGCAGGACTGGCAGGAGTTCCGCGACGGCATCCGGCTGACCCGCGAGATCATGAACCAGCCGGCGCTGGACCCCTATCGGGGCCGCGAGTTGAGCCCTGGGGTGAGCGTGCAGTCGGACGCCGAACTCGACGAGTTCATCCGCAACCATGCTGAGACCGCTTTCCACCCATCCTGCTCGTGCAAGATGGGCAGCGACGACATGGCGGTGGTCGATGGCCAGGGACGGGTCCATGGCATGGAAGGACTGCGAGTGGTGGATGCGTCGATCATGCCGCTGATCATCACCGGCAACCTCAATGCCACCACCATCATGATGGCCGAGAAGATCGCCGACAGGATCCGCGGTCGCCAGCCGCTGCCGCGCAGCACGGCGAAGTACTACGTGGCCGGGGATGCGCCGGTACGCGGCAACCCCGTGCGGGCCTGAGGAACGCGCAAACAAGAACGCCGGCGATAGCCGGCGTTCCTGCGTCTAGCCCCGGCGTGGCGGGACCGGGCGGGTGCGCCCGCTGCCATCGATGGCGACGAACACGAACACCGCCTCGGTGACTTTGCGCCATTCGCTGGACAGCGGGTCGTCGCTCCACACCTCGACCAGCATGCGGATCGAGCTGCGGCCGACTTCCAGGGTCTGGGTATAGAAGGAAAGCTGGGCACCTACCGCGACCGGCACCATGAAGGCCATGCGGTCGATGGCGACGGTGGCGATACGGCCGCCGGCGATCTTGCTGGCCATGGCGGTTCCCGCCAGGTCCATCTGGGATACCAGCCAACCGCCGTAGATATCGCCGAAACCGTTGGTTTCGCGCGGCAGCGCGGTAATCTGCAAGGCCAGGTCTCCCTGGGGAATGGGGTCTTCTTGTTCAAGCTCGATCATAGGTAAGGGCCTCGTGCCCCCCGGATTTCTTGTTCAAGCGCGGTTTAGGGGAAAACTCTCCCAAAACGCCTGCCGGTGCAAGGTCTTGGGACAGCTTTCAGAGGCGCCCGGGCATTATATAGAGGAGTAGGGCAGCCGACGACCGCCCGGTTCTCTCTTCGACCGACTGTGTGGACATTCGTCGATTTGCTATGGTTTCGCTCCTGCGTCCCCGGGTCGCAGGTCGACACGCCTGCCGGTCGAACCCCGCTCATGCTTGCTGAACGAATAAAGAGAACAATCCCGACATGCCATCCGCGAATGCTCCCGAGGCGCCGGCCCAGCGTCCATTGACCCGCAGCGACTACAAGACCCTGTCCCTCTCCGCCCTGGGTGGAGCGCTGGAGTTCTACGACTTCATCATCTTCGTGTTCTTCGCCACCGTGGTCGGCAAGCTGTTCTTCCCGGCGGACATGCCGGAATGGCTGCGTCAGCTGCAAACCTTCGGCCTGTTCGCCGCCGGCTACCTGGCGCGGCCGCTGGGCGGCGTGATCATGGCCCACTTCGGCGACCTGCTCGGGCGCAAGCGCATGTTCACCCTGAGCATCTTCATGATGGCGGTGCCGACCCTGATCATGGGCCTGCTTCCGACCTACGCGCAGATCGGCATCTGGGCGCCCCTGGCGCTGCTCCTGCTGAGGGTGATCCAGGGCGCCGCGATTGGCGGGGAGGTGCCGGGGGCTTGGGTCTTCGTCGCCGAGCATGTACCGGCACGGCATGTCGGTTATGCCTGCGGGACGCTGACTTCCGGCCTGACGGCGGGCATCCTGCTGGGCTCGCTGGTGGCTACTGCGATCAATAGCTTCTATAGCGCGACAGAGGTGCAGGACTACGCCTGGCGGATACCCTTCCTGCTCGGCGGGGTGTTCGGCCTGTTCTCGGTCTATCTGCGCCGCTGGCTGCACGAGACGCCGGTATTCGCCGAGCTGCAGCAGCGCAAGGCGCTGGCAGAGGAAGTGCCGTTGAAAGCTGTGGTCCGCGATCATCGTGGCGCCGTCCTGGTGTCGATGCTGCTGACCTGGGTGCTGTCGGCCGCGATCGTGGTGGTCATCCTGATGACCCCTACCGTGCTGCAGAGCGTATACGGCTTCGATGCCGCCACGGCGCTCAAGGCCAACAGCCTGGCGATCGTCTGCCTGACCCTTGGCTGCATCGTCGCCGGGCGCATGGCGGATCGTTACGGCGCGGGGCTGACTTTCGTTGCCGGTAGCGTGCTGCTGGCGCTGGTGTCCTGGAGCTTCTACGGCAACCTCAAGGCCCACCCGGACTGGCTCTTTCCTTTATATGCACTGACCGGCTTCTTCGTCGGCATCGTCGGCGCCGTTCCCTACGTGATGGTCAATGCGTTCCCACCGGTTGTGCGTTTCTCCGGCCTGTCCTTTTCCTACAACCTGGCCTACGCCATCTTCGGTGGGCTGACGCCGATGGCGGTGGCCCTGCTGCTCAAGCAGAGCCCGATGGGGCCGGCTTACTACGTGGTCACTCTGTGCCTGGTCGGCTTCCTCGTCGGGCTCTACCTGCTGGCGCAGAAAAAGCCGGCTGGCGAGGCGGTTTCGGTGGGCTGAAAGCGCTTCCGGCGGTTATTTGAATTATTTTTGAAATAATCGTTGACGCCAGTTTCTATCTCCCTATAATGCGCA
>NZ_KV800277.1:0-507 GCF_001810205.1 Pseudomonas sp. HMSC076A11 | reverse complement strand
ATCCATGGCAACACCCGCCTATATGTCCATCACCGGCACCAAGCAGGGCCTGATCACCGCCGGCGCCTTCACCGAGGACTCGGTCGGCAACACCTATCAGGAAGGCCACGAGGACCAGGTGATGGTCCAGGGCTTCAACCACGAAGTGATCATCCCGCGCGACCCGCAGTCCGGCCAGCCGACCGGCCAGCGCGTGCACAAGCCGGTGGTCATCACCAAGGTCTTCGACAAGGCCTCGCCGCTGCTGCTGGCCGCCCTGACCTCCGGCGAGCGCCTGACCAAGGTCGAGATCCAGTGGTACCGCACCTCCGCCGCCGGCACCCAGGAGCACTACTACACCACCGTCCTGGAAGACGCGATCATCGTCGACATCAAGGACTACATGCACAACTGCCAGGACCCGGGCAACGCCCACTTCACCCACCTGGAAGACGTGCACTTCACCTACCGCAAGATCACCTGGACCCACGAAGTCTCCGGCACCTCCGGCTCCGACGACTGGCGCTC
>NZ_KV800276.1:0-915 GCF_001810205.1 Pseudomonas sp. HMSC076A11 | reverse complement strand
TCGCTAAACCATGCGCCCTTACCTAGGCATCGCGAAGTTCCTTTACGACATCTGCGCTGGAGCCTCCATGCTCAGAAAATTAGAGTAGAGAAAATAAATCTGTCCCTTTATGAAGGTTCTGAATAGCTTTCAGTCCTTCTTGCTCCGAAGCACTCAGGCTCTCGCAGCAAAGCTTACTCAACTATATAAGTGGTGAATCTATTTGGCTCTTCCTCCAAGTGCAACCTTCTACACTTCGGGCATCGGTACACCGTAATGGCCTTTTCATCAAGAGCTTCATATAACTGATCAGAAGACAGCTTATCCTCGCTATCTAGCCTATCCCCCAAGCTCTCTATTGCTGACTCAGGAATTAGAGTCAACTCATAGTCTGACCATCCTTGCGAAAGGTTCATAACGTAGCCACAGGTACACGTGTACTTCGGCATAATCAGCCTCCTCCAGCAGGTCGATCAAATCGGACCAATGATCCGTCTGGTTTCTGGAAAAATATAGTTTTTATACTCTGCGCGTTAGTCTTCCCCCACATACGAGCAGCAATGGACGACATGTCAGTGCTTGGCAAGTCCGCCTGCACCAAGACTCCGCCGGCTTGATTCGACTTCTTCTCTATCGCTCGAACTATCTTTGTCGGATCAAGATTCTTCGGCGTATACACATCAATGGAACCGAGTCCATCAACATGCAAGTCCGCAGTTCGCTGCCCTTGAATACCTTTAGCTGACGCAGTGGTTTGGTGCGTAACATCGTACCCAAGACCAGATAACCCTTGTCCTGCACGTACTTCATTTGCGTCAGGTATTGCGCCGGCTTCAATCTTAATCTTCCCTGCTGTCCCAGTCGCTTTTGCGGCGAGCTTAACTGGATGGGTATAAGGCATTCCCGCCTCAGCATCCGCCAACGCCCCAATGGTAG
>NZ_KV800275.1:36566-89980 GCF_001810205.1 Pseudomonas sp. HMSC076A11 | reverse complement strand
GGAGATAGAAACTGGCGTCAACACTTATTTGAAAGAATTATTCAGCTTTCAGCGTGATGCGCGCGAAAGCCTTCTTCCCTGCCTGGAACACACGGGTTTCACCCAGCGCCAGCATGAAGGTGCGGTCGACGACCTGCCCATCCACCTTGACGCTGCCGGCACCCAAGAGATCGCGAGCCGCAGCCGCATTCTTCACCAACCCCGCCTTATTAAGGACAGAGGCAACAGGCATATCCTCGGGGGACGACAACTCGATCTCCGGCAGGTCTTCCGGCAGCTCGCCCTCCTTCAGACGATTGCCGGCTGACTTGTGTGCGCTCGCCGCCGCCTCCTCGCCATGGAAGCGGGCGACGATCTCTTCGGCCAGCTTGATCTTGATGTCGCGCGGGTTGGCGCCCGCCTCGACATCCTTGCGGAAGCTATCGATCTCATCCAGGGAACGGAAGCTGAGCAGTTCGAAGTAACGCCACATCAGCGTGTCAGGAATGGAGACCAGCTTGCTGTACATGACACCCGGCGCTTCCTGGATACCAATATAGTTGCCCAGCGACTTGGACATCTTCTTCACGCCATCCAGCCCTTCCAGCAACGGCATGGTCAGGATCACCTGGGCCTCCTGACCATAGGCACGCTGCAGCTCGCGCCCCATCAGCAGGTTGAACTTTTGGTCGGTGCCACCCAACTCGACGTCCGCCTTCAGCGCGACGGAGTCATAGCCCTGGACCAGCGGATAGAGGAACTCATGGATAGCGATGGGCTGATTGCTGGCATAGCGCTTGCTAAAGTCATCGCGCTCCAGCATCCGCGCAACGGTGTATTGAGAGGCAAGACGAATGAAGTCAGCCGGGGTCAACTGGTCCATCCAGGTGGAATTGAAGGCCACTTCGGTCTTGGCCGGGTCGAGGATCTTGAAGACCTGGGACTTGTACGTCTCCGCATTCTCCAGAACCTGCTCGCGCGTCAGGGGAGGACGGGTAACACTTTTCCCACTGGGGTCACCGATCATCCCAGTGAAGTCACCGATGAGGAAGATCACCTGATGCCCCAGGTCCTGGAACTGGCGCAGCTTATTAATAAGCACGGTATGGCCAAGATGCAGATCGGGAGCGGTCGGATCGAAGCCGGCCTTGATCCGCAAGGGCTGGCCACGCTTCAGCTTGGCCACCAGTTCCGCCTCTACCAGGATCTCGTCTGCACCGCGCTGGATCAGCGCCAGCTGCTCTTCAACCGACTTCATTTACAGGTTCTGCCCAATTGCCAAAATCGAAAGGGAACCAACCATACAAGATCGCAGACTAAAAACAAATTTTGCCGACCGTCAGGGGGACGGAGCCAGGCCAGACGCGACTTTTGGCTTGATTCAAGGAGATTTTGGTTATATTTTAGGCAGTTATTTATTCACAATCCAAAAACACCAATCACGCCATGACGCAATCCGATCAGAAAGCGCCGCCGTATTACCCGAAAAGCCACTTGTTGGCCGCCAGCGGTGTTGCAGCGCTCCTCAGTTTGGCACTACTGGTGTTCCCCTCGAGCGAAGTCGAGGCCAAGAGGACCACGCTCAATCTGGAGCTTGAAAGCAACACCGATCGCCTCCTTCAGGAGAAAGACGACCTCCTGCCGCAATCGGTCACCAATTCCAGCGACGAAGGCACGCCTTTCGCTCAGGTAGAAGGCGCCTCCGACGACAACACCGCCGAGCAAGACTCGGACAAACCGGGCACATCTGTAGCCGATGCCGACACCAAGCCCGTCGATCCCGAGTGGAAGACCATCACCGTCGCCAGTGGCGATACGCTGTCGACCGTATTCACCAAGGCAGGCCTTTCCACCTCGGCCATGCACGACATGCTGACCAGCAGCAAGGATGCCAAGCGCTTCACCCATCTGAAGGTCGGCCAGGAGGTCAAGCTCAAGCTCGACCCCAAAGGAGAGCTGCAGGCGCTGCGAGTCAAGCAGAGCGAACTCGAGACCATCGGCCTGGACAAGACCGACAAGGGCTACTCCTTCAAACGCGAGAAGGCCCAGATCGACCTGCATACCGCCTATGCCCATGGCCGCATCACCAGCTCGCTGTTCGTTGCCGGTCGTAACGCCGGCCTGCCCTATAACCTGGTCACGTCGCTGTCGAACATCTTCGGCTACGACATCGACTTCGCCCTCGATCTGCGTGAAGGCGACGAGTTCGACGTGATCTACGAACAGCACAAGGTCAACGGCAAGCAAGTGGCGACCGGCAATATCCTCGCCGCCCGCTTCGTCAACCGTGGCAAGACCTACACCGCCGTGCGCTATACCAACAAGCAGGGCAATACCAGCTACTACCGCGCCGACGGCTCCAGCATGCGCAAGGCATTCATCCGTACGCCGGTGGATTTCGCCCGCATCAGCTCGCGCTTCTCCCTGGGCCGCCGCCACCCGATCCTGAACAAGATCCGCGCGCACAAGGGCGTCGACTACGCTGCCCCCATCGGCACACCGATCAAGGCCACCGGAGACGGCAAGATCCTCGAAGCCGGACGCAAGGGGGGCTACGGCAACGCCGTGGTGATCCAGCACGGCCAGCGCTATCGGACCATCTACGGACACATGAGCCGCTTCGCCAAGGGTATCCGCGCCGGTACCAGCGTGAAGCAGGGCCAGATCATCGGTTACGTAGGCATGACGGGCCTGGCCACCGGCCCGCACCTGCACTACGAGTTCCAGATCAATGGCCGTCACGTCGATCCGCTGAGCGCCAAGCTGCCCATGGCGGACCCGCTCGGTGGCGCAGATCGCAAGCGCTTCATGGCGCAGACCCAGCCGATGATCGCGCGCATGGATCAGGAGAAGAAAACCCTCCTGGCCCTGAACAAGCAGCGCTGATCGTGCCGCGCTACCTGGGGTTGATGTCCGGAACCAGCCTGGACGGCATGGACATCGTCCTGATCGAGCAAGGTGATCGCACCACCTTGCTCGCTTCCCATTACCTACCCATGCCGGCCGGGCTGCGCGAAGACATCCTCGCCCTGTGCGTCCCCGGTCCCGATGAAATCGCCCGCGCCGCCGAAGTCGAGCAACGCTGGGTCGCCCTTGCAGCACAGGGCGTGCGCGAACTGCTGCTCCAGCAGCAGATGAGCCCCGACGAAGTCCGTGCCATCGGCAGTCATGGTCAAACCATCCGGCATGAACCCGCTCGCCACTTCACGGTGCAGATCGGCAACCCCGCCCTGCTGGCGGAGCTGACCGGCATCGATGTCGTCGCCGACTTCCGCCGCCGCGACGTCGCAGCCGGCGGCCAGGGCGCCCCGCTGGTACCGGCCTTCCATCAGGCGCTGTTTGGCGATGATGACGCCTCCAGGGCGGTCCTGAACATCGGTGGCTTCAGCAACGTTTCGCTGCTCAGTCCCGGAAAGCCGGTACGCGGCTTCGACTGCGGCCCGGGCAACGTGCTGATGGACGCCTGGATTCATCACCAGCGCGGTGAACATTTCGACCGGGACGGTGCGTGGGCCGCCAGCGGCCAGATGAACCACGCACTGCTGGCAAGCCTGCTGGCGGATGAATTCTTCGCCGCGCGTGGCCCCAAGAGTACCGGGCGCGAGCGCTTCAACCTGCCCTGGCTGCAGGAGCACCTGGCTCGTCAACCTGCCTTACCGGCAGCGGATATCCAGGCAACCCTGCTGGAGCTGAGCGCGCGCAGCATCAGCGAATCGCTGCTGGACGCCCAGCCGGACTGCGAAGAGGTGCTGGTATGCGGCGGCGGCGCCTTCAATACGGCGCTGATGAAGCGCCTGGCCATGCTGATGCCCGAAGCTCGGGTCGCCAGTACCGACGAATACGGCATTCCCCCTGCCTGGATGGAGGGCATGGCATTCGCCTGGCTAGCCCATCGGTTTCTCGAGCGCCTGCCCGGCAACTGCCCTGATGTGACCGGTGCGCTCGGTCCCAGAACTCTGGGCGCGCTGTATCCCGCCTGAAACGAAAACGCCGCGCATATAAGCGCGGCGTTTTCGTAGCGGCCCCATCGACGTCAGATCGAGAACGACTGTCCGCAACCGCAAGTCGTGGCGGCGTTCGGGTTCTTGATGACGAACCTCGAACCTTCCAGGCCTTCCTGGTAGTCGACTTCCGAGCCCGCCAGGTACTGGAAGCTCATCGGGTCCACCACCAGGCCCACGCCATCGCGCTCGATCACGGTATCGTCATCGGCGATATCTTCGTCGAAGGTGAAGCCATACTGGAAGCCCGAGCAACCGCCGCCGGTGACGAATACACGCAGTTTCAGGCGAGGATTGCCCTCTTCGTCAATCAACGTCTTCACCTTGTTGGCTGCGCCTGGGGTAAAGAGCAGGGGCGTAGGGGTGAAGGTCTCGATGCTCATGTTTCCGAATCTCCCGGCTTGAGGCCGTGCGTTACAACATTACGCCCATTATCCTCTTGTCCCAGAAAAATGGTCAACTAATCCACAGTTTCCACGCTGGCAGGCAGTTCCAGCGGGCGCGGACTGGCCTCGGTCATCGGGCACAGGCGGCCCTCGATCTGGGCCCCCATGGCGGTTTCGATCAGCCCATAGTGAAGATTGCCCTTCACCCGGGCCTGGGCCCCCAGCTCCAGGCGTTCGATGGCATGGATGTCGCCATCCACCTGACCGTCGATGATCACATGGGGGGCCCGGATTTCGCCATCGACTCGACCGCCGGCGCTGACCCGCACCAGCCCTTCGTGCGCCTGCAACGCTCCGCGGACGGTGCCGTCGATCTGCACCGCGCCCTTGAGGTTCATGTCACCGACCAGTTCGGCGCCGCTGGCGATCAGGCTAGTCTGCCCGGTGAAACGCTGGACGTCAGCCCGGCCTTTGTTCTTGCTCCACATAATGCTCACTCACTGCTTCGGCCAATCGAAACGGCGCTGTAGCGGTTTGGACTGGCCATTCAGCTCCGCACGTACGTCGATCAGCTTCGGGATGAAGTTCTTCGGCAGCTCCAGCTCGGCGAAACGCCCCCCTTCTGGGATCGACTGGAAATGCCGGAGGGAAATCGACAGCCCTGTCTTGCCCAGTTCCGGCGAGAGCTGTTCGAGGTCGTAGGTAGCGTCCTTGCGCGCCAGCTTGCCGCTGATGCGGACTTTCAGCCGCCCATCCAGCTTGCGGTCGTCCCTGCCCAGGCGGCTGAGCATCACCTTATAGCGGAAGCGCTGCGGGTCGTCCGTGCCCTGCACCTCAAAGGCACGGATTTCCAGCGCATCCGCCTTGCTGGCCGGCGCGACTACCCCCTTGTAGAACGCGATGTCCTGTTGCTGCTTGAACACCTGGTCCTCAAGCAGCTTGATGGTCTGCCGGCTCTGTTCGGTGGCCTGCTGGCTGAGGCGTTCTCCGCTGCGCAACACCTCGATTTCGGTACGCAGGCGCTCCAGCTCGGCCTTCTGCTCGCCGATCAGGGTTTCCTGGCGTTGCGCATCGGCCTCGCTGCGAGCGGCGTCCGCCCCGGTCGACCAGCGACCGCCGAGAAACGCCAGCGGAACCGCCAGCAGCAGCGCACCCACCCCGAGGCGGACCAGCCAGGCCCGCCGTGGATCACGGAACTGGAGTTCCCAGCCGGACATCAGGGGAGCAGGGCCGCATGCGAGAGGCCCAGGCGCTCATCCAGCCCGAACAGGATGTTCATGTTCTGGAGCGCCTGACCCGAGGCGCCCTTGACCAGGTTGTCGATCACCGACAGCACCACCACCAGGTCGCCGCCCTGGGGGCGATGCACGGCGATTCGGCAGACATTGGCGCCACGCACGCTGCGGGTCTCCGGATGGCTGCCGGCCGGCATCACGTCGACGAAGGGTTCGTCGGCGTAGCGCTTCTCGAACAACGCCTGGAGGTCGACCGAGCGATCCGCGACATGGGCATAAAGGGTTGCATGGATACCGCGGATCATTGGCGTCAGGTGCGGTACGAACGTCAGCCCGACCTCGCCGCCGGAGGCCCGACGCAGGCCCTGGCTGATTTCCGGGAGATGCCGATGCCCTTTGACCGCGTAGGCCATCATGCTTTCGCCCGCCTCGCAGAACAGCGAGCCAACCTTGGCACCCCGACCGGCGCCGCTGACCCCGGACTTGCAATCGGCGATCAGCCGCGAGGCGTCGGCCAGGCCGGCCTCCAGCAGCGGGATCAGGCCCAGTTGGGTCGCGGTCGGGTAGCAACCCGGCACGGCGATCAGGCGGGCCTGGCGGATCTTCTCGCGGTTCACTTCCGGCAGGCCGTAGACAGCCTCGTCGAGCAGCGCCGGAGCGCCATGTGGCTGTCCGTACCAGCGCGCCCACTCCTCGGCGTCCGCCAGGCGGAAGTCAGCGGACAGATCGATGACCCGGGTCCCAGCGTCCAGCAGTTCGCCAGCCAGCGCGTGCGCCACGCCGTGCGGCGTGGCGAAGAACACCACGTCGCAGGCGCCGAGGCGCTGCGCGTCCGGCACGCTGAACTGCAGGTCGTCATAATGACCTCGCAGGTTCGGGTACATGTCGGCGACCTTCACCCCCGCCTCGGAACGCGAAGTGATCACTTCCACCCGGGCCTGAGGATGCTGCGCCAGCAGGCGCAGCAGTTCCACGCCCGTATAACCCGTACCGCCAACGATGCCGACCTTGATCATCTGTCCATCACTCCGCGCGCTGAGGCAAGCTAGCCAAAAGAGGTCAATGATAAGAGCCGAGCGCCGGCATGAACAGCGCTGGGCGTCCGGCTTTGCGACCGGTTCGGCCCTTCGGCCGGCAGTCTAGCCCCCGGGGTCGTCGGGCAGAAATTGCTGCGAGGCCCTATCCGAATGTTCCTACCTGTTATGCGGCCATATCTGCCGGCAAATCAGACAGCGGCAAGCCGCCAGGGTGACGCGTTCCAGCCATCCCTCTACTATCGGGGCACCGTGATCAAGAGGATGTCCTGATGTACCTGTGGCTCAAAGCCTTCCATATCATCGCCGTGGTCTGCTGGTTCGCCGGCCTGTTCTACCTGCCGCGCCTGTTCGTCTACCACGCCATGAGCGAGGACCAGACCAGCCGGGAACGCTTCTGCGTCATGGAGCGCAAGCTCTACCGGGGGATCATGATGCCCTCGATGCTCGCCACCCTGGTCCTTGGCCTCTGGATGCTCTATCTCACCCCCGGCTGGCTGAGCCAAGGCTGGCTGCACGCCAAGCTGACCCTGGTGGTCCTGCTGATCGGCTACCACCACGCCTGCGGCGCCATGCTCAAGCGCTTCGCCCGCGGCGAGCCGGGGCGCAGCCATGTGTTCTACCGCTGGTTCAACGAAGTGCCTGTACTGTTCCTGCTGCTGATCGTCCTACTGGTGGTGCTCAAACCTTTCTGACCCAGGAGTCCTGTCCATGTCCTTGCCCGCCCTGCTCGACCAACGCCTGCGACTGCCGATGGTAGCCGCGCCGATGTTCCTGGTATCCAACCCGCAGTTGGTGCTGGCCTGCTGCCGCAGCGGCATCGTCGGCAGCTTCCCGGCGCTCAACCAGCGCGAGAGCAGCGGCTTCGAGGGTTGGCTGGAGGAAATCGGGGCCGGCCTGCAGGCGCTGGACAATCCCGCGCCCTATGCGGTGAACCTGATCGTCCACAACACCAATCCGCGGTTGCAGGCCGACCTGCGGATCTGCGTCGAGCACCGCGTACCGATCGTCATCACCAGCCTCGGCGCAGTGCGCGAAGTGGTAGACGCTGTGCATAGCTACGGCGGCCTGGTGTTCCACGACGTCACCACCCGCCGCCACGCCGAAAAAGCCGCCGAGGCCGGGGTTGACGGCCTGATCGCGGTGGCGGCCGGCGCGGGCGGGCACGCCGGGACCTGGAGCCCTTTCGCGCTGGTCGCGGAAATCCGCCAGTTCTTCGACAAGACCCTGCTGTTGGCCGGCTGCATCAACCACGGCCACGAGATTCTCGCCGCACAGATGCTCGGCGCCGACCTGGCCTATCTCGGCACTCGCTTCATCGCCACCCGCGAGAGCAATGCCTCCGACGCCTACAAGCAGATGATCCTGGAGGCACGCGCCGCCGACATCGTGCACACCCCGGCGGTGTCCGGCGTACCGGCCAGCTTCATGCGGCAAAGCCTGGAGGCCGCCGGCTACGATCTGAAGCGCCTGACCGACAAGGCAGACATGAACTACGGCGAGAAACTCAAGCCGGTGAACGACGAGGCCAAGGCCTGGAAGACCGTGTGGTCCGCCGGCCAGGGCGCGGGCAACATAGACGACTTGCCCGGCGTCGACGAGTTGGTCGCCCGCCTCGACCGGGAATATCGCGCCGCCCTGCGGAACATGGATCGCCTGGCCAACCGCTGGCCGCGCTGAAACCGGCGGCTCACGGCGCCCCGGCTTGTGCGGGAGTTCTCATCTCGCGCTTGTGGGCGCCAAGGCCGCCGATTAGGCTGTCGGCTGCATTTCTCTCACCCCAGCTGACAAGGATGCCTGCATGACCGACCAACGCTTCAAGATCGTCTTCTCCGGCGAGCTGATGCCCGACGCATCGCTCGAAACCGTGAAGGACAATCTCGCCCGCCTGTTCAAGAGCGAACCGGGCAAGATCGACGCCCTCTTCGGCGGTCGCCCGGTGGTGCTGAAACGCGAACTTCCAGAGGCCGAGGCGGAGCGTTACCTGACCGCCCTGCGCCAGGCCGGCGCCAATGCCTACAAGGAAGTCGACCTGGCGGCCAGCCTGAGCCTGGTGGAAACGCCCGATCACAACCCCCAGGTCGCGGAGGAAATCCCAGCGCAAGACCTGCCTCCCATGACCTGCCCGAAATGCGGCCATGAACAGCCCAGCGGAGCGGAATGTTCGGCTTGCGGCATCATCATCGAGAAGTACCTGGCACGCCAGGCGCAGCTCGGCGAAAACGCCGCGCCTGCGGCCTCCGCGGCCGCGGGCGCGTCTCCCTACACACCACCCAGCGCCCAGGTCGGCGAAGCCCTCCCCGAGTTCGGCGAGCTGAACGTGTTCACCACCAACGGCCGGATCGGACGCCTGCGCTATCTCGGCTGGTCGATGGCGATGACGCTGTGCTTCCTGGTCATCATGGGCCTGGGCTTCCTGCTCGGCGAAACCGTCGGCGTGGCCGTCACCGCCCTGGCCTCGATCGCCTTCATCGTCATTGCCGTGATGATCGGCGTGCAGCGCCTGCATGACCTCGGCTGGTCGGGCTGGCTCTGGCTGCTCAACTTCGTCCCCTTCGTCGGCAGCGTGTTCGGCATCCTGATGCTGGTCCTGCCCGGCAGCACCGGCGCCAACCGCTACGGTCCGCCGCCGCCGGCGAACAGCACCGGGGTGAAAGTCCTGGCCAGTCTGATCATCCTGCTGCCGATAGTCGGTATCATCGCAGCCATCGCCCTGCCGTCCTACCAGGGTTACCTGGAGCGCGCGAACTATGACGGCGGCGCCAGCGCTCCAGCCGACCCGTACACCACGGACGAGCAGGCCGCCGCAGCGGCGGCCGAAGCCGATGAAGCGGCCACGGCGGCGGCAGAGGCCATGGAAGACGACGACCAACAGTAGCCACGCAACCCCTCGCGACGGGCGGGGTCCAATTCCCCGTCCGTTTCGGAGAAGTCTCGAATGCCCCGTTATGCCCTGATCACCGGCGCTTCCAGCGGTATCGGCCTGGCCCTAGCCGAAGCCCTGGCCCGGCGCGGTCGCGCCCTGATCCTGGTGGCGCGCCAGCGCGACGCGCTGGAGAGCATCGCCTATGAGCTGGCGCAGCGTTTCGGCGTGGAAGTGCTGTTCCGCACCTGCGATCTTTCCGAGCCGCTGCAACTGTCAGGGTTGTTGCACGAACTGGAACAGGGCGAACGACAGATCGACCTGCTGGTTAACAATGCCGGGATCGGTACCTCCGGCCCCTTCATCGACCAGGAATGGGCGCGGGAACAGGAGCTGATCGAACTCAACATCCTGGCCCTGGCCCGCCTTTGCCACTCCCTCGGCGCCCGCATGGCGGCGCAGGGCGGTGGCCAGATACTCAATATCGCCTCGGTGGCCGCCTTCCAGCCCGGCGCCTGGATGAGCAACTACTACGCCAGCAAGGCCTACGTCCTGCACTTCTCGGAAGGCTTGCGGGAAGAACTGAAAGGGCGCGGCGTCAAGGTCTCGGTGCTGTGCCCTGGGCCAACCCGTACGGCATTCTTCCGGGAAGCCGGGATGCGGCTCGGCAGGCTCGACCGGAGCAAGCTGATGATGACCCCGGAGGAAGTCGCGCTGCTGGCCCTGCGCGGGCTGGACAAGAACCACGCCCTGATCGTCCCCGGTTGGCGCAATCGCCTGCTGGCGCTGAGCCCACGCCTGGCGCCACGCTGGCTGGTGCGCCGACTCGCCGCGCGGATCAACGCCTCGGCGGTACCCTCCGTCCCACGGGGTTGATCGGCCTATCCTCGCAGGGCAACGAGTTTCGCCGTCGGCTCAGTCTGCCGGCACCGCCCGCCCCTTGGCCCAGGTCCGCAGCGCGGCGAGCTTTTCCGCCATCAGCACCGACAGCGGCGAGGTTCGCGACAGCTCCCTGAGCAACAGCTCCTGATCCACCGCCTGCTGTCGCGCCTGCCCGGCGTACAGTGCCGCCACCACCGCCTGCTCGATCTCCGCCCCGCTGAAACCCTCGCTGGCAGCCGCCAGCAGAAGGAGGTCGAACTGTGCCGGCTCCAGCTCGCGGCGTTGCAGGTGGATGCGGAAGATCTCGGCGCGAACCTCCGGCGTCGGCAGGTCGACGAAGAACAATTCGTCGAAGCGTCCCTTGCGGATCAGTTCGGGCGGCAGGCGGTCGATAGCGTTCGCGGTGGCGACCATGAAGACCGGCGCCTCGCGCTCGGCCATCCAGGTCAGCAGGGTACCCAGCACGCGCTGACTGACGCCGTTGTCCTGGTCGCCGCCAGAAATGCCCTTCTCCACTTCATCCATCCACAGCACGCAGGGCGCCATCTGTTCGGCCAGGCGCAGCGCCTCGCGCAGGTTGCGCTCGGTTTCGCCGAAGTACTTGTTGTAGAGACAGGCGAAGTCCAGACGCAGCAACGGCAAGCCCCAGAGGCCGGCCACCGCCTTGGCCGCCAGGCTCTTGCCGGCGCCCTGTACGCCGACCAGCATCATGCCCTTCGGCTGGTCGCCAGGCTTGCCGGCGAGGAACGCCGACTGACGCTCGCCGAGCCAGCGCTTGAGCGCGGCAAGCCCGCCGACCTCGGCGAAGCGCGCGGTGTCGTACTCGAAGCTCAGCACGCCCTCCAGGTCGAGTAGCTGGAACTTGGTGCGGTTCAGCTCGGGCAGGTCCTCCTGGGTGATCGCCCCATCGTTGCAGATCACGTTGCGCGCCAGCAGCCGCGCCTCGGCATGGCTGAGCCCGCGCAGGTTCTTCACCACCTGCTGCAGGGTGCGGTTGTCGGTGCGCACGCGGGCACCACGGTTGCGCTCGCTCCAGCGCGTCGCTTCCTCGCGGACGATGCCGAGCAGTTCGTCTTCGCTGGGCAGGGACAGCGAGAACCGCGCGGCGAAGCGCTGCACCTCGGCCGGCAGCTTCAGCGCATGGGACACCAGCACCACGGTCGGTCGATGATTGCCTTCGGCCATGGCGATTTCCTTGAGCAGGCGCACCAGGGTCGGGCTGTCGCCAAGGAAAGGATGCAGGTCGCAGAGCACGTAGAGATTCGCCTGCTGATCGTGCTTGATCAAGCGCAACGCCGCGACCGGGTCGCGGCTCTCCTCCCCGCCCAGCGGCTCGCCGCCGAAGCCCAGGCGCTGCACGCCCTCGGTCACCGACCAGGCATACAGGCCAAGGCCGCGCCTGACCGCCAGGCCGGTGAGGGTTTCCATCACCTTCGGCTCGTCCCAGGACTCGATCAGGATCAGCTTGACCCGGGAATCCAGGACCAGGCCGAGGTCGTGTATGTCGTTCTTCACTGCGGCTCCTTCACGCTTGGGCGGTCGCGACGGGCACCGCTACACTCGGGAAAGCACCCGAGGCCGGAGGAATCGCCCATGGACTGTCTGTTCTGCAAGATCGTGGCGGGGGAAGTTCCCGCGCGCAAGTTCTACGAAGACGAGGAAGTTGTCGCGTTTCACGATATCGGCCCGCAGGCGCCGGTGCACTTCCTGGTCATCCCGAAAAGGCACATTCCCACCCTCGAGCACCTGACCGAGGCAGACCGGCCGCTGGCAGGCCATATCCTCTTCACCGCCCAGCGCCTGGCCCGGGAGCAGGGCTGCGAGGAAGGCTTCCGTGTGGTGATGAACTGCAACGACCTTGGCGGGCAGACCGTGCACCACATCCACATGCACGTGCTGGGTCAACGCCAGATGCACTGGCCGCCGGGCTGAATCCCTGCTGGCGCTGCGACATCGCAGCCCGTCCGCAACATCCTGCTATCAGCGCACTTCCGGTAAACTGGTGCGATCTTTCGTTTCCGGAGGTGCGCCATGTCCGCCGACCGCCACTATTCGCCCATCGACCGTTTCCTGCTGCAGGCCGACTCCGCCCTGCGCACCCTGCTGCCGTTCAGCGGCCAGCCGGCGCGACCGTCGCCGGCCATCGTGGAACCCGATGGCGAACTGAGCGAGGAAGACACCCGCCATATCGCCGGCCTGATGCGCATCAACCACACCGGCGAGGTCTGCGCCCAGGCGCTGTACCAGGGCCAGTCGCTGACCGCCAAGCTGCCCGAGGTCCGCGAGGCGATGGAGGAAGCCGCCGAGGAGGAGATCGACCACCTGGCCTGGTGCGAGCAACGCATCCGCCAGTTGGGCAGCCGTCCCAGCGTGCTCAATCCGATCTTCTACGGCCTGTCCTTCGGCGTCGGTGCCGCCGCCGGACTGGTCAGCGACCGGGTCAGCCTGGGCTTCGTCGCCGCCACCGAGGACCAGGTGTGCAAGCATCTGGACGAACACCTGGCGCAGATTCCCCAGGAGGATCGGAAATCCCGTGCCATCCTCGAGCAGATGCGTATCGACGAGGAACAGCATTCGAGCAACGCCCTGGCCGCCGGCGGCCTGCGCTTCCCGGCACCGGTGAAGCTGGGCATGAGCCTGCTGGCGAAGGTGATGACCAAGAGCACCTACCGCATCTGAATCGCACGCATGAAAAAGCCCGCTCGAAGCGGGCTTTTTCTTTCTCGTGTGCGATCAGCGCGGCATGTTGCGCGCGTAGAAGATCTCCAGCATTTCGTGTTTGAGCCGTTCCGTGACCTGCTCGCGCTGTTCCGCCGAGAGCGTCCGGGTAGCGTCGCCGAACAGGTAGTTCTCCAGTTCGAAGTCCTTGAGCAGCATCTTGGTGTGGAACAGGTTCTCCTGGTACACGTTCACGTCGGTCATCTGGTAGGCCTCGCGCGTGTCGTCGGAGAGATAGTTCTGGATCGAGTTGATCTCGTGGTCGATGAAATGCTTGCGCCCCTCGATGTCGCGGGTGAAGCCGCGGACCCGATAGTCGACCGTGACGATGTCCGAGTCGAACTGGTGGATCAGGTAGTTCAGGGCCTTCAGCGGGGAGATCACTCCGCAGGTGGAAACATCGATGTCCACGCGGAAGGTCGCGATGCCGTCCACCGGATGGATTTCCGGGTAGGTATGCACGGTGATGTGGCTCTTGTCCAGGTGCGCCAGGATGGTGTCCGGCAGCGGGCCCGGGGACTCTTCGATCTGGCTGTCGGTCGGAGTGACCGGCTGCTCGGAGATCAGGATGGTCACGCTGGCGCCCTGGGGGTCGTAGTCCTGACGCGCGATGTTCAGGATATTGGCGCCGATGATGTCGACAACATCGGTAAGAATCTGCGTCAGACGCTCCGCGTCATACTCTTCGTCGATGTACTGCACGTAGGCCTGGAGGTCTTCGGGCGTCTCGGCGTAGCAGATGTCGTAGATGTTGAAGCTCAAGGTCTTCGTCAGGTTGTTGAACCCGTGGAGCTTGAGTTTGCTTTTCACCGTGGGGAACTCTCTCGGTTGCTTGCGGCTCTGCCGCAGGGTTGGGGCATGCCCGTCAGATGCGAACGACGCACCTGCGTAGGACGGTTAACACCTCTTCGCGATGGCGATTGTGGTTTGTTGAGTTGCACGGGCGCCGGCTGGCGCCATTGGTCACCCGACCGGGATGGCTCGGGAAACGTCTATCAGAGCGGAAGAATCTTCCGAACTGAACGGCCGCCCGACGGAATCGCGCGGCACGAAAAAAGGGGCGCATTATGCAGAGCCAATCAAGCCTCCGCCAGAGTTTGCGCCCCTTTTATGATGACCGGATGTCGTCTCAGCCGAGTTCGACGATCTCGTAGTCGTGGGTGATCTCCACCCCGCCGCGACCGAGCATGATCGACGCCGAGCAGTATTTCTCCGCCGACAGCTCCACCGCGCGCTTGACCTGGGCCTCCTTGAGACCGCGGCCCTTGACCACGAAATGCACGTGGATCTTCGTGAACACCTTGGGCTCCTCGTCGGCCCTTTCGGCCTCGAGGAAGGCTTCGCAGCTCTCCACCGGCTGGCGCGCCTTCTTCAGGATGCTGACCACATCGAAGTTGGTGCAGCCGCCGAGGCCGATCAGGACCATCTCCATAGGGCGCACCCCGAGGTTGCGTCCGCCATGGTCCGGCGGACCGTCCATGACCACCACGTGGCCGCTACCGGACTCGCCGAGGAACATCGCCTCGCCCGCCCACTGGATACGCGCTTTCATCGTTCAGACTCCCGCCGGCAAAGGGCGCCAGCTTAGCACAGGGCCCAAGGACAGTACGGGATCACAGTCCTGATAGCTGCGTCGCAAAATCACATCGACCTTCATGGTCCGTCTGTTAAGCTGGACGCGGTTTACTGGCACACTTCCTGATCTGCCCGGTTGGGGGGAGTTCTCCGCTGAGCTCCCGGGCCCTGGCAGGTCTCTCCATAAGAACTCAAAAAAACATCGCCTTGTACGTCAGGCATATTCTTTATTCTTTCGGGACTCGGGCATGGTAGCTATTACCCACACACCCAAACTCAAACACCTAGACAAGCTGCTCGCACACTGTCACCGCCGCCGCTACACCGCAAAGAGCACCATCATCTATGCCGGCGATCGCTGCGAAACGCTGTTCTTCATCATCAAGGGTTCGGTCACCATCCTCATCGAGGACGACGACGGCCGCGAAATGATCATCGGCTACCTCAACAGCGGTGATTTCTTCGGCGAGCTGGGATTGTTCGAAAAGGAAGGCAGCGAACAGGAACGCAGCGCCTGGGTTCGTGCCAAGGTGGAATGCGAAGTCGCCGAGATCAGCTATGCGAAGTTCCGCGAACTGTCGCAGCAGGACTCGGAGATCCTCTACACCCTCGGCAGCCAGATGGCCGACCGCCTGCGCAAGACCACCCGCAAGGTGGGCGACCTGGCCTTCCTCGACGTCACCGGACGCGTGGCCCGCACCTTGCTGGACCTGTGCCAGCAACCGGACGCCATGACCCACCCGGACGGCATGCAGATCAAGATCACCCGCCAGGAGATCGGCCGGATCGTCGGCTGCTCGCGGGAAATGGTCGGACGCGTGCTGAAGAGCCTGGAGGAGCAGGGCCTGGTGCATGTGAAAGGGAAGACCATGGTGGTCTTCGGCACCCGCTGAACAGCACCCATGAAAAAGGCCGGTCGCAACCGGCCTTTTTCATGGGGTTCGACAGCGCGGATCAGTCAGGATCGGCGCCCAGCACCACGCCGCCACGCTCCTGGAAGAACAGGCGCTTCAGCTCGAGGCCAGGATCGTCGGCCCGCATGAACGCCTCGCCAACCAGGAAGGCGTAGACCTCGCTGACTTCCATCAGCTCCACGTCGGCCCGGTTGAGAATACCGCTCTCGGTGACCACCAGGCGGTCGCGGGGAATTTCCGGCAACAGGTCGAGGGTGGTTTCCAGGCTCACCTCGAAGGTGTGCAGGTTGCGGTTGTTGATGCCCACCAACGGCGTGTCCAGGGTCTTCAGCGCACGTTCCAGCTCGGTGCCGTCATGCACTTCGACCAGTACGTCGAGACCGACCGACTTGGCAGTCGCCGCCAGTTCGGCCATCAGCACGTCGTCCAGCGCCGAGACGATCAGCAGGATGCAGTCGGCACCGATCGCCCGCGCCTCGACGATCTGGTACGGATCGATCATGAAGTCCTTGCGGATCACCGGCAGCGCACAGGCGGCCCGCGCTTCCTTCAGATAGGCATCGGCGCCCTGGAAGAAGTCCACGTCGGTGAGCACCGACAGGCACGCCGCGCCACCCGCCTCGTAGCTGCGGGCGATCTCCGCCGGGACGAAGTGTTCGCGCAGCACGCCCTTGCTCGGCGATGCCTTCTTGATCTCGGCGATCACTGCCGGCTCCTTGCGCTTGGCCCGCTCCAGCAGGGCACTGGCGAAGCCGCGCGGCGCATCGGCGCTACGCGCCAGCCGCTCGACCTCGGCCAGGTTGACGCGCGCACGGCGCTCGGCGACCTCCTCGGCCTTGCGGGCGAGGATCTTCTGCAGAACCGTCGGCACACTCACTGTGCGTTCTCCTCTCTGTAAACGGCGGTGAAGGCCACCAGTTCGTCCATCTTCTCCCGTGCCAGCCCGGTGTGCAGGGCATCGTGGGCCAGTTGAATGCCCTCGTGCAGGCTGGTCGCCAGATCGGCAGCGTACAGTGCCGGGCCGGCATTCATCACGATCAGCTCGGCGGCCTTCTGCCCAGCCTCGGTCTTGCGCCGCCCCAAAGCGTCGCGGATCAGTTCCAGCGAGGCCTGCGGACTGTCGACCTCCAGCCCCATCAGGGTCTGGCTCTTGATCCCGAAGTCCTCGGGACGCACTTCGTACTCGCGTACCTCGCCGTCCTTCAACTCGGCAATGTGGGTCGCCGCGGCCAGACTGAACTCGTCCAGCCCGTCGCGCGAATGCACCACCAGCACATGCTCGCTGCCGAGACGCTTGAGCACTTCAGCCAGCGGCTTGCACAGTTCCTGGGTGAACACCCCGACCACCTGGTGCCTGACTCCCGCCGGGTTGGTCAGTGGGCCAAGCATGTTGAACAGAGTCCGCAAGCCCAGCTCGCGGCGCGGACCGGCGGCGTACTTCATCGCCTTGTGGTGGACCTGGGCGAACATGAACCCGACGCCGACGGTGTCGATGCAACGCGCCACCTGTTCGGAGGTCAGCTCCAGGTAGATGCCGGCGGCTTCCAGCAAGTCGGCGCTGCCGCTCTTGCCGGAGACCGCGCGGTTACCGTGTTTGGCGACCTTGCCGCCAGCGGCGGCGACCACGAAGGACGCCGCCGAGGATACGTTGAAGATGTTCGCGCCATCGCCGCCGGTGCCGACCACGTCGACCACATGCTTCAGCGTAGGCAACTGCACACCGTCGGCCAGTTCGCGCATCACCGCCACCGCGCCGACGATCTCGTCGATGGTTTCGCTCTTCATCCGCATGCCCATCAGGAAGGCGCCGATCTGCGCGTCGGTGCATTGCCCGGTCATGATCTGGCGCATGACCGCCTGCATTTCCTCGGTGGTCAGGTCGAGCTGGTTGACGATGCGATTGAGGGCTCCCTTGATATCCATCTCAGTTGCCCTCCCCACGCACGCCGCCCTGCTGGCGGAGGAAGTTGGCCAGCAACTCGTGGCCCTGCTCGGTGAGGATGGACTCGGGATGGAACTGCACGCCCTCGACATTCAGGGTCTTGTGGCGTACGCCCATGATCTCGTCGAGCGATCCGTCGGCATGTTGGGTCCAGGCGGTGACCTCCAGGCACTCCGGCAGGCTCTCTCGCTTCACCACCAGCGAGTGGTAGCGCGTCACCGTCAGGGGATTGGCCAGGCCGGCGAACACGCCGAGGTCCTTGTGGTGGATCGGGCTGGTCTTGCCGTGCATCACCTGACGCGCCCGCACCACTTCGCCGCCGAAGGCCTGGCCGATGCTCTGGTGGCCAAGGCAGACACCGAGCAATGGCAGCTTGCCGGCGAAGCGCTCGATCACGGCCAGCGAGACGCCGGCCTCGTTGGGGGTGCAGGGACCGGGGGAAAGGACGATGCGCTCGGGCGCCAGGGCCTCGATCTGTTCCACGCTCAGTTCGTCGTTGCGCACCACCTTGACCTCGGCCTTGAGCTCGCCGAAGTACTGCACCAGGTTGTAGGTGAAGGAGTCGTAGTTATCGATCATCAGCAGCATGCTGGCTGTAACCTCTTGATTTCATTCTTATGCGAATCGCATCACCCGGCTTTCGCCACACCCGTTTCCCGGCGCGCTCGCGGAGGAAGGGAGAGTGGAACGTCGGCATTATGCCTGTGGAAAACGGGGGACGCAGGGAGACGTGACCGGCCAGGCCGGCGAAGAAGAAGTCAGGCGCGCCAGCGCCAACGGGCGAATGCCTTGATGAGGGAGGTGATGATGCTGCTGAGGTGGATCACGATAGCGGTCTCACGGAGCCATGTTGGGGAACATAGCCCAGTGGGGAGGATGGGTACAACAGCGGGATGTCGGGAAGAGCGCCGGCCGGAGCGGCCGGCGCAGGGGATGCTACTGTCAAGACAGGCTTCGGGGTGGCGCTGAAGCCTGCTTACATGACGGGCGGGTTCGAGGAAGTGGGGTATCGCCCCTTGATCTCTTCTACCTTGGCGATCCAGTCAGAGTAGTCCGGCTCGGTGCCGGCCTTGATCGCATCGAATTCAGCCTCGGTCTTGAGCGGGTCACTCTCCAGGCGGTAGGCATTTGCCCGCGCCGCGGCTGCGGCATCGTACTCAGCCTGCAAGCGTTCGGCGGCCTGCTGCTCGGGGGTTCTCAGTTGGCTCCAGTCAATGTTCATTTCGGTAGCTCCACAGGTCCGTCAACTTCCATCAAAATTGGTTCAATCTCGGCGCGATAAGCAGTCAGAATGTCTGCTGTCACTTGGTGGATGTAGCGTACGAGAAGAAAGTCGCTTCGAACCTCCACCTCTTGCAGGGGGGTTATGTTGATGTATGCCTCCGGAGGCAAGTACCCACCCACTGCAAGTGGAGAAAAATCGAACTCTACGCCGTCGATAGTCAACCGCAATCCGTTTACAGAAACCGAGCTTACCCGTTCTTGGCCAGGCAATCCGACTTGCAGGTCGGGTTTTAGCAAGAACTTCATTAGCGCCATCTCCCTACCGCGTTGACAGAACAGTCGATGAAGTTCCCAGAAGCCCAGCCACTCGATACGTAAGTAGGGCGCATGACTCGTACGTTGCACGCGCTAACAGTAGTAGCAGCGACCAATACCGGACCGAGTTGCTGGAACTGCAATGGATTGATATCCGACTGCTGACCTTGAATTAAAGTAGCGGTGACATTCGGGGGTTCGAAAAAGCTCATGGGGAACGTGTACTGGCGGGTCAAGATGTCTACCGCGCTGAATTCCAGACGGAGCTTCGCGTAGATAATCTGAGTGCCGTCGGCGAAACGCAGACTGGTGCCCACGTTGATAGCCGTGGTCCCGTTCTGCTGCATGACCGCACCGTTCGGAACATTCGACCCGTCAACAGATACCGTACCTACAAGCTGCTTATCCGAGAGTAGCCGCACCCATGCGCTCCAGTTGCCGGAGAGCTTCCGGCGGAAGTACATGAGGTCAGAGGTTCGCGGAATGAGCATCTGCACGGCGGTGCTCACATCGTACGGATGGTGGTAGAGCATGGATCCGATAGGGTTGATACCGTCGACCCCCGGCGGCAAGTTCGCCCAAGGCGACGCTCCGATACCGTAGAACCCACATTCGTTCGGGACATTATTGGCGTCGCTGACAGCCCGCAGATTGGACATCGACTTCGGCATGCCACCAATAAAGCTCAGGGCATTCTCAGCAGTCGCTGCGGCGTTGAGTCCCCGCCCCACCGCCGTCATTCCCATGTCCGCCTGCGCTTGCGTGCCGGTATTGGACAGGGCCCACGGCTTTATGCCCGCAAGGGTCGCCCCCCAGTCCATCGCGATCTGGTTGAAACGATCTGATAGGTCCTTGTCGTAGCCCAGGATCGGCGCCACTGCATAGGGCTGGCCGCTGGCCGTGCTGCCCTGGTAGTTGGGTTTGATCGAGATGACCGTCGAACTGGCGACGTTTGTGACCTCGTACCAACGCCCATCGGGTCCGCGAAATGCATCGCCGACCCGGGCGTTGGCGGAAAATGCGGTCCCAGTGCCGGTGACTGTCGGCGAATTCAGCGTGACAGCAACCGTGCCTGTGGAATACCAAGCCATATAGTCCTCCAGATATATTTACGCCACTACAATAAGCGGCCAATTGAACTGATGGTTAGTTTCAAACTCTACAACTGATGAAACAAATATCAAGCTCATTGAGTTCTCAAGAAAACCTATGCGCGGCGCTTCTAACGTTATGAATGCTTTGACATTGAAATGGCTGACTTGGAAGTAGGCCTCAACTCCATATGTGAACGGCAGATACCACGTTTGTAGTGCCATCCCGCCTGGCCAGCTCGGGTTGTACGAATACTTATTCCAAACCTGTGCGCCACCGACATAGCGAACGATGTCCCGGTTACTGTCGAACATCACACGCGACTGGGAGTCGAAAACCTGCATTCCCCACCCACCGGTTTTCGGCAACATGACCGCGCCAGCTTTCCACTTTCCGCCGTAGATTGGAGGGTCCACGTCCCGATAGATCGTCTGCCAGAATGCAAATCCAGTCCAGTTCCCCGGGGCGCCGATATGCCTGAACAAATAGATTTGATGCGGACCATTTGGGCGCACGAAGACATACGGCTCATACGGGGACTGTATTGGAAAGGCATATTGAATAACAGTTTCTCTGCCGGTCGTATGTCCATAAGTTCCCGACGCAGCGAAATGAATGCACGGATTACTATCGTCGATTATTGTTTGCCCAGCATCCCCGCGAATTAATACTCCGTAGCTCATGAGAACATCACCGCATGCAGTACATAAGTTGTTCCGGATGAACCGTTCCAGTGGAACGTCACCACGCTTCCGGAAATTGTGTATCGGGGCACTTCACCGAATTCGTTTCCGCTCGCGATGATGAACACAACACCGCGCGCAGGATCAAAACCCGGCACCGTCACCGTCATCCCGTTGGTGATGGCGCCGAGCGACTGCCGGTAGACCGTGCGCGCCGATTGGCCGGTGAGCTCCATCAGGATGGAGCCGGCCGCATTTCTCAGGCGGATTCCGTAGCTCATACGTCTAGATTCCCGATCTGTACCCGCAGCACAAGATTCGCGTCGTAGACCTTGGTGGCCTCCGCTGTCTGCCTCATGAAGCCGCCAGACGTGGCGCTGTTCATTGTGAACGCGCCGCCCTTATCCAACTTCCACAGCGGCTCGCCGTTGGCACCGAGGGCGGTCGACTGGATCACGTTGCCGATCTTCGCATTGGTGATTGACCCATCCTGGATCATCGCGTTGTTGATAAACATCTGGCCGCCGACAATCGAAACCGGCGCCACTGTCTGCCCGCTGGAACTGTTGAACCAGAGGAACCGATCAGCCTGGAACGCCATGGTCGTCACGCTCGTACCGCTGTCGAAGCCCAGTTGCCAGCCAGCGGCGTACTTCTGCCCGTTGGCATGCGCCTGGAGCTTCACGCTGTAGAGCGCCTTGACGTTGCCATCCAGCGAGGTAACCGCTTGAGATGTGGTCTGGATGTTCGCCTCGTTGGTATCGGTGCGTGCGCTGACGGTATCCACCCGCTGTCCCAGGGCGCTGTCCGCGTTGGCGCGGACGGTCTGTTCGGTGCTGATGGCCGAGGCATTGCTCGCAACCTGTCCGGATAGCTGATCCAGGCGTTGGACGGTTACGGCATTGTTCGACGCAACGACCGACTCGACGGTGGCGATCCTGCCCTCCGCCGTCCCGGTCCACGCCTCAAGCAAGCTCGTCCGCTTCGCCTGCACTTCGTCCTCGTTCGCCCGCACGGTGACTTCGGTGGCAGCTCGAGCAATGGTGTCCCAGCCCTTCAGCGCATCCGCCTTCTCTCCGGTCGCCGGTTCCCCGCGGGCGGCAGCTTGCAGCACATCCAGATTCGATGCCGCTGCTTCGATCCTGCCGTCGAGTTCGCTGATTTCAGCGGTATGGCTCGCCACCTGCTGCGCCAGCCCGTTGGCGGTCTCCAGCGACTGGCCGATATCGGACCAGTAGGCCGCGTTCGGCGGCGCCGTCTTCGCCGGCACAGCCTTCAGTGCCTGGTACAACCGCTGCCCCTGTCGCACCATGTCGTTCTTCGCGTAGACCTTGGCCGGGTCGTACAGCAGAACGTCGGCGAGGTCGCCGACCTGCTTCTGCAAGCCCCCGATATCCACCTGCATCCGCTCGATATCGGAGAAGAACTGCTGGCCCAGCGCCGACTCGACGTACTCCTGGGTGATCAACTGGTTGTATTCGCTGGCGTCGCTGGAGCTGGTGCCGGTGACCCAGTTCGACCAGGCGCCGACGTTGCCGCTACGGTCGATCAAGCGACCGCGGAACGCCAGCCGTTCGCCGGCCGGTATCGGCGATACCAGGTGGGTATTGCCTGGGTAGGCGAACAGGCCCAGCGCCCGTGCGGTCTCCTCGCTGCCGCCGGGCGTGGCGGACTGCTGGATCTCGGTGTAAGCGGTGTCCGCCGCGCCGCTGGCCGGAAACCCCCACTCCAGGCCGATGCGCCAGGGGCCGGCCACGCAGCGTAGGTAGGCCAGCGCCGGCGGCGGTGTGGTCTTGCCCTCGAGAGCGGTTTCCACACTGCTGGCGTAGACCGAACCGACCTCCATCACGTTCAAGGCGCGTACCCGCACCAGGTAGCGACCGGCATAGATGCCCGGCACGTCGAAACCGAGCGCCGAGGTTCGCGGCACCCGCACCCAGTTGCCCGAGTCCTTGCGCCATTCGGCCTCGTAGGCCACCGCGTTCGGCGCGGCATCCCAGGAGGCCGACAGGCTGGTCACCGCCAACCCCTGGTCGACCTTGGTGAAAGCCTTGATCCGCACGTTCTGCGGCGGCGCCTGCACGCCCGGCGGAATGCTGGTGACCGGCGGCAGCTCGATGCGCGCACCGTTGTCGATGGCGTCGAACTTGCTCGCGTTGTGTTGCAGCGCGGTGATCTCGAAAAGATTGTCCTCCGGCCGGGTGATGCTCATGATGCGGAAGCGCTGGGTGGTCAGGCTGTTGCTCTGCAGCGCCCACTGCCCCTGGGGCCGAGGCGTCTCCGAATAGGCGGCGGTCACGCTCAGCACGCGGCCTACCACCGACTGGACGCTGCGCGCCTCGGCCTTGCCGTTCGGCAGGTTGACCAGCAGGCGATCGCCGGGTCGGGCCTCGACGTCGCGGTCGAGGGTCAGCGCGCGGCCATCCACCGCGCTCAGGCGTCCGCCGATCTGCTTGCCGGACTTGACCGGGTCGGCTACGGCGATGATCTTCCCCGGCGCCAGCCCACGGCCATCCATGCCGGTGCGGAAGGTCACCGCGTCCTGCTCCAGCTCCTCGGTCAGCAGCGCCCACTGGCCACGCCGCTGCGCCTCGCCCTCGGAGGTGCAGCCGATCGCGGTGATCTCCAACTGGCTGATGCCGTAGCGGCGCTGCGCGCGGTCATTGTTCACCGCTACCGGTTGGCTCTGGTAACCGTTGCCCGGATTGTCGTAGTTGACCAGGGCCAGGGTGTGGCGATCGCGCTGGCGGCTGCTGCTGTAGTTGAAGTGGCTGCCGTCGTCGCCACGCACGGTGTTCGACGGCGAGAAGGTATAGGCCTCGTCCTCCGGCATATCGGACACCGCCACCATTTCCGCGCCGGACCAGTAGGACATGCCGCGGAAGATCGCTGCCAGATCGCGCAGCACTGTCCAGGCTTCGGCGCGACTCTGCAGGTACAGATTGCAGCTGAAGCGCGGCTCCTGGCCGCCCTTGCCGTCGGGCACCGACTGGTCGCAGTACTGGGCGATGCGGTACAGCGACCACTTGTCGACCATGCTCGCGTCGATCCGCCGACCGAGGCCGAAGCGCTTGTGCAACACGATGTCGTACCAGTGCCAGGCCGGGTTGCTGGTCCAGGCCGACTTGAACGAGCCGTCCCAGGTGCCGCTGTAGCTACGGGTCTGCGGATCGTAGTTGCTCGGCACCCGCACCCGCCGGCCGCGCGCTTCCACCGATATCTGCGGAATGCTCTGGAACTGGCTGGCATCGAACTCGACGAACAGCAGCGCGGTGTTCGGATAGCGCAGCTTGGCGTCGATCACCTCGGTGATCGCCTCGACCCGCATGGTGTCGGCGACGCGGTTGTTGTTCTGGTTCGGCGTCAGGCGGCGCACGCGCACCTGCCAGCCGCTCCGCGCCTCCGGCAGGTCGACACGGTGGGAGCGCTCGTAGCGGCTGGTGGACTTGTCGTCCAGCGAAGCCTTCAGCGCTTCCTGCCAGGCACCGCCGTCGACGGCGATGTCGATCGCGTAGTCGATGCGGTAGCCGACCACGTCACCGTTTTCCTGCTGGCGCTGGATGGCCGGCCAGGACAGGCGCAGGCGCACCGCCGAGAGCTGGGTGTTGCTCACCGCGCGGACCCAGGGCGCGTCACTCTTGAGCTCGACGCCGACCGCCAGTTCGTTTTCCACGGCGGGCACACCGGCAATGTGCTCCTGGTCCACCGAGCCCGGACGGAACTCCCAGGTCACTCCGGGGAAGTTCACCGAGCCGTCCGCCGCCAGCAGCGGCGTATCGTCCAGGTAGATCGAACGGCCGTCGACGCCACCGTCGAACTCGCCTTCGCCCAGTGCCAGGAGAATCTTCGCCCGCGCGATCGAGCGCACCGAGTCCGGCATCTCCACCGGCTGGCGCGGCTTCTTGCTGCCACCCTTGTGGCCCGTGATGGTCTTGTTCATGACGTTCCTTCAGGCAAAAAAACGCCCGCGCATGGCGGGCCTGTTACGGCGTTGCCGGCTACAGCCGGTCCTCGGCATAGATGCCGGCGCTGATCACCGCGCCGCCGATGCGGCGCTTGCCGTAGAGCACGCCGACCGGATGGCCCTGGGCGATGGTGTTGACCGGGCCGCCGAAGGCATAGCTGGGGGCGTTCTCGGGGGCCTCGCGGCCCTTCAGGCCCTTGGGTTGGGGACTGAGCATCTGCATGACGCCGCCGAGCATCATGCTGGCGCCGGCAGAGATCAGAAACGTGCTTGTCCCGAGCGTAAGACTCGTTGCGAAGACACCTACGGCAATGAGTGCAGCTCCTAGTACCGTCTGAAACAATCCGGACTGCTTGCTCCCGATCACCAACGGCACGATGCGGATATCCTCGCGTCCGCGCATGTCCAGTTGCTCGCCGGACAGGTTGGTACGCCCACGGAACACGGCGAAGGTCAGCCCTTTCGATTCCGCCTCGCGCATGAACGTCTCGAATCCCTCCATGGTGTGCTTCAGGGCACTCATCGCCTCGCGTACCGTGCCGCTTTCCAACAACCGGCCGTGCATGCGGCCGAAGCGCTTGCCCAGAACCCCGTACAGACGGATGGTGGTGAGGCCCTGACTCAGGGTGTCACTCATGGACCTGTTCCTCTCGTGAAGAGCCGATTCCGACGGCTCGCTTGAATATGTCGTTCACTGCGGCATCCGCGTGTGCCGCAAGACCAGGCGCGTGCGTTCGATCCAGGGTCCGCCGAACACGTCGCGGGTCGACAGCCGTCCGTACAGGTGGTGCAGCAGGAACGGTCCGTCGCCGCCGAGCGCCTGGGCCGGCTCGCTGTCCAGACGCCAGTCATTGCCCAGGTAGATGCCCGCGTGGTTCGGGTGCAGCGCCCTCCCGACCTGCATCACCAGCATGTCGCCGCGGCGGATTCCGGCCAGCGGCACCGGCCGGAATCCAGCCGCCGCATAGTGCTGCTCGTAGAGGCTCTCGCCGGTTTCCCACCAACCGTCGCGGCGCGGATAGTCCGGAAGCTCCAGACCTGCCTCGCGGCGGTACCAGTCGCGACAGAGGCTCCAGCAGTCGAGCACGCCGTGGGCGAACTCGCGGCCGAGCAGCGGCGCCCGATAGCCCTCCGGCGCTAGATGCGCGACATCGCCTTCCGGCCAGGACAGGATCACCCAAGGCAGACCATGCAGTTCGCAACTGACCCGATCGGCCATGCTCGGCGTGGCCGGAACGTCCGGGTGGCTGTGGACGATGGCCAGGACCTCGCCCTGGTCCTCGGCGGCGCACCAGTCCTGGTGATCGATCACGAAGTGCTCGCTGGGCGATCCGGCTGCGTTGCGACAGGCCACGTAGCGGCGTTGACGCGCACCGCGAACGATCAGCCCGCAGCATTCGCGCGGATGCTCGCGGGCGGCGTGTGCGGCGATGGCCCGCTGCAAGCTGCGGCTCAGTTCCATGCTCACATCCTGACCAGGCCGGCGCCGGCGAAGCCGCCGTGGGACAGCGGGTTGTCCGCGCCGAAGCGCAGCTTGCAATCGCTGACCCGGCCGCCGCAGCGGTCCAGCGCCGGATCGTCCACCGGATTGCCGTCGGCATCGAACATCGCCGTGCCGGTGTAGTTGCAGTCCTGCCCGCGGTACTCGTTGGTGATGCACCAGTGGCACAGCGAGGTGATCTGGCGCGCCGGGATCTGCTGGCCCTGGAAGTCCGGCGGAGCGGACAGCTCCCAGGTCACCTGGACGCTGTTCTCGGCGGTCTTCTGCTCGAGGAACCAGATGTTCAGGCGCTCCTGGGAGGGGTCGGCCTGCGGGTTGCCTTCGGCGAAGTTGGCCGCATCCAGGTAGTGCGCATAGGTCTCGCGCACGGTCAGGCGCGCGCCTACCAGGCCATCGAAGAACAGGCAGAGCGCGCTGATGCTGCCGTCGATGTTGCCCACGCTAAGGGTCGGCGAACTGGCCCGGCCGTCGCCGCGCTGCTCGAAGCCGCGCGCCTCCAGCGGCCAAGCTTGGTAGGCGTTGCCCTGCCAGTGGATCGGCCCCTGCTGCAGGTGGCCGTGGAAGCGCAGCATCTCGCCGCCGAACCCGGTGCAATCCAGGTCGAACAGGCGCACCAGCGCCCCAGGCTCGAGGGCCTGGTCATCGGCTGTGATGGTCATGCTTACCTCACGGATTGAAGACTTGCTGGAAGGTAGTGTTCAGGGTGAACACGCCGTTGCCGCGCGGCCGCAATTGCCAGCCCTGGGCGCGCACCCGTACCGGTTCGCCAGTGGGCAAGGTCCAGAGGAACGAGCGGTAGCCGCCGTGGCGCTTGAGGAAATCGCGGATCGGGCCGATCAGCGCGAGATCGCCGGTACGCGAAACCTGCCAGGTCTCGCTGAGGTTGTTCAGCCCGTCACCGAGCGCCTGGCTGTAGCCGCCGCCGTACTGCGCCTGGCGTACCAGTTGGTTCGCCTGGCCGGCGGAATCGATCGAGATGTCCCAGGTAAAGCGTTCCAGATCAGCCATTCACCATCCTCCATACCAGGCCGCCGGGGCGCAGCTCCTGCGCCACCACGTTGCGCGCGGCATCGTTGATCATTCCCGCCAGCTGCTGTCCCGTACCGTCGTCGCCGCTGGCCGTCGCCGCGCCCTCGCGGCCGCCCAGGCTGACGCTGGTGGAGAAATTGAAGACGTTGCCCCCCTCGCCGCCGCCGAGCGCGCGCACGCCGAGCACGCCATCGGAACCGCGACTCAGCGGCATGATGGCTTCCGGCCCACGCTCGCCGATCAGCGCCGGACGACCGCCGGCCATGCTGAACAGCGCCGGCGCGCTCTGGATGCCATCGTTGAAGGCACCGCCCCTGGCGAACCCAGGCATGCCTCCGGCGCGTTGCTTGCTGACCCAATTGGCCATGTCCGAGCCGGTGTAGTCGGAAATCCGCGAGCCCGCCGTTGCGCCGCTACCGAAGAACCCGCTGACCGCACCGACGATGCCGCCGATGATCTGCAGCGTCGCCTGCCGCGCGGCGATCCGCGCCATATCCTGGATCACCGAGTCGGCGAAATCCTTGAACGACAGCTTGCCCGTGGTGGCAAAGGTGAACAGGGCGTTCTCCATATTGGTGAAGGCGTTGGTAAACAGCATGTCCATCATTCCCGAGACGTCCTGCGCCTGGTCGCGCAGGCTCGCCCAGGAGGCGTCCATCTGTTCGACCCAACTGCCCACCGGCTTGCCAGCGCTCGCCGAAGCCCCTCCAGCCGATACCTTGGAACCGTCCCCGGTCTGCCCGGAAGCAGTGGCCACCATCGCGCCGACATCCATCGCCGCTGCCGGCATTGGCGCGGCACCCTGGGCCGCGGGAGCGCCCGCTGCCGCTTGTCCCGCAGCTGCGCGGGCCTTTTCCAGTAGCGAGGTATAGGGCTTCTGGCTGGCCAGTTGCGCCTCGGTGATGCCGGCCTTGCCATTCATCCAGCCGAACAATCCGTCCAGGGCGAGCATTGAAAGCTGCCGCGCGGCGATCCGGGCGACATCGTCAATCACCGTCTTGGCGAAGTTGCTCAAGGACAGCTTTCCGGTAGTGGCGAAATTGAACAGCGACTTCTCGAGCTTCTCCGACGCATTCCTGAACAGCTCGTCGGTCATCCCGGAGATATCCTGCAGCGGCGCGCGGTAGGCGCCCCAGACACTGTTCATCTGCAACAGCCACTGCTTGAAGACCTGCGACTGGAGAGACGGCTGTTCCTTCTCGTCGTCGCCGGCCTTCGCCTGTCCCTTGCCCGCCTTGTCGTCGACCTTGGGCTTCTCGGTACCGACGCTGGCGACCCAGCCAAACAGCCCGTCCAGCAGCATCAGCGTCATCTGCCGCGAGGCGAGGCGCGCGGCATCGGCGTAGGCGGCCTTGCCCACGTTGGCAAGCGACAGCTTGCCGGTCTCGCTGAGATTGAGCAGCGCCTTGTCGAGCTTGTCGGAAGAGTTCTTCAGTAGTGCTTCGTTGAGTTTGGACAGATCCTGGAGTGGTTCGCGATAGCTCTTCCAGGCTTCGCCCAGCTCCTTCTGCCGGGTCTTCCACTCGGCCAGTACCTTGTCCTGGGCGCTCTGCACAGGCTTCTTGGCCTGACCCGCCTGGCGACTGGTCCTGCCCAGCATGTCCAGCGCCTGGTCCAGCACGCTGCTGGCAATCAGCGCCGAACTGTCCAGGCTTTTGCCGATAGCCTTGCCAGCCTTTTCCGCGCGCGCCTCCATGGCGCGCATTTTCTGATCGTTGATCCTGCCAACCTTGTCCATCCCGGCCCTGTACCCTTCGCTGCGAAGGACCAGGTCGAGCGTCAGGCTGCCGTCGGTATTCGTGGCCATGATTCATGTCTTCCAGAAAAAGACCCCGCCGCAGCGGGGTGGCCTGTCATGCCCATTGATCCATCGCCTGGTGCAGCGAAAGGGGCTGGAGAGCCATATGCGGACGGAACGCGTCGGGATCGGCGTCCGCTCCCAGAGCATGCCCGAGCAACGCAGCGATCCGAGCCAGCGCAAGCTCCAGCCGGTGTCCTGGATGGAGCGAGCCGCGCTTGTTCAGGTAGGCGACCCAGGCGCGGTACTCGGCGTAGCTGAGCCGCTCCTTGGCCTCGGCAATGGTCGACCCGCCGACGCCGTTCAGCACCAGCTCGTGCCAAACCTCGTCGGCGGGGGTCAGTTTTTTTCCGCGTCCTCGACCCGGTTGACCTCACCGACCGCCTGCAGCAGCAGGAAGCCCAGCGCCGGGTCGAGGTCGTAGGCCTGTTCGTAGGTCAGGCTTTCCTCTCCCGTCTCGCCCAGGCGAATGCATTCGGCGAGGTAGCGCGCGTTGCGGCTCTGCTGGTCGCCTTCGGCGGAGAACAGGCGCTCCACCGCGCCAAAACTGTTGCGTCGGACGAACACCTGGAAGGTGTCGCTGACCGCCTTCTTCCTGCCGGCGGGAACGCGGGTCCAGCTAATCTCCTTGCGCACCAGCGCCGACTCGATGAAACCGCCCGCCGCACGAAGTTCGTTGAGATTCATCTACGCGCTCCTCAAGCCGACTTCGGCGTCCACTTGCCGGCGCCGGAACGCTGGATGGTGGCCTGGGTAGCGACCAGCGTGTTGCTGGCGAAATCGAAGGGGAAGTCGCTGACGTAGCCTTCGAAGGTGAACCAGGTGCGCGCCGGCGGCAGCACGAAATCGTCGCCTTCGGTGCTGACGGTCGGCTTTACGTCGATTCCGTCGGACCAGCCGATGGCCCACTTGACGCTCGTCTCGCCATCTTTCTCGGACAGCTGGAACAACCGAACGTGACTGGCCAGGCGTGGATCGGCGTTGATGCCGAGGGTCGCCTGGCCAGGGGTGCGCAGGCCTTTCTTGTACTTGCGCGAAGTGTCGCTCAGGCACGGGTCTTCGATCTGGTCGGCCGGATTGCCGCCCGGGTTGAACGAGGTCACGCCTTCGATCTCCAGGACGGTAGCGGCACCGGTACCGGATACCGGCGGAACCAGGGCGTAGATCTGGGTACCTTGAGTCAGGATGGACATGGAAAACTCTCCTTTATGCATATGAAAAGACCCGCACCAGGCGGGTCGTCTGGCCCCGCCTCCAGGACGGTCAGCCGTGGCGCGGTACGCGGTCGGCGAGGAGCCTCCACGTCCCGAGCCGTTGTCGGATGCAAACGAAAAAGCCCGGCACACGGGCCGGGCTCTGAGGTTGCAGGTGACATCCCTGGGGGGACACACCTGTACAAGCATGACTACGTTGTACCGGCCGATTCCCGGCTCGACAACGCTGCGGAATCAATACACGGCAATATGCGCCGGACACACGTCCATCGACGTCCATATGCGCCCAGTGTCTCAGCGGCAGGCACGCAACGCCGCCTGCAATTCGAGTTCGTAGCCCTGCCGCTGGCGGCGCTCGGCGAGCAATGCGCGAACCTTGGCCTGCAGCGAATCGCCGGCCTTCAGCGTGGCGCCGGCCCAGCTCGGCGGGCGCACGTCAGGTACACGGCAGGGCACTGCCAGGGGAACCTCGACGCGCACGGGGCGAGGTGTCGTCGGCGAGGCTGCGCAGCCCGCGAAAAGCAGACAAAGCCCCAGCAGGAGACGAGTCATAGTCCCAGCTCCCGGTCGATCGCCGCACCTGCCGCCTGGCAGTCCGTGCCAAAGTCGGGTTCCTGGAGCAGACGCACGGCCGCGGCATACTGCTCCGCGGCTTGCGCCCTGGCCTCGCCGAGTGCCTGCTCGGCATCCTTCGCGCGCCTCTCGGCGCTCGCCCGCACCGCCGCCAGCGCTCGTTGCTGCTCATCGAGCAAAGCCTCGAGCTGGCCGCTGGCGACGCGGCTGGCAGTGAGTTGGCCCAGGGCCTCCTCCAGTTGCGGACGATAATGGCGGGCAACCAGGCCGCCGCCGAGCAAGGCGCCGGCCAGCAGGACCAGTAACACGGCCGGCAGGAGCAGAGCGAGCCGGCTCATGACAGCACCGCCCTGGCCCGCTGCCACAACGCCAGGCGCTCCGCCTGGCCATTCAGGCCGCCGTTGATGCGGCGGGTGATGGCAGCGAACTCGCCGCGGTCGGCCAGCTCGTTGAGCCCGTGACCGGCCCACCACCAGGCGGCGCTGCGGGCCGCCGGCACGGGCTGCTCCAGGCGCCAGGGCTCGGCTTCCAGCGGCTCGCCGAGGGTCTCGCCGACCAACCGGTAGTTGGCACGCCCGGTGATTTGTAGCAAGCCACGCCCGCGAAAGCGCCAGCCATCGCCGGACGCTTCGTCGCCATTGCCGTTGCGCGTGGCGTAGGTGTTGTCGGCAATCGCCTGCGGATTGCGCGCCAGCCGCAAGGCCAACGCGTTGGGCTGCCCGTCGGGGCCGAGATAGCGGCTCGGCCAGGTCGCCGCCAAGCCTTGGGCGCTGTAATTGAGGTTCTCCACCAGCCGGGTCAACTGGCTGCTTTCGTGGCCGACCTGGGCGAGAAACGCGGTACGCCGCGCCGGTGTGTCGATCTCCCTCTCGTCCATGGCCCGTTGCAACGCCGCAACGAAAACGCCCGCGACGAGGCGGGCGTTGGGAAAAATGCGCAGCAATTGCTGCTCGGTCAGTTTCATCGATCCTCCTGCACTCCGATGGGTTTCAGGCGTCACCCCTTGCCGCCTCGGCCGCCGTTGCATTGCACGACAGTGGTCCATCCGCTGGAGCTGTAGGTGTGCTCCACCGAGTCGATCAGGAACTCGCCGTCGATTCCCGCCTTGAAGCCTTGGAGCAGCAGGCTGCGCTCGGCGAACAGGTCGCCACGCCCTGGCAGCTCCAGGCGCACACTGGCACTGGAGCGGCTGAAGCTCGCCAGGCGAGCCTTCGCCGCCTGCTCGGCCTCTCCATGGCTGGCATAGAGATGCCGGTCGACATGCTCGCCCGTAGCCGTAGCCGGTGCCTTCGGGTTCTTCAGCTCGACGCTCTTGACCTCGCCGCTGCCGGGCAATTGGTAGCGGGTCTTCACCGTTCTCATCAGGCTGCGGTCGTCGTAGGTAACGTCGAAGCTGCCGACGTCAGCACGTCCCAACACCAAAGGTTCGATCCGACGCCCCGTTGCGCTCTGCCCGCTCTGTCGCGGCAGCACCATGAGCATGCCCTCGGCCAGCTTGGCGGTGCAGTCGTATTGGCGCGCCAGACGGGTGACGAAGTGGTAGTCGGACTCGTTGACCTGGTCGACCCGGGCGATCGCCACCTGCAACGGACACTCCACGCGCCAGCCGTTGCGTGCGCCAACATCGCGGCAGACCTGAGCCAGGGTAGTGCCCTCCCAACCTCCGCTGCGTATCGTCTTGCCACTGCCGCGCATGTCGCCGGCCTTGGCAGTGACGGTCAGGCAGTCCGGCGGACCAGCCCACTGCAAGGTGTCCACGGTAAAGCGTCCCATGCGCATCAGTGGCTCGCCGGCATAGCCGAGATGAACCTCCAGCACCGCACCGCGCCTGGGTAAGGCCACCTGTCCATCGCGATCGTCGATCCTCAAGGTCAGGCTGTCGGACTCCATGCCCGGCTTGTCCAGCAGGGTCAGCTTGAGCAGGCGGTCATTCAGCCGCTGGGTGACGTCGGTGCCGTCGGCAACGATACGGAAACTCGGTTGCACCTGGTTTCTCCAGAAAAGAAAAACCCCGCCAAGGCGGGGTTGCGGGTGAGCGGTCGATCAATCCCACAGGCGCACCTGTTCGACATTGACCACCGGCATGTCAGGGAAACTGATCAGCAAGCCGGCGCGGAATGGCTGCTGCTCATCGGCCAGCCCGGGATTGGCGTCGAGGGTCGCCTCGACGCAGCCCAACAGATGGCCATAGACGTGGTAGCAGAGGCTGTCCAGCATGTCGCCGTCAGCGGTTCGGCAGGTCGTCGCCATAGCGCTTGAACTCCAGGTCGAAGGTTTGTTTGCGGGGAGCGCCGTTGCCCAGCAGGGCGCTCTGGTTCTCGCTGATCCGCACCAGACACCAGAGGCCCATCTGCACCTCGCCGTAGCCGCTGCTCAGGATCAGCGGCTCACGCCGCTCCGCCAACCGGCGCAGCGCTTCGAGCTGCTCCAGACCGACGACCTTTTCCTGGTTACCTACCTGTCGACGCAGCGGGAATACCGCCCCCTTGAGCAGGATGCTCTCCTCGCCCATGCCGACGCTCTGCAGCGCCGGCCGCCGACCCAGGCGCACCTGCCCGCTCCAGTTGTAGGCACTGTTGCGCTGCAGGGCGTCGAAGGCGGCAGTATTCAGGTTGAAGTAGAACGGTTGGGCATTGGCGGTCAGCGGCTGCAGTACCAGCAGGTGCGGCAAGGGCGCTGCGGCCTCGCTCGGGGGCGTCGCCGAGGGTGCCAGCAGCCACGACGGCAGCACCCCCGCCAGCGTCGGACTGATGTCGCCAGCGACCTTGCCGACCGCCTGCGCGGCACTGTTCACCTGCACCTTCAGCGCATCCAGGCGTTCGTCGATACCAAGCAACGCCCGGCTCGCCCGGTCATAGGTGGAGACCACGCGGTTCACCTTGCCCTGCGCCTGGCCGATGCCGCGCATGGCACGCTGCAGCCGGGCAGCCATTTCCGGCGATACGCCGGGCAGGTTCTCCAGCTCCGCGGCTGCGCCGCGGATCTCGCTGATCGCACCGTTCACCGGAGCGACCACCTTGTCCAGACTCTTGCGTCCGGACTCGCCGGCGCGACCCAGGTACCTCAGGCCGGCCTGCAATTGTTCCAGATATGCCATGGGGACTCCTTAGACCATCGCCGGGTCGTAGAGGCTGCGCCGCTGCCGCTCGTCGGCGAAGTCGACAAGCATGCGTTGCAGGTAGGGCAGCAACTCGTCGGCCAGGCGCTGCGGCTCGTGTACGTTGCCTTGCACCGTCAGGTTGATCTGCGGCGCGAAGGTCCAGTTGGGCGCAGCCGCGACGGGCTCGGCCTGTGGTGCGGGCACCGCCGGCTTGTTGTCCGAGGCCGCCGGCGGATCGCCAGCCAGACTGCGTCCCAGACGCCCCCCCAGTTCGCTACCGCCCCAGGCGCCGATAGCGCCGCCAACCAATCCACCGATCAGCGTACCGACCACCGGCACCACCGAGCCGATGCTTGCTCCCAGAGCGGCGCCAGCCAGGGAACCAGCCAGGGAGCCACCGGCCTCGCCATAGGCGATGGTCTTTTCGCTCTCCGACAGGTCGCTGGAGTAGACCTCAGCAACATCGATCAACGACGAGGCCACTTGCAGCGGCGCGTTGCGTATGGGCAAACGCGACAGGCGCGGCAGCTTTCCTGCCATCGCCCCCAAGCCTCCTCCAGCCGAGAAGCCAAGGGATGGAAGGGAGCGGGCCTTCACCCCACCGCCCTTGCCTCTCTTCCTGCGTGGTGTTTGACCGCGCTTTCGTTGTGCCGGCCTCCTCGCGGACTCCAGCGTAGAGTCGCCTCCCGGCACCGGCCAGTTGGTAACGAACACGCGTTGTATTTCACTACCACCCGATACCCGGCCTGCACCCCGTTCGATCAGGTCGCCGACGGCAGCGCTCCCTCGCCGACCGAGCCGACCGCCACGCAGCACGTCGATAGCGCCGCGCCCTCCCTTGTAGGCGAGATACCCGGATAACACCGCACCTGCGGCGGCGGTAAGACCGGCCGTCGTCCGCGGATAGGCTTCGAGCAGCTCCGCAGTCGACTCGCCGAGTACCGCGCTCCCCTTGGCCAGGTTGTCCAGATATGGATTCAGGGCGCTGCCCAAAGCGGTCTGCGCCCTCTCCCAACTGTCGCTGGAAGCCTTCCACAGCTCCTGGGACATCCCCTCGCGACGCCGCGCATCGCGCTCCGAAGAGCCAGCGGAAGACTGCTGGGATTCGAGCAAGCCCTGGAACTCGCCGCGCGACGCTCGATAGGCTTCAAGCGCCGGCGACGCCACGCCGGCGCTGAGCTTGCCGCCCTTATCCCGATAGCGCGCAGCCAGCTCCAGGTTGGCCTCCAGCAGACTCGCTCCGTCCTTGCGCAGCGCTTCCAGGTCCCGGTCGTAGTCCTGGCCATAAGCGCGTTTCAAGCTGCCGCTGCCGACGAACTCCAGCCAGGCCTTCATCCGCACGTCCGCTTTGTCTGGCGTGGTGTTCTTTGCCTGAATCTCCAGCAAGGCCCCCAGTGCACCGACATCGCCGGCCGTGGCCTCTCCCGCATTGCCCAGCGCTGACAACAAGGCAGGCAGGCGACGCGCCAGGGCCTCACTGCCAACTCTGCCTTTACCCAGGACGACCAGGCGGTCGAGGGAGGCGGACAATTGCTCTGGCGAGTCCGAACCCTGGGCCAGTTGCAACGCTCGAACCAGCCCCGCAGCCTCGGCTGAAGCAATCCCTTGGCCAAAGCCGAAGCGGCCCGCCAGTCCCAGATTCATTTGCGCGGCGGCGAACCCCATGCCGGTGGCGTTCAAGTGCTCCAGCATGTCCAGCGTCGCCGTGCGTCCCAGGCCGCTCTGGCTGGCACTGTCCTGGATCAGGGATGCCAAGGCTGGCTCCCGGCCGACGTCCAGGCCGTTGCGGATCGCCAGGTCGCGCAAGCGCGCTTGATAACCGGCAGCCGTCTTGCTGGCTTCCACGACCAGTCCGGAAAATGCGCTAGCCAATGGCATTGCCTGGCTGGCCTGCTCCAGCCGTTGCAGGCCGCGGACCTGCATATCCAGGCCACGCTGCATCTCGCCCAGTCGAGCGTAGGCATCGCCCGCGGCCCTGGCCTCGATGCCGAGTCGCTTCAGTTGCTCCTGGCGTTCGCCAAGCTGCCGGGCATGCTCAGCAACGCCGCGGTCCCCGACCTTGCGCATATCGGCGAGTTCTCGCTCCAGGCGTATGGCGTCTCCCAGCACATCTCTCAGGCTGGACGCCTGGCGGGAACGTTCCTGGAGACTGTCGAGCCGTGCCTTGACGGTCTCGAATGCCTTGCCCAAGGAGGGGTCGGCGATGCCGCCGATGGAGACCACCAGGTCCATGTCTTTACTCATGACGGTTCGTCTCGTCTGTTATCGATGTCCGCCTCCGCGGACCTACTGAAGTAGCGCGGGCGCCGCTCGCCTGGCGGACGGCGCCGTCGCTCACTCCTCGCCCTCGGCGAGCCACCAGAGCAGGTCGCCCAGGGTCATGCGCTCCAGTTCGCTGGCCTGGAAGCCCAGCTTAATGGCCAGGCGCCTCGCCAGTTGACGCATACGCGAAGGTGTCGTCCGTGTCGTCTTGCACCAGGCGAAAGTAGGCGCCTTGCAGCCGCTGGTAGTCGCTCAGCTTCAGCCCCTCCAGGTCCTGGCGGCTGACCTGCGCCAGCGAGGCGAACAGTTGCAGTTCGCGCTCCTCGGCATCGTCGCCGGCCACCTTGCCGGCCAGGCGGATATCACGCACGGTGGGTGCACGCAGGGTCAGCGTGTCAACGCTGACCCCGTTGCACTGTGCCGGACGCGAGAGACGAACGAGGGCGGCGTCAGCATCCAGCGTCAGCCAGCCCGGCAGTCGATTCTCTTGGGTCATGTCCGGAGCTCCTCTTACAGGCCGAGGTCGTTGCGCATGCCGGCCAACTGGTCGACACCGTTGATCGCGCGGACACCGTTGACCGGATCGATCTCGTAGACCTCGCGGCCATCGACTTCCAGCTTGTAGTAGCTGACCGCAACGGCGTACTTGAACTCGGCTTTCTCGCCGGCTTTCCAGTCGCCCGGGTCGACCTCCTTGAGCAGGCCGCGCAGGGTAGCCACCACTGGCACGCTGGCGCCCTTCTGGCCCTTGAAGGAGCCGCGGAACACGCCATTGAAAGCGCTCTGGTCGGCCAGGCCGAAGAAATTCAGTGCTTCTCGGCGGGCACCGTTGGTGGAGAACTTGGCCTCCATCGCCTCCAGGCCCATGTCGATGGATACCGGCGCATCCATGCCGCCGGCACGGTATTGCTCGGTCTTCACAGCCAGCTTGGGCAGGGTCAGGGATGGCACGTCACCGGCGAAGCTCACGCCGTCGATGAACAGGTTGGTATTGGTCAGGGTTTGCGGAATCATCACGGGCGCTCCTTAGGCGACATCCAGAACTTCGGTGAGCCACTGATCGGTCACCTCGACACGGAAATTGGGGTTCTCGGCAGGCGGCACATCGGTGAAGCGGATGTTCCAGTACACCTTGCCCTGGGCCAGCTGGCTGGCGCTGTTCAGGTCCGGGTCGGCATAGACCTCGAAGTTGATCACCGCGCCCTGGTTCTTCAGATCGCGCATGAAGGCGCGCAGGCCCTCGGTGACATCCTTCACGTAGGTCTTGGTGATGCCGCGGTCCACCGCCCACTTGTGCCCGGCGAGGATCGCATCCATCACCAGGTCCATGGTCCGAACGCGGGTGACGAAAGCCCACTTGCTGTCGCTGGACAAGGTGCGGTTGCCCCACAGGCGATAGCCATCGTCGCGAATGATCGTGGCGATATTGGCGTTGTTGAGCAGGTTGGCGCGACAGGTCTCATCGCCGTCGAGGAACTCCACCGGACGGCTGGTGCCGGTGATGCCCTTGATCTCCTTGTTCGACGGCGAGGACCAGAAGCCGTACTCGGCGTCGGTCCAGGCGAACAGGCCGGCGGCGTAGGCCGAAGCCGGGGCCTTGCGTGCGGCATTGGTGGCGCTGTCCCAAACCTGCACGCCCGGGTCGACCATGAACAGGCGCTTGCTGCCGAAGTTCTTGGCGTAGGCGACGGCCGCCTCGTCGGTGCTATTGGGACCATCGAGAATGGCGATGGCCCGCAGTTTCTCGGCCAGCCCGTCCATGGCGGTGGCCACCGCTTGCTGGGCCGAATGACCCGGCGCAACTAGTAGACGTGGCTGGGCATTGAAGCGGCTCTTGCCATCTAGCAGAGCCTGAAGTCCCGTGCGCTCGCCGGCGGCGCTGACACCACCTATGACGGCGCTGGCCTGGGCCTCGGGAGTCTCCGCGGCTTCCACGCCCACCGCCACGATCACGGCCTGGGCACGGTTATAGATGGCCTCGCAGGCCAGGTAGATAGACGAGCCGATGCCGAACGCCGCGGCGGCGTCCTTCTTGCTGGTGAGCAGCACCGGAACGTTGGGCTTGGCGCTTGCCTGCGCCCCCGGCGTGAACACATCGCAGAGGCCGATGACGGAGCTGGCCGGCAGCGCGATGGTGCGCGCACCGATATCGACGTTGGTTACCGTAACGCCGTGGAAGAAACTCATAGGTAGATCTCCATTAATGAAAAACCCCGCACAAGGCGGGGTTCAGGGGGTGATGAGCGATTGGAGCCAGGCAGGCGGCTCGGGCCTTGCGTTCAGGTCGGGAAACTCCGCGGCAATAGGCCAGTCGCGAAGAACGGCGCGATAGAGAGTTAGCTCACGAAGCTGCTCTTGGCTCAGAGTCGTAGTTTTTCCCAGGTCCTGCTCGTCACGATGCCGAGCGAGAGGCCCGTCGGTGAGCTGTAACTGCCGGTCGCGCCAGATGCGTTCCCGTTGGACCAGAATGTCCTTGGCCGGAGCCGGTGGATCGAC
This sequence comes from Pseudomonas sp. HMSC076A11, assembly GCF_001810205.1. Lineage (NCBI taxonomy): Bacteria > Pseudomonadati > Pseudomonadota > Gammaproteobacteria > Pseudomonadales > Pseudomonadaceae > Pseudomonas > Pseudomonas sp. HMSC076A11. Next base: position 51,200 of record NZ_KV800275.1, on the reverse strand, counting down.
GCAGATAGGGCGACCGGTGTGGTCCGTGACAATTCGTTTCCCTTCGCTCTGCGCACGAAGAAGAGCCTGGTACTCGGCGTCTTCGAGAGGATGCATTTCATCCTCCAGAGGCATGCGGGACCCATGAATTTCCTTCGAATAAAAGCCGCCCGTGGCGGCATGGAAAAAAATCATTTTCACCTCAATAGCCGATGGCCATCACTCTGATGCCATAGTTTTGAGCCAGTCCGTAGTACTCGGAGGAAACGATCACACATCCCGTGTTGCTGACGCTGACATCGGCGACCGTAACGGTCGACGCGGACGTCGCTGGTCGCCCCACCTCCTTGACAGTCGGTACGACATGCAGACAGGCGCTAGGGAACGCGATCGGGAACGTCAAGGTACGATCGATTATTCCACCGGGATGATCTCCTACGTTCACCTGCATCCACTGGACGATCAGACCGGTATCGTTGTCCTTCCACCAACCATTGAGCGCCCGGCTCGCCGTGGCCGGCACTCCGGCACCAATGTTGTTGCGTGCTCCGGCCGCTGTATTGGCGCCAAGGCCACCACGAGCGAGAGGCAAGATGCCGGAGGTGATCTGGCTGGTATCGTGGTTATGCCCTGAGGGCGGGAAAGTTGCCGGCTTACCCGGCAAAGCCGCCCAGGTAAATCCCGCCTTTGGCAGGTAGCTGGCCGGATCGAAGTTTCCATCGTCCCAGTTCTGCCGCCACGGACGCCAAGAGCCCGCATAGCAGCAGCGCGAATATGTGCTTCCGTTGAGTGTTACGTAGGTCTGATAGATATGGTCTGCATGTGCGCGGTAGACAATCAGCAAACCGGCCAGCCCCACGGGATAGTTAGCTCCACCCGCCGCCCATTCCGATGTCGATTGCAACCACCATCCGGAATTGACGAAGCTGTTTATATTGACGCCATTTCCAATGGATCCGTCAGTCGTCTTCGTGAAGGAACCTCCAATGTCGCAACGCTGCCAGGGCAACCACTCCCGGATGCTAGGGTTGGCCGCGTAGGACACCCGTACATACATCTCGGATGTAGCGTTGTAGCTCGTTGCAATCTGCGAAGCATTGCCGTTCTGATCCGGATAGAACATCGACTGGATGTAGAAGTATCGTCCGGCAACAGGTCCGTTCGCATGATTGGTCAGCATCAACGGCACGGTCGCGGTGTTCGGATCGCTACTGTTCGAGACAGCAGTAGCCAACCCGCGCGCGAATACCGGCAAACGCTGCTCGGCCAGCACCCCGCTGACCAACTTCGAAGCATCCAGCCCGGGAATGTCCGTCGCCGCCAGCGCCATTCCAGCAGTCACCCTTCCCTTCGTATCCACGGTCACCTTCGGATAGCTGCCCGCCGCCACACCGGTAGCGGAAAGACTCAGCGGCGCAGAAACATTGGCACTGCCGTCGAAGGTCACCGACCAGGAGGCATCGCCACTGGCTGCCAGGCTACGCGGTGCGGCCAGCCTGCTGGATGACACGGCGTTGCCATCGACTCGCAGCGCATCGGTAATGCCATAGCCGGCCAGGGTGGTGGCCTTGTTCGCTTTCTGCGCCAGTTTTCCATCGGTATCGGCCTTGGTATAGGCATCTCCGATCGCATAGCCGGCCAGGGTGGTCGGATTGCTGCCCTGGGTGACCACCCCGTTGGCGTTCACCGTGACCGAACGATAGCTGCCCGCCGTCACGCCGGAAGGCGCCAGACCAATGCTGCGGTCGGCAGAAAGATCGCCCCCACCGACCAAGCCATTGCCAGCCAGGATCTTGCGGCCCTTGAAATCGGCAGCGACCTTTTCCTTCACCCAGTCCTGAGTGGCGTAGATGATGCCGTTGTCGATCAGCAGCTGGACATTCTCCAGGCCGGAGAGCGCGATGTTCACCCGAATGGTCTGGGTCCGCGCACTGCCACTTTCCATTGCAGCCTTGTAGCTGGGCGGGCAGTTGGATACCGCGACGAACTTGCCGTCGGCATCCTGCAGGCCGATCTCGCGGATCCAGAAGCCACCTACCTCAACTGGCAGCACCACCTCGGCAACCAAGGTATTGGCGTTCTTGTCGGAAACGAACAGCCGATTCAGCTGAGCCCGATGGCGTTGGTTGATCAGGCTCTTCTGCGCCGCAGAAGGCAATGGATCCGGCGTGTCGCCCGGCGCACCGCCGGCATCGCCGATCAGCATATGAGTCGGCTGCCATTTCTTGCCTGCTGCACTGGCCGCAGCCAGCGCAGCGGCACCTATGTCGGTGAGCAGGCCACCGTATTTCGGAGTATTGGTCGTCATGTCACTGTTTCCAGGGGAAGATTTCCAGGGTGTCGCCGTCGGTCACGGCCAGTCCGTGACGGGACCGGATTACCGGGGTAATGCGCAGGTCCAGCCGGGTCAGGTGTCTGCTCACCGGGCGGACGTCATCGAGCAAGCGCTCCAGCTCCAGTACGGTGCCTTCGTCGATGCCACGGTCGCTGACGTCCACGGTGATCTCGAAGGTCCCCGGCACGCCAAGCGGGCTTCGCTGCCACCATTCGGTGACCTCGCTCAGCGCACCGATCGGCTCGACCACTTGGCGCAACGCGGTCAGCGTGCCTTTGCGCTGGTGCAGGACGAAGGACGTCGCTACCGCATTGCGCTTGGCCTCGTCGCTCCAGTCCGGGTCCCAGCGGTCCACCGAGCGCGTCCAGGCCAGGTAGGGCAGCAAGGCCGCCTCACAGCGTGCCGGATCGTTAAGCTCACGAAGCGGCACCGGCAGCTCGGCAGGCAATACATCACCCAGAGAGCGTTCCAGAGAACTCCTGTTTGGCGGCAGCAGGCGGCTACTCATCGACGCCTCCCAAGGTGATCGCGTACCCCGTGCAATAGGCCGCCTGGGTTTCATCCAGGACCACGTCGGCCGCAGGCTCCTGCAGTTCGACGCGCTGCACGCCTTCGACATGCAGGGTGGCGAACAGGGCCGAACGCCGGATGTCGCGGCCCAGGCGGCGCTGGGCGGAAATGTAGTCGCGCAGCGAAGCCTCGGCGGCGGCACGGATCAGCTCGGCCTCGGGGCCGGGAAACAGGTAGAGCTGCGCCTTGACCTGATAGGGAACGATTCCTGCCGAGCGCACCGTTACCCGATCCGCGACAGGACGCACGTCCTCCGCGTTCAGCGCCAGGCGCACTGCCTGCAACACCGTTTCCGGTGCCTGCCCGTTGCCTTCCACCCCGAGCACGCTGATCAGCACTTCGCAGGGCGCCGGACTGGTCGCAGAGGCATCCGCCACCCTTCCATCCGCGCCCAGCGCATGGGCTATATAGGCGTTCCGCGGTCCTGCGACGGATAGCTGCTCGAACGCGAGCTGGATGCGATTGCGCAGCGACTTGTCGCTCTCGTACTGCGCCTCCACCGGCGGTACCGCCTCGGGCTGAGCGGGCCTGATCAGCAAACGCTGCACATTGAAGCCGGCACCGATCTGGTCGAGATCGGCACCGCTGGCGTATGCCAGCATCACCGCCCGCGCCGCATCGTTGATCCGCGCCCGCAGCAGCAGTTCTCGATAGGCCGCCAGTTGCAGAAGTTTGAGAACCGGATCGGACTCCACCTCCGCTGTCCATTCGCCAGCCATGGCTTCGCGGAAGTCGCCCAACAGCTCTTGGTAAATCGTCTCGAAATCGAGGTTTTCGATAACCTCTGGCTCCGGCAACTGGGAAAGATCGATGATCACGCCGAGACCTCCATATTGATGTTCTCGCCCTCGAACACGCCGCTCAGGAGCAGATCCACGCGGCCATCGACGACCGCGACGACTCGCACGGCAGACAATGCGATGCGCGGTTCCCAGCGCCCCAGGGAACGGGCTACCTCGGCCTGCACGGCGCTTTTCCAGCCTTCGCTCACCGGCATGTCGACCATCCGCCGCAGCTTGCTGCCGTACTCGGGGCGCATGCGCCTGCTGCCCAACGGGGTGGTCAGGATGTCCTCGACGGACTGTTTAAGATGAGCCAGGCCGGACAGGGGCAGCCCGCTACGGCGATCCATCCCGATCATCGCCCTGCCCTCCCGCTCCGGCAGAGACAGGCCGCGCCTGGCTCCGAATGGCTGTGAGTGTTGCCCATGGCGAACTCCGCAAACGAAAAGGCCCGCTCGCGCGGGCCGGTTGAATGTTCGACGGACCGCCCTTCGGCAGCCCCGTCGTATGTTCAATGGGTGTGGTGGTTGCTGTTGCCGGCGGTGTCGATGATCGAGCCGCCGCCGAGGATGTCTCCGCTGACCGTCAGTGTCCCGGCGATCTCCACCGGTCCTTCCAGGCTGATCTTCGGCGCCTTGAGACTGACCGCCCCGTCGCTGACCCGCACCTCGCTGGCGCCGACCCTCACTTCCACGGTGCCGCTGGGCAGCTCGACGCGGTAGCGATGCGCAGCCCAGTCGTAACTCAACGAGGCGCCGTCGTCGAAACGCCAGGTCTCACTGCTGGCGCTGTTGTCCGGCGCCGTGCCCGCATCGCCGTACAGACCGGGAATAAAGGTGCCCATTGACACTCCGCCCGACGGGCTGAGCAGTATCCCCTGTTCGCCTATGCTCGGCGCACGCCAGTGGCGAACCTTGCCGGCTGCCAGGGAGTGCCAGCGCAGCCAGCCGCTGGTCCAGTCGCCGGAGCGCACCCGTACCCGCGCCGCTGCCAGGTCCACGGCGACCACCACGCAGGGCAGGATCATCGCGGCGAGCATGCGGTCATGCTCCGCACTGACATAGCTCATGCCAACGCCTCCGGAGCGAAGTAGTCCGGCTCATGGCCGGGCCCGGTCTGCGGGTCGAAGCCCAGCATCAGGCTGCCCGGCGGCTGGTCCTCCCAGGCCCACTCCGGGTCTCCGAGACGCAGCGACTGCGTCCACTCGACCAGCCAGACACGCAGGCTCTTCAGCTCCTCGCGACTGCCGTCGACGGCCGAGCGTACGAAGCGCGCCGGCTGCAGAGACAGGTTCCAGGTCTGCTCGCGCAATGTCCGAACGATTCCGCAAGCAATGGATACCGCCTGGCGATCGGCACCAGGCGGCACCATTATCCGCGCCTGCAGGCGGCACAGCAGGGCGCTCTCGCCGGTACCGGGATCGCGCTCGGGCAGCAGCTCGGCTATTTCCAGGGAAACCGCCGGGGTATTTTCCGGCACGCCTGGCCAGAAGCCGATCAACTGCGCCTCCGGCAGACGCTCACGCAGTACCTGCTCAATGGCCGCGTACAGAGCCTCGAGCGTAACAGCCTGTTCAGGCATGGTTGACTCCTTCGATCAGTTTCAATGCGGGCCACGGTCGTCCGACTGTTCCTCGGGCAGCTCGCAAACCCCCAGGCGCCGGGCGGCCCAGCGTTCGTAGAGACCGACGGCGATCTCCGCGCCGGCCGCGGCGGTCAGGCTGCCCAGCGCCGCGGCGAACAGCAGCGCGGCGCCGCAAGCCAACGCCAGCAGCATCACCGCCACGCCGCAGACAATCGACGCGCCGGAGCGCAGCGCCAGGCGCCGCAACAAGGCCCAGCCGCCGAGACCGGCCTTGTCGGCACGCCACATCTCGCCGCTGACGCCGCCCAGCGCGGCGAGCAGGATCAGTACCCAGAGCGGCATTTCCGTCAGTGTCTGCGGTTCGTTGCCCATGGGTCCCTCCTTGGCAGGCAGCGCCGGGCACGTCCGCACGAACGTTTTCCCGGGCAATAAAAAACCCGGCGCCAGGGCCGGGTTCCGGTGCTTCACGAGTGCCTCCCTGGGGACGCACCTTTACAAGAATGACTACTTTTTACCGCCCGATTCCCAGCCCGGCAATGCCTTCTCGACAATCCACTGCAATAGGAGGGAGACGCACCACGATATGAGGGTGATATACCGCCCTGGGAACCTTCGCCAGGCATCCGGGCAAGCGCATACCCACTTCCGATGTGGAAAGCCCGGCATCGACTGACGAAAAGGATGGCTACGCCAGCCCGAATCCGCCTCTACCGTGCAGGGTCCGCTGCTGTGCATGGGGCTCGCCGCCTCCATGGGCGACAGGCATAAAAAAACCGGCTCGAAGGCCGGTTGGAAAATTCCAGGGGGGACACGGTATCCGGTCCAGGAACTCAGGCCACCCGCCGCAGCAGGCCGTCCTGGATACCCTGGTGCGCCACATGCAGGCGTAGATAGAAGGTGTTGCGGCTGCAACCGCAGTGGCGGTACTTCTGCTCGGGGAAGCTGTCGCGATTGAGATAGTGCTCCACCACCACGTTCTTCAGTTCCTCGGGTAGGCGATTTACCAGGCGATCGACCTCCGCCACACGGTCGAGGATCACCCGGCTGCCACGGTGGCCGCGGACCACCTCGCCCTTGCTGGCGATCAGCATGGCGATCAGGTTGCCGCCGGCGTAGCCGCCTCCGTTGCTGCCTGGCGCGTGCATTTCCTCGGCCCAGAGCTTGAGCATTTCATCGATGGCTTTGATCACGGTCGTGTCTCCTTTCACTGCCCGCGAGGGCTCGGCATGAGGTCGGTTCAACGGCGCTCGTGGCGGTCCTGGCAGTCGATGCAGCGACTGCAGCCCGGTGCCGCCCGGCGGCGCGCCTGGGGAATGGGCTCGCCGCAGTCCTCGCAGTCTTCCGCGGACTCGCGGATGGCCAGCGCCGGGCGCGCCGCCAGGAGGCCGTCGAGGCGAGCCAGGACCAGTTCGTTGGCGTGATCGGCAAGGTCAGCCATGGAAAGCCTCCCTGGCGTGCCCGACGCCCGACGGCCGAATGGATGGAACATGACAGATGCGCGGCGCCGGTTCGGCGACCTGCGTTCCTCTGCGCGGAAATGGCGAGTGCGTATCTCGCGACATGGCAATGACTCCCTGTACAACGCCGCCGTACCTGAAGCAGGTCGGCGACAGAATGAATGAGCGGGACGGAGCGTCTGCATGGACGGCGCTCCGGCCCTCCAGGTGCCGGAGCGCTTTCCCATGGCCCCGGCACCCAAGCAGTCGGCACCTGCATCGTCGGTCGCCGACAACCGGGTGCGTCCCTGCACCCATGTGAAATCTCTGAAAGGCGGGTGGGAAGTTGAGGAACTCACCCCTTCCGCTTTCTGACGGAAGAGAAATTACAACCAAAGCTATTTATCGTCAACACCTAGGCTCTTTACAGAAAATCCATCGGTCTGTAGATTGTCGAGCATGGACAAGAGCACCCAGATCCCGCCCGACAGCTTCGCCGCTCGCCTCAAGCAGGCCATGGCGATGCGCAACCTGAAGCAGGAAACCCTCGCCGAAGCGGCAGGGGTTTCGCAGAACACCATTCACAAGCTGACCTCGGGCAAGGCCCAGAGCACCCGCAAGCTGATCGAGATCGCGGCGGCCCTGGGCGTCTCGCCGGTCTGGCTGCAGACCGGCGAAGGCGCTCCAGCCGCGCGCAGTGCCGTGTCCGTGGCCGATGGCAGCCCATTGGTGCTGGAACCGCTGCATCCGTGGGACAGCGACACACCGCTGGACGAAGACGAAGTGGAACTGCCGCTGTACAAGGAAGTGGAGATGTCCGCCGGCGCCGGACGCACTGCGGTACGCGAGATAGAGGGGCGCAAGCTGCGTTTTTCCTATGCCACGCTGCGTGCCTCGGGCGTCGATCCGTCGGCGGCGATCTGCGCCCAACTCACCGGCAACAGCATGGAACCGCTGATCATGGATGGCTCCACCATCGGCGTGGACACCGCCACCACCCATATCACCGATGGCGAGATCTACGCCCTCGAACATGACGGCATGCTGCGGGTGAAGTTCGTCTATCGCCTGCCCGGCGGCGGCATTCGCCTGCGCAGCTTCAACCGCGAGGAATATCCGGACGAGGAGTACTCGCCGGAGGACATGCGCAGCCGCCAGATCAGCATGATCGGTTGGGTCTTCTGGTGGTCCACCGTACGCCACCGGCGCGGCCCGTCCCTGGTGCGGTGAGCGCCTGGCGCTCGCCCGCTCTACAACTTCAGCTATTGAACAAGAAAACAACCTGAGCTATATTTCCTTCAACGACGTGTAGCCGCAGGAGGGAATACCATGCAGCCATCCATCGCCCCTAGCACTCCGATTCCACGCCAGGAAACCGTGGAATTGGTCTACCGCATCTTCGGCGACGTCCTGGTGCCGCTGGAGCAAGTCCGCGAACGCTGGTTTCGCAACCTGAACAAGGAAAACTTCAGCAAGGCCCTGGCATGCGGGCGGATCGCCCTGCCGGTGACGACCCTCGACGATAGCCACAAGGCCATGCAGTTCGTGGCCCTCGATCACCTCGCCGCCTACGTCGACCAGCGCGCGAACCAAGCCGGAAGCGCCCGTCGAGCACAGCCGGGCGCTGACAGCATCGCATCCTGAGCGGCCCGCCGTTGCCAGCATCGTAGGGAGCGACACCATGCTCCGCCTGGCGGATATCGCGTGGTGATGTCCCCCTACGAAAGCGCCTTCTGCGTGGGCAAGTAATGCCGAAGGCGTCATCCGCCAACCGGACATATCGATCACTTCACCTTGAGGCGGGTTCGGCGTCCTGCCCCCTGGCGGATATCGCGCCGCGATATTCGCCCTACGAAAGCGGTGCCGCGTAGGGCGAAGCCAATGCGTGGGTCCAGCCGGGCATAAAAAAGGCGGATGACGCAAACGCCATCCGCCTTCTTTTCTTCCGCCTCGCGCCGTCTTATTCGACGCTCTGCTCGGCCAGCGCCACGGCGCGGAACATCGCCCGGCGCTTGTTGATGGTTTCTTCCCACTCCAGCGCGGGCACCGAGTCGGCAACGATACCGCCGCCGGCCTGCACGTGGAGTTCACCGTTCTTGATCACCGCGGTGCGGATGGCAATGGCGGTGTCCATGTTGCCGTTCCATGCCAGGTAGCCGACCGCGCCGCCGTAGACTCCACGCTTGACCGGCTCCAGCTCGTCGATGATCTCCATGGCGCGGATCTTCGGCGCGCCGGATAGAGTGCCCGCCGGCAGAATCGCCCGCAGCGCGCCCATCGCGCTGAGCCCCTCGCGCAATTGCCCGGTGACGTTGGACACGATGTGCATGACGTTGGAGTAACGTTCGATCACCATTTTTTCGGTGACCTTCACCGCGCCGATATCGGACACCCGCCCCACGTCGTTGCGCCCCAGGTCGATCAGCATCAGGTGCTCGGCGATCTCCTTGGCGTCCGACAGCAGATCCTGCTCCAGCGCCAGGTCGGCCTCTTCGTTGATCCCGCGCGGACGGGTACCGGCGATCGGGCGCACCGTCACCAGGCCATCCTCGACCCGTACCAGCACCTCCGGCGAGCTGCCCACGACATGGAAGTCGCCGAAGTTGAAGAAGTACATGTAGGGCGTCGGATTGAAACAGCGCAGCGCGCGGTACAGGTCGATGGGCGCCGCCTTGAATTCGATGGACATGCGCTGCGACGGCACCACCTGCATGCAGTCGCCGGCCAGGATGTAGTCCTTGATCCTTCCTACCGCGTTTTCATAGTCCTCGCGGGTGAAGCTGGCACGAAACGCCGGCTCACGACCCTGGGCCGCCTCGAGGTCGAGGCCGCGACGCGGGGTGATCGGCTGGCGTAGACGCTCCAGCAGCTCCTCCAGACGTGCCTGGCCGCGCTCATAGGCATTTTCCTCGGAGGGATCGGCGAGGACGATGGCGTGGATCTTCCCGGCCAGGTTGTCGAATACCACTACGGCATCGGACACCATCAACAGGATATCCGGGTTGCCCAGCGGGTCCGGGTTCGGACAGGTGGCCAGGCGTTTTTCCACGTAGCGCACGCAGTCGTAACCGAAGTAGCCGACCAGGCCGCCATCGAAACGTGGCAAGCCGGGCACGGTGGGCACCTGGTAGCGCGCCTTGAACTCCTCGACGAAAGCCAACGGGTCGGCGCAATCGAAGCGCTCGGTTTCCACGCCATCGATGCTGATCCGCACTTGATGGTCGTAGACCCGCAGCACCGTGCGGCACGGCAGGCCGATGATCGAATAGCGCCCCCATTTCTCGCCGCCCTGCACCGACTCCAGCAGGTAGGAGTTCGGCGCGTCGGCCAGCTTCAGGTAGATCGACAGCGGCGTGTCGAAGTCGGCAAGGGTCTCGAAGGACGGCGGGATGCGGTTGTAGCCATCGGCGGCCAGCCGCAGGAATTCTTCGCGATTCATGATCAGCCTCATCGGAGGAGAGAACGGTCAACAGGGTGCAAACGCGCGCCGGCTATCCGGCGGAGGATGATGTCAGGCGCGCCAGCGCCAACGCGCCAGGGCCTTGATGACCTTCATCCAGAGTTTGCTGACCGCCACGGCTTGATCTCGCTGGTCGGAGGGGGAAAGGGAGTCGTCCGGCAACACTATCTCAGCGGCCTGGTCGGCGCAAGGCAGCAGGTCGCGCAGGTTGTCGATGACCAGGGTGGGCGCTTCCTCGGCGATCGGCCGGCCGTGGTTGTAGCCATAGGTCAGCGCCGCGCAGCGCACACCGGCAGCCTTGGCGGCGAGTACGTCGTTGCGCGAGTCACCGACGAACAACGCATCTTCGGGCTCGATGCCGGCCATCTTCATCACGAACAGCAGCGCCGCCGGGTCGGGCTTCTGCTGCGGCAGGGTGTCGCCGCCGATGATCCAGCGGAAATAGCGACCCAGCTTCATCTCATCCAGCAGCGGAGCGACGAAGCGCTCCGGCTTGTTGGTGATCAGCGCCATTTCCACGCCGTTGCGCTTGAGCCACTTGAGGGTGTCGACGACGCCGGGGTAGACCTCGGTGAGCGCATGACTGTCGGCATAGGCCTCCATGAACAACGCCAGCGCGGCTTCGGTTTCCTCCTCACCGATGCCGTCGTGCTCGATGCTCCCCGCCAGGGCGCGACGCACCAGGACGCGTGCGCCGTTACCGATCCACTGGCGGACCTTCTCGATGCCCGCCGGCGGCCGCCCGAGGCTGGCGAGCATGCTGTCGACCGCGGCGGTGAGGTCGGGAACGGAATCGACCAGCGTGCCATCCAGGTCGAACATCACCAGACGCGGCAGGCGCGTGGCGAAGAACGGCTCCGCAGCGCTCATTACTGGTGCGCCTGGGCCAGTTCGGCATGCATGGCGCGGATGACCTCGGCGTAGTCCGGGGCGTTGAAGATGGCCGAGCCGGCGACGAAGGTATCGGCGCCCGCCGCGGCGATCTCACGGATGTTCTTGACGTTGACGCCGCCATCGATCTCCAGGCGGATCTCGCGTCCGGAGGCATCGATCAGGGCGCGTGCCTCGCGCAACTTGTCGAGGGTACCGGGGATGAATTTCTGCCCGCCGAAGCCGGGGTTGACGCTCATCAGCAGGACCATGTCGACCTTGTCCATCACGTACTTCAGCACCTCCAGCGGAGTGGCCGGGTTGAACACCAGGCCTGCCTTGCACCCGCCGTCGCGGATCAGTTGCAGGGAACGGTCGATGTGCTGGGAAGCTTCCGGATGGAAGGTGATGTAGGTGGCGCCAGCTTCAATGAAGTCGCCGATGATGCGATCCACCGGGGACACCATCAGGTGCACGTCGATCGGCGCGCTCACGCCGTACTTGCGCAGCGCCGAGCAGACCATCGGGCCGATGGTCAGGTTCGGCACGTAGTGGTTGTCCATCACGTCGAAGTGAACGATGTCGGCACCGGCGGCGAGCACCTTGTCCACGTCCTCGCCCAGGCGGGCGAAATCGGCGGAAAGGATCGACGGAGCGATGGCGAAGGGTTGCATGGCGCACCTCAAAGGGGATCACGGAAGGCGCGCATTGTAGCCGTTATCGGTTTTTGGCGGTGAAAATGACGACTTTTCGCCGCAGCAGCCGACGCCCGGACCAAGCCGGGCGCGCCCTGCGCCTCAGGCGCCGGGTTGTGCGGTACGCATCTTCTCGCTGCGCCCGCGCAGCCATTCCAGGGTCAGCAACAGCAGTACGGAGAAACCGATCAGCAAGGTCGCCGCGGCGGCAATGGTGGGGCTCAGGTTCTCGCGAATGCCGCTGAACATCTGCCGCGGCAGGGTGGCCTGCTCGGGGCCGGCGAGGAAGAGGGTCACTACCACTTCGTCGAACGAGGTGGCGAAGGCGAACAGCGCGCCGGAGATCACCCCGGGAGCGATCAGCGGCAGGGTCACCCGGAAGAAGGTGGTCAGCGGCGGCGCGCCGAGGCTGGCGGCGGCGCGCACCAGGTTGTAGTTAAACCCCTGCAGGGTCGCGGAGACGGTGATGATCACGAACGGCACGCCGAGCACCGCATGCACCACGATCAGCGACAGGTAGCTGTTGCCGAGCCCCAGCGGAGCAAAGAACAGGTAGCTGGCCACGCCGATGATCACCACCGGCACCACCATCGGCGAAATCATCAGGCTCATCACCAGTGCCTTGCCGCGGAACTCGCCGCGGGTCAGGCCGATCGCCGCCAGAGTGCCGAAGACCATCGCCAGCAGGGTCGCCGCCGGAGCGACGATCATGCTGTTGGTCAACGAGCGCATCCACTCGGCGGACTGGAAGAAGTCGGCGTACCAGCGCAGGGAGAACCCTTGCAGCGGGTAGACCAGGAAGGTGCCGGAGTTGAACGACAGCGGCACGATGACCAGCACCGGCAGTACCAGGAACAGCAGTACCAGGCCGCAGAGGATGCGCAGGGAGTAGAACCACAGGCGCTCGACCGGGGACATGTAGGGACTCAGCATGACTCGCTCTCCAATGTGTTTCGTGCGGATCCCCCTCTCCCCGCCCTCCGGGCAACCTTTTTTCCGAAGGCAGAGGGGAATCGGTTGGCCTTCTCGGAAGGCCCTCTATCCGAGGCGCAGGCGGCTGGCGCCCACCAGCCAGCTGTAGACGACGTAGAGCACCAGGGTAGCGAGCAGCAGCAGGCCGCCGAGGGCGGTGGCCATGCCCCAGTTGATGGTGCTGTTGGTATAGAAGGCGACGAAGTAGCTGACCATCTGGTCGTTCGGGCTGCCCAGCAGCGCCGGGGTGATGTAGTAGCCGATGGACAGGATGAACACCAGCAGGCAACCGGCGCCGACGCCCGCGACGGTCTGTGGGAAATACACCCGCCAGAAGCTGGCGAACGGGTGGCAGCCGAGGGAAATCGCGGCGCGCATGTAGCTCGGCGAAATGCCTTTCATCACGCTGTAGATCGGCAGGATCATGAACGGCAGCATGATGTGCACCATCGCGATGTATACGCCGGTGCGGTTGAACACCAGTTGCAGCGGCTGGTCGATCAGGCCAAGCTTGAGCAGCGCGCCGTTGATCAGGCCACCCGATTGCAGCAGGACAATCCAGGCAGCGACACGTACCAGGATCGAGGTCCAGAACGGCAGCAGGACCAGGATCATCAGCAGGTTGCTCTTGCGCGTCGGCAGGTTGGCCAGCAGGTAGGCCAGCGGGTAGGCCAGCAGCAGGCAGATGACGGTGATCACCGCACCCATCCAGAAGGTGCGGGCGAAGATGTCCAGGTAGATGGCCTGGTCCGGGGTGGCGCGCGCCACTTCGCCGAGATCGTCGATCCGGTGGTCGAGGGCCGCGAGTAGGTAATAGGGCGTATAGCTGCTGGCGTTGCGGCGGATCACCTGCCAGTAGGCGGGGTCGCCCCAGCGCTCGTCGAGCTGCTCCATGGCGTCCTTGTAGGAAGCGGGTTCCTCCTTGAACGGCAGCTTGCGCGCGGTCTTCGCCATCAGGCTGCGATAACCGGCCAGTTCCATGTTCAGGCGCTTGGAGAGATCGCCGATGGTCTGGTTGCGACGAGCCTCGGCGAGATCCTGGCTGAGCGCCTTGTAGACGGCGTCGGCCGGCAGCGACTTGCCGTCCCAGGCGGAGATGGCTTCTACCGTCAGCGGCAAAGAGCGAACCACTTCCGGGTTGGACACGCTCTTGTAGAGCAGGGCGGCGATCGGCACCAGGAAGGTCAGGACCAGGAAGGCCAGCAGGGGCAGGATCAGCGCCTGGGACTTCAGGCGGTTCATCCGCTCGGCGCGCGCCAGGCGTTGCTTGAGGGTGCTGCCGGCGGCCTGGGACATGGGCACAGCTGTGGCCATAGCGAACTCCGGAAAAAAAGCGGGCCGTCGGGGGCGACCCTGGAAAGTATGGAACGGTAGGAGGAGCCGCCGCGCGGCGGCCCCTCCGGCCCTCTCTGGAGGGTCAGGCGAGGATTACCTGGCCGCCCAGGCGTTGAAGCGCTGTTCCAGTTGTTCGCCGTAGTCGGCCCAGAAGGTCACGTCCATTGCCACCTGGTTCTGGATGTTTTCCGGAGTGGTCGGCATGTCCTTCAGCAGGGCCTTGTCCAGCAGCGGCACCGCCTGCTTGTTGGCCGGACCGTAGGCGATGTTTTCCGAGTAAGTCTTCTGCTGCTGGGGCTGCACCGAGAAGGCGATGAACTTCAGGGTCTCTTCCCGTTTCTTCGCCCCCTTCGGGATGGCCCAGGCGTCGAAATCGTAGATGCCGCCGTTCCATACCACCTTCAGGTTGCTTTCCTTCTGCACCGCGGCGATCCGACCGTTGTAGGCAGAACTCATCACCACATCGCCGGAAGCCAGGTACTGCGGCGGCTGGGCGCCCGCCTCCCACCACTGGATGCTCGACTTGATCTCGTCGAGCTTCTTGAAGGCACGATCCTGGCCTTCCTTGGTGGCGAGCACGCCGTAGACGTCCTTCGGCGCCACGCCATCGGCCATC
>NZ_KV800275.1:0-36466 GCF_001810205.1 Pseudomonas sp. HMSC076A11 | reverse complement strand
CCTTCGGCGCCACGCCATCGGCCATCAGGGCGAATTCGAGGGTGTACTTGGCGCCCTTGCGCAGGCCGCGCTTGCCGGGGAATTTCTTGATGTCCCAGAAGTCCGCCCAACTGGTCGGCGCGCTTTTCAGCTTGTCGGCGTTGTAGGCGAGCACCGTGGACCAGACGAAGAAACCCACGCCGCACGGTTGGATGGCGCCGGGCACGAAGTCCTCGGTCTTGCCGAACTGCGCCGGGTCGAGTTCCTCGAACAGGCCTTCGTCGCAGCCGCGCGACAGCTCCGGCGACTCCACTTCCACCAGGTCCCAGGACACGCTGTTGGTATCGACCATGGCCTTGACCTTGGCCATCTCGCCGTTGTATTCGCCGGCGACGATCCTGTTGCCGGTGGCTTTCTGGTAGGGCTCGTAGAACGCCTTGATCTGGGCGCTCTTGTTGGCCCCGCCGAAGGACACCACGGTCAGGTCCACCGCCATGGCCTGGGCCGCGCAGGCCAGGCCGGCCGCCAGGGTGGCGAACTTCAGGCTGGCCGCTTTCAGGGATTTCGACATTATTGTTCTCTCCACAGTGCAGGGTTGCTTCGGTACGGTTCGGGACTGCCGGCGCTCACGCCGCCGGCAGAGGGTCGAGCGCCCTCACATGCTCGACCTGCCAGCCCAGCGGAACCACATCACCGACGCTCAGCGTCGGGTCCAGCTCGGCGATCGGCTGCTTGACGAAGAAGTCGTCGCGGCCGCAGACCTCCAGGCGCACACGCACGTGGTCGCCCAGGTAGACGAACTCGGCCACGCGGCCGGAGAAACGGTTGACGCAAGACTCGCTGGCACCGTTCAGGCGCACCCGCTCGGGGCGGATCGACAAGGTTACCGGCTCGCCCGGCTGGCCGACGTTGACCGCCAGCGCCTCGACCTTCTCGCCGCGCGGCAGTCCGACCACGCAGCGCTCGCCGTCGCAACTGAGAAGCTGCCCGGATAGACGGTTGTTCTCGCCGATGAAGTTGGCCACGAAGGTGTTGCGCGGCTGCTCGTAGAGATTGCGCGGCGGCTCGATCTGCTGGATTTCGCCCTGGTGGAACACCGCCACCCGGTCGGACATGGTCAGCGCCTCGCCCTGGTCGTGGGTGACGTAGACCACGGTGACACCGAGGCGCTGGTGCAGATGCTTGATTTCCATCTGCATGTGCTCGCGAAGTTGCTTGTCCAGCGCTCCCAGGGGCTCGTCCATCAGCACCAGTTGCGGCTCGAAGACCAGCGCGCGGGCCAGCGCCACGCGCTGCTGCTGGCCACCGGAAAGCTGCGCCGGATAACGCCCGGCGAAGGCGTCGAGCTGGACCATCGACAACGCGCGCTTGACCCTTTCCTTCACGTCGGTCTTGCTCATGCCACGGACGCTGAGGGGAAAGGCCAGGTTCTCGGCCACGGTCATGTGCGGGAACAGCGCATAGTTCTGGAACACCATGCCGATGTCGCGCTTGTGCGGAGGGACATTGTTGATCGAGCGACCGGCCAGGAGGATTTCGCCGGCGGTGGGGGTTTCGAAACCGGCCAGCATCATCAGGCTGGTGGTCTTGCCGGACCCGGAGGGGCCGAGCAGGGTGAGGAATTCGCCCTTGCGAATGTCCAGGTTGAGATCCTTCACGATGAGGGTCTCGCCGTCGTAGCTTTTCTGCACGCCACGGAAGCTGACCAGCACATCGCCGCCTTGAGTCTCGGCCATAACCGCACCTTTGTTCGTTTTATGGATGCTGTGCGAACAGCCTAGAGAACCCGGCGCAGGACGCAAATCGGCCGGCAAGAGAGTTTTCTATCAGGGGAAAGGAAAGCTCTTTGTAGGAATCGCCCTACAAAAAAGATGCCCCCGGAATGGGCCAGACCGCTCTGGGAAGGGGCTTTCGAGAAGGGCAAAGGTTTGCGCGCCAGCGCTCTCCGGCTGGCGCGCAACGGCCTCCTCAGCGCTTGGCCCAGTTCTGGAAACGCTGCTCCAGGGCCTCGCCGTGCTCCGCCCAGAAGGCCACGTTCATACCCACCGCGTTCTGCATGTTCTGCGGTGCGGTCGGCAGGTTGGCAGCCACTTGCGGATCGAGCAGGCCTACCGCCTTGCGGTTGGCCGGGCCGTAGGCGATGTTCTCGGCGAAAGCCTTCTGCTGCTCCGGCTGGCTGGCGAAACGGATGAACTCCTCGGCCAACTGCTTCTTCCAAACCCCGACCGGCAGCGCCCAGAAGTCGAAATCGTAGACGCCGCCGCTCCAGACCATTGCCAGGCGCTGCTTCTCGGCCTGCGCCGCGGCGATCCGCCCGTTGTAGGCCGAACTCATCACCACCGTGCCATCAGCCAGGTCGCGCACAGGGTCCTGCCCGGACTTCCACCAATGGATATAGGGCTTCAGCTCGTCGAGCTTGCGGAACGCCCGCTCGACACCGGCGGGCGTCGCCAGCGTCTGGTAGACGTCCTTCGGCGCCACGCCATCGG
Source organism: Pseudomonas sp. HMSC076A11 (assembly GCF_001810205.1). Classification (NCBI taxonomy): domain Bacteria; kingdom Pseudomonadati; phylum Pseudomonadota; class Gammaproteobacteria; order Pseudomonadales; family Pseudomonadaceae; genus Pseudomonas; species Pseudomonas sp. HMSC076A11. Next base: position 33,998 of record NZ_KV800275.1, on the reverse strand, counting down.
CCATCAGGGCGAACTCCAGGCTGTACTTGGCGCCCCAGCGCAGGCCGCGCTTGCCGGGAAACTTCTTCACGTCCCAGAAATCCGCCCAGCCCTGCGGGCTGCCCGCAACCTTGCCGGGGTTGTAGGCAAGCAGCGTGGTCCAGACGAAGATGCCGACTCCGCAGGGCTGCACCGCGCCGGGAACGAAATCCGCGGGATCGCCGACCTTCGCCATGTCCAGCTTCTCGAACAGACCTTCCTCGCAACCGCGCGCCAGCTCCGGCGCCTCGACTTCCACCACGTCCCAGGAGACGTGGCTGATCTCCACCATGCGCTTGAGCTTGGCCAGGTCGCCATTGTAGGAGCCATGCACCACGCGATTGCCGGTGGCGCTCTTGAAGGGTTTGTAGAACGCGGTTTCCTGGGCTTCCTTGTTGGCGCCGCCGAAGGAAATCACGGTCACGTATTCCGCCCAGGCGGGCGCGGTAACTCCGAGAAGGGCGCACAACAGGCCCGTCCTCATGGCTGGCAACATCGTTTCTTCTCCTTATCGTGTTGGCCGGCAAGCATCATTCCCTGCCGCGCGGAAGCCAGGTAGACAGCAGATCGCGAAAACCGGACCTGGCGCACAAGCCGCGAGCAAAACCTGGGCGAACGCCCCTGTCAGAGCAGGCGGTGCTCCATCGCGTAGCGCACCAGGTCGGCTACCGAATGCGCGTTGAGCTTCTGCATCAGGCGTGCCTTGTGGGTACTGATGGTCTTGTTGCTGACCGCCAGTTGCTGGGCGATCTCGTTGACGTTGGCGCCCTGCACCAGCCGCTCGAACACCGAGAACTCGCGCTCGGAAAGCAGCGCATGGGGCGGACGCGAATCGGTCAGGCCGACCTCGAAGACCATCCGATCGGCAAGGTCCGGGTCGATGTAGCGTCCGCCGCCGGCGACCCTGCGGATCGCGGTGAGCAGCAATGCCGGATCGCTGTCCTTGGTGGCATAGCCGGCAGCACCTATCTTCAGGGCGCGGGCGGCCATCTGCGCCTCGTCGTGCATCGACAACACCAGGATCGCCGGCGGCTCGTTCAGCGCGCGAATCCGCGGAATCGCCTCGAGGCCATTGACGCCGGGCATGGAGATATCCAGCAGGACCACCTCGCAAGGCGTTCCGCGCAGGGTTTCCAGCAACTGCTCGCCATTGGTGGCCTCGCCGACCACCTGCAGGTCCTTGGCCATGCCAATCAGTTGCTTGATGCCTTCCCTGACGATCGTGTGGTCTTCAGCGACCAGGACTCGGATCACCACTCTTTGCTGCCTCACGCTGTTCCGCCTTGCCGGCGGTTGTTCTTGTCACGGGCCCGCGACGCCCAGCGGAATCCTCACGCTGAGCGTGGTGCCCTCGCCGGGGGCACTGTCGATGTCCAGCGTACCGCCCATCATCAGCACCCGCTCGCGCATGCCGACCAGGCCGAAGGAACTGCCACGCCCCACCGTGGCAACATCGAACCCGCGACCGTCGTCGCTGACGCTCAGGCACAGCTCGTCGCCCTCGCGCAGCAGACGCAGTTGCACAGTATGCGCCTCGGCATGCCGCATGACATTGGTCAACGCCTCCTGGAGGATGCGGAACAGGCCGATAGCCTTGGCGTCGACCAACTGCGGCGAGTTCTCCGGCACCTCCACCAGGCAGGGAATTTGCGTGCGCGCCTCGAAGCGCCGCGCCTGCCACTCCACCGCCGAGCCGATTCCGGCGTCGAGGATCGGCGGGCGCAGTGCGGTAGCCACGTCGCGCACCAGCTGGAACAACTGGGCGATCAGCTTTTTCATGTTGCCCAGGCGTTCGCGCAGGCCCTCCTGGGCATCGGCATAGGCCAGCTCGCACATCGAGGTTTCCAGCTTCAGCACCGTCAGCACCTGGCCCAGCTCATCATGGACCTCGCGGGCGATACGCGCCTTCTCCTCCTCCCGCACCGACTCCAGGTGCGCCGACAGCTCGCGGAGCTGGGCGCGCGACTCGCCGAGTTCGAGTTCGATCTGCTTGTTCGCGGTGATGTCCCAGACCACCCCGTCCCAGACCGCGCGACCATCCTCGAAACAGCGCGCCGAAGCCTTGATGTCGGCCCAGCGCAATTCGCCCTGGCGGGTGAGGATGCGGCCCTGCCAATGCCAGTCGCGATTCTCGTCGAGGGCAGCCATCTGGCTCGACCAGTAGCGCTCGCGGTCGTCGGGATGGACCAGGCCACGAATGCCGCGGCCGCTCTCGATCAGTTCGCGAGCGCTGTAGCCGACCAGCGCCTCGCTGCCCTCGCTGATATAGGCGAAGTCGGAAAACGCGCCGGCCCGCGGGCGCTCCAGGCGGAAGACCATGCCCGGCACGTTGGAGGCGATGCCCTTCATCCGCGCCTCGCTTTCCTGCAATGCCTCGCGGGCACGGCGGCGCTCGGTGACGTCGCTGAGGAACACCACCAGATACTCGGACGTGCCGAAGCGCAGGAAGCTAAGCGAGACGTCGGCCGGCAGCCAACTGCCGTCGGCGCGCAGGCAGCGGGTCTCGAAGCTGAGCGGGCCCTCCTCGCTATTGCGCGCACGACGCCAAAGATTCAACCAGCGGTCCATGTCCAGGCCGGGCTCGAAGTCGGCCAGCGGACGGTCCACGAGTTGGCCGTCGGCATGGCCGAGCATCTGTTCGGCGGCGCGGTTGGCGTAGCGTACGCGGCTGTCCCAGTTGACCCAGAGGATGCCCAGGGTGCTGTTGTCGATGGAGAACTGGGTCAGGCGCAGCGCCTCCTCGGCCGCCTGGCGCAGCTCCAGGTCGCGGCGGGCGCCGTACAGCCGGGCTTCCAGCGCATGCTGCTGGCGCCGCTGGAGGAACACCGCCGCCAGCGCGCCGGCCAGCAGCAGGCCGAGGAGGATCGACAGGTTCTGCCAGAACCCCGGCGACTCGCCGAGGCGCGGATACTTGGGTTGCAACCAGCGCTCGTGCAACTGGTCCAGGGACTTGCGCGGCAGCGAGCGCAACGCCTGGTCGACCACCATCGCCAGTTCCGGCCAGTCGCGACGGGTCGCCACCCGTAGCAGTTGCGGGTAGCCGATGTCGCCAACCACCGCTAGCTCGGCGAACTCCGGCTCGCGAGTCAGGCGGCTGAGTTGCGCTTCGTCGATCACCGCGTAGCGTGCCTGTCCGGCGAGCACGGCGCGCAGCACCTCGCGTTCGGAATCGGCCGCCCCCCATTGCAGGCCGCTATAGGTGCTGCTGAGGTAGTCGGCTACCGAACTGCCGGCCCGCACGGCAACCCGGGTATCGCGCTCCAGTTGCTCCAATTCGACGCTGCCGCTGCCATCGCGCTTCCCCACCACCAGCCGGGAAACCCGCAGGTAGGGATCGGAGAACAGCCACAAGCGCAGCCCGGCTGGGGTCTGGCTGAGGCCGGGAGCGATATCCACGCGCCCAGCGCGCAGGGCATCGTCGAGCGCCGCCTGGTCGGGATAGCCCTGCCACCGCAAGGTCACCTGCATTGCCGTGGCCAGCCAGCCCATCAGCTCCACGTTGGCCCCGGAATACTGTTGCAGGCGGCGGTCGTACTGGGCATAGGGCGCTTCGGTGACCACCCCGACGCGCAATTCCCGATGCTCCGCCAGCCAGGTCCGTAGCTCCGCCGTCAGCGGCAAGGCGACCGACTCCTCCGCTCGCACGGGCAGGCTCAACAGCAGACAGAAGAAGAGCAGACAGCAACGACGCAACATGCCGGCGACACTCCACGGAATACACCGCAACGGAAGGAAAAGCGGGCATACCTTACCGCGAGCGCGACCGGCGAACCATGCGAAGGCTCGGCCTGACAAAGAAGTGCTCTGGGTTTAGGCTGCCTTCTGGATTGTCTATCGGGAATTTCCAATGCCGGCCTTCTCTCTACTGCCGAAGCCCTCCGCCCTGCTGCCGCTGCTATTGGCCGCCGCTTTCCTGCCGCCGGCTTTCGTTCATGCCGAAGAGGAGGCCGCCAAGGACCAGCCGCCGGCCCCCGTGGAACGCCCGGCGGTCAGCGAGCGCAGCCAGGACGAGGCCAAGGGGCTGGAGCGCCAGTTGCCGGAGGACGGCCAGCAGATCCTCAAGGCCGGCGACGAAAGCTTCCTCACCCTCTGGTTGCCAGCCAACACCGCCGAGGCCGAAGGTGTAGTGATCCTGGTTCCCGGTGATGGCGAAAGTCCGGACTGGCCGCAAGCCATCGGCCCGCTAAGGCGCAAACTGCCGGATGCCGGCTGGCAGACCCTGAGCCTGGCCCTGCCCGACCCGCAGAGCACCGCGCCGGTTACCCGCCCTGCGGAATCCGCTGCCAGCGCCAGCGCCGACAAGGACGCCAGCGCCGCGGACAGCGCAAGCAAGCCTGACGTGAAAGGAGAAAGCGGCAACGCGCCGGCGCCGGAAAGCACCGCCCAAGCCGGCAGCGGCGAACCGGCGCAGAGCGAGGACCAGGCCCCTCCCCCAGCCATCGATCCGGTCGAGCAGCGCAAGGCGCACGCCGAACGGGTCATGGCGCGCCTGCAGGCGAGCATCGACCTGGCCCTGCAGCACGAACCGAAAAGCGTCGTCCTGCTCGGTCATGGCACGGGCGCCTATTGGGCGGCACGCTACCTGGCGGAGAAGGAGCCTGCGGAAATCCACAACCTGCTGCTGGTTGCCGCGGAGGTACCGCGCGATTTTCGCCCGGCGCTGGAAGATATGGTGCCGAAGCTGAAACTGGCGACCGGCGACTTCTATTACCGCGACGCCCGCGCCGACCGCGAGGCGGCCAGGCTGCGCATGCAGGCCGGCAAGCGGCAGAAACACCCGGCCTACGTACAAATCGCGATGCAGGCGCTACCGGCCGACCCCAAGGCGGAGCAGGAGCAACTGTACCGACGAATCCGCGGCTGGCTCAGCCTTCACCTGCAGGCCGATGCGCAGAAACCTGCGGAGTGATCAGCGGAACCCCTCACGCTCTCGGACCAGGGCGTAGGCCGCCTGCAATTCACGGGTTTTCTCGGTAGCCGCACGCACGCGCTCGACGCTGGCGCCGGCTCCCGCCAGTTTGTCCGGATGGTGCTGGCTGATCAGCTTGCGATAGGCGCGTTTGATCAGCGCCGGCTCGCTTCCGGCCTCCACGCCGAGCAGCAGCAGGGCCTCACGGTAGCTATCCCGGGCGACAGCGCGCGTCCGCTTCGGCATGACCCGCGCCGACAAGCGTTCCGTTCGCTCCGCCGACCAACCCAGCCAGCGCCCCCATTGCAACACCAGTTGTCGCGCCGACTGGCTGAGCACGCCGCCAGCCCAGGCCATCCGCCAGCAGGCGAGCAATACTGCCTCCGCACGTTCGCCCTTCAGACGCGCGACCTCCGCCTGCAGATGGGCGATGCCGGCCTTGCCCTTGCCGAAGGACGCGATGGCACGCCGCTGGGCTCGCCTATCGAGCTTGCGCAACGCCATCTCCTCGCGCGCCTGGCGGATATGCATCTCCTCCACCCGCCCGCCGCTCTTGGCCAGATAGCCGAGCAACTGGAACAGCAGGTCGTCCTCATCGTTCACCGCCCGCCCGCGCAAGCGCGCCAGCAGGCCGCGCCAGGACTCCAGGCGCAACCTGCGGTCCAGCAGTTGCCCCAGCAGGCCGCCGAGCAGGGCGCCGGGGATGCTGGCCAGGGCCCAGCCGGCTCCGGCTCCGATCAGCGTAGCGGGCCAGAGCATCTCAGGCGTGCTCCGCCAGCAATCGCTCGACTTCCGCCAGGCGCTCGTGGGTACCGACGTCGACCCACTGCCCACGATGGTGTTCGCCGCTGACCCGCCCCGCGGCGATGGCCTTGCGCAATAGCGGCGCCAGCTTGAAGGCGCCCGGCTGGCAGCCCTCGAACAGCGCGGGATGCAGTACGGCGATCCCGCTGTAGGTAAGGTTGCCGCCCGCTTCGCGGGTCTCGCCCACCCGTCCGCCGGCATCCAGGTGGAAATCGCCGGCGGGATGGTGCGCCGGGTTGTCGACCAGCACCAGATGCGCCAGGTCGCCGTCGGCAAGATGCAGCCGAGAGTAGTCGAAGTCGCTCCAGACATCGCCGTTGAGCAACAGGAACGGCTGCTCGCCGAGCAACGGCAGGGCGCGGAAGATTCCGCCACCGGTTTCCAGCGGTTCACCCTCCGGGGAATAGGCGATCCGCCCGCCCAGGCGCGAACCGTCGCCGAGATAGGCCTCGATCTGCTCGCCAAGCCAGGCATGGTTGATCACCCAGTCGTCGACTCCGGCCTGGCGCAGCGCCAGCAACTGACGCTCGATCAATGGCACGCCGGCGGCCTCGATCAGCGGCTTGGGCGTGTGCAGGGTGGTCGGCCGCATGCGCTCGCCACGCCCGGCGGCGAGGATCATCGCCTTCATGCCTCGGCTCCCTGCGGCAGCGAGGCCAGCAGCTCGCCCAGTTCGGCCAGCTCGGGACGGCGCGCCACGGCGGTTTCCAGATAACGGAAGAAGCGCGGCACGTCACCCAGGTAGCGCGGCTTGCCGTCGCGGTGACAGATACGGGCGAAGATGCCAATCACCTTCAGGTGGCGCTGCACGCCCATCAGGTCGCTGGCACGGAGGAAGTCTTCGAAGCTTGGCGGCAGCGGGATGCCGGCCCAGGTCGCCTTCTTCCAGTAACGGTTCAGCGCGGCATGCACGCGCGGCTCCGGCCAACTGACGAAGGCGTCCTTGTACAGGCAGGTGACATCGTAGGTGACCGGGCCGTGCAGGGCGTCCTGGAAGTCGAGGACGCCCGGGTTGGGCTCGCTGAGCATCAGATTGCGCGGCATATAGTCGCGATGGACGAACACCCGCGGTTGCTCCAGCGCGCTGCGTACCAGCAGGTCGCAGATCCGTTTCCAGCGGGCCAGCGTCTCGCCCTCCAGCTCCACGCCGAGGTGGCGGGCCAGGTACCAGTCGGGGAACAGCTGCAGCTCGCGGCGCAGCACCGCTTCGTCGTAGGCAGGCAGGACACCGGCGACATCGACCTTCTGGAAGGCGATCAGCGCATCCAGGGCCGGTTCGAACAGCTCGTCGGCATTCCCGGGATGAAGCACGTCGAGGTAGGTCTGCCGGCCCAGGTCACTGAGCAGCAGGAAACCGTTCTCCAGATCCTGGGCGAGAATCCTCGGCACATGCACGCCGGCTCCGGCGAGCAGTCCGGCGACCTTGACGAACGGTCGGCAGTCTTCCTGGGGCGGCGGCGCGTCCATCACCACCAGGCTGCGGTCCCCTCCCTGCCAGCGGAAATAACGACGGAAGCTGGCGTCGCTACTGGCCGGGATCAGTTCGGCGGGGGGCACTTCCCCCCAACCTTCGGCAACGAACAACTCGGGCAAACAAGAGTCCAACCAGCGATTCAGCTGCTGGAAACGGGCATCATCAGACATTTACGGGGTTCTCCACGGCCCTAGCCGTTGCGCAGGTCATGCTTTATTATCCAGCATCTTTTTCAGCCCATCGAGAGGCGTGCGGCCCACCGGGCCGATGGCGCGCAGGAAGCCCGGATTAACAAGATGGCAGTGAAATCCCTCGTGTTTCGAAGAAAGTTTCCCCTGCTGGTCACCGGCAGCCTGCTGGCTCTGCAGCCGGTCGCAGCATTGACTGTACAGGCCGCCGATCAGTTCGACTGCAAGGTATCGGCCACCGGCGGCTGGGATTGCTCCCCGCTGCAGAACGCCAATGCCAACCTGCCACCGCGCCCGGCGCATACCGCGACCTCGGTCAGCACCGCCGCGGCGGGCACCAGTGTATCCGGCAGCGGAGGCGAAGCCGTCGAGGCAGAGCCGACCCAGCGCCTGGTCACCGAGTCCGGCGGTCGCGCGCTGAAGTCCCGCAGTGCGGACTACTCGCACCTCGACTGGATTCCTCGGGAAAAACTGACCGCCGCCCAGTTGGCGGAAATCGGCCCCTATTGCGGCGGCTCCTACATCGAGCCGGTGCGTCCGGGCATGGATGACGGCGCGCCCAGCGACGAGAGCCCGACCTACGTATCCGCCAAGGCTTCGCGCTACGAGCAGGAAAAACAGATCGCCACCCTCGCCGGTGACGTGGTCCTGCGCCAGGGCAGCATGCAGGTGGAAGGCGACGAGGCCAACCTGCATCAGCTGGAAAACCGCGGCGAACTGGTCGGCAACGTCAAGCTGCGCGACAAGGGCATGCTGGTGGTCGGTGACCACGCCCAGGTCCAGCTGGACAACGGCGAGGCCCAGGTCGACAACGCCGAGTACGTGATCCACAAGGCCCATGCCCGCGGCAGCGCGCTCTACGCCAAGCGCAGCGAGAACGCCATCATCATGCTCAAGGATGGCACCTACACCCGCTGCGAACCGAGCAGCAACGCCTGGACTCTGAAGGGCAACAACGTCAAGCTGAACCCGGCCACCGGCTTCGGCACCGCGACCAACGCGACCCTCCGGGTCAAAGATTTCCCGGTGTTCTACACCCCGTACATCTATTTCCCGATCGACGACCGCCGCCAGTCCGGCTTCCTGCCGCCGAGCTTCAGCAGCACCAGCGACACCGGCTTCACCCTGGTCACCCCGTACTACTTCAACCTGGCGCCGAACTACGACGCCACGTTGTACCCGCGCTACATGGCCAAGCGCGGCATGATGCTGGAAGGCGAGTTCCGCTACCTGACCCACAGCAGCGAAGGCACCGTCAACGCCGCCTACCTGAACGACAAGGACGATCACCGCGAGAACTTCCCGGACTACAGCAAGGACCGCTGGCTGTACGGCCTCAAGAACACCACCGGCCTCGATTCGCGCTGGCTGGCCGAGGTCGACTACACGCGGATCAGCGATCCCTATTACTTCCAGGACCTGGATACTGACCTGGGTGTAGGCAGTACCACCTATGTCAATCAGCGCGGCAGCGTGACCTACCGGGGCGATACCTTTACCGGTCGCCTGAACCTGCAAGGTTATCAACTGGCGACCACCACCGACGTGACGCCTTACAACCGTCTGCCGCAGGTCACCTTCGACGGTTTCTTGCCATACAATCCGGGCGGCCTGAAATTCGACTACAAAACCGAATTCGTCCGCTTCGACAGAGACCTCGATGACGGATACTACATCGCGGACGAGAACGACCCTATCGGTTCCCGAGTACCCCGTGTCGACAACAACCTGAAGGGTCTGGCCCGGGCCAATGGCGACCGGGCACACCTGGAACCCGGCATGAGTCTGCCGATGACCCGGAGTTGGGGTTATCTGACCCCGACCCTGAAGTTCCTCTATACGAAGTACGATCTGGATCTGGACAGCCAGGGCAAGCAAACCCTTACTGCATATGACGAAACATTCGATAGCAGTCAGGATCGCTCGCTTCCGTTGGCCAAGGTTGACAGTGGCCTGTATTTTGACCGTGATATGACCTTTGCCGGCACGCAGTTTCGGCAAACCCTGGAACCAAGAGCGATGTATCTGTACGTTCCGTACAAGGACCAGGACAATATTCCAGTATTCGACACCAGCGAACCGTCGTTCAGCTATGACTCCCTCTGGCGAGAGAATCGGTTCTCCGGCCGTGACCGTATCGGAGACGCCAACCAATTGTCGCTCGGCGTGACTACCCGCTTCATCGAACCCAATGGATTCGAGCGCGCCAGCTTGAGTGCTGGACAGATTTACTACTTCCGTGATCGTCGTGTACAACTGCCCGGCCTGACCGAAAAAGATTTGGATCGTCTGCGTGCGACCAATCCTGATCTGAAAGATCCGGATACCGATAGCTGGCGTTCTCCATATGCACTGATGGGGCAATACCGCTTCAACCGCGACTGGAGGGTCAGCTCCGACTTCAACTGGAATCCCAACACCAGTCGTACAGAATCTGGCAGCGCCATGTTCCACTATCAGCCAGAAGACAATCCAAACAAGGTGGTCAATGCTGGCTATCGCTACCGCGAAGATGCTCGCCGCTTCAACAGCTCCACGGGACGGTTCATGTACGGCCGCGAGGACGACATCATCAAACAGCACGACTTCTCGGTCATCTGGCCGATGGTGCCGCAGTGGTCCGTGCTCGCCCGCTGGCAGTACGACTACAACAAGAACCGCACCCTCGAAGCCTTCGGTGGCTTCGAATACGACAGCTGCTGCTGGAAGCTGCGTCTGATCAACCGTTATTGGCTGGATGTGGACGACGATGCCTTCCTTACGCAGAACGCAAAGGCCGACCGCGGCGTCTTCCTGCAGATCGTCCTGAAGGGCCTCGGCGGCATCGTAGGCAACAAGACGGAAACGTTCCTCGACAAAGGCATCCAAGGTTATCGTCAACGTGAAGATCAAGCTATGTAATCGGCTGCGCCCCCTTGCATTGGGCGCAGCACTCCTTTGCTCCTTCGCGCATGCCGAAGTGGTACCACTGGACCGGGTCGTCGCCATCGTCGACAACGATGTGATCATGCAGAGCCAGCTCGACCAGCGCCTGCGTGAAGTGCACCAGACGCTGCTCAAGCGCGGCGCGCCGCTGCCGCCCGAGCACGTGCTGACCCAGCAGGTGCTGGAACGCCTGATCATCGAGAACATCCAGCAGCAGATCGGCGACCGCTCCGGCATCCGTATCTCCGACGAGGAGCTGAACCAGGCGATGGGCACCATCGCCCAGCGCAACGGCATGAGCCTGGAGCAGTTCCAGGCCGCCCTCACCCGCGACGGCCTGTCCTACGCCGACGCCCGCGAGCAAGTCCGTCGCGAGATGGTGATCAGCCGTGTGCGTCAGCGCCGGGTCGCCGAGCGCATCCAGGTCAGCGAGCAGGAGGTGAAGAACTTCCTTGCCTCGGACATGGGCAAGATCCAGCTTTCCGAAGAGTACCGCCTGGCCAATATCCTGATCCCGGTGCCGGAAGCCGCGTCCTCGGACGTGATCCAGGCCGCCGCAAGGCAGGCCCAGGAGCTCTACCAGCAGCTCAAGCAGGGCGCCGACTTCGGCCAACTGGCGATTTCCCGCTCGGCCGGCGACAACGCCCTGGAAGGCGGCGAGATCGGCTGGCGCAAGGCTGCCCAGTTGCCGCAGCCGTTCGACAGCATGATCGGCTCCCTGGCCGTCGGCGACGTCACCGAGCCTGTCCGCACCCCCGGCGGCTTCATCATCCTCAAGCTGGAAGAGAAGCGCGGCGGCAGCAAGATGGTCCGTGACGAGGTGCATGTCCGCCATATCCTGCTCAAGCCCAGCGAGATCCGCAGCGAAGCGGAGACCGAGAAGCTGGCGCAGAAGCTGTACGAGCGCATCCAGTCCGGGGAAGACTTCGGCGAACTGGCGAAGAGCTTCTCCGAAGATCCGGGTTCCGCCCTCAACGGCGGCGACCTGAACTGGATCGACCCAGAAGCCCTGGTGCCCGAGTTCCGTCAGGTGATGAACGATACCCCGCAGGGCGAGCTGTCCAAGCCGTTCCGCTCGCAGTTCGGCTGGCACATCCTGCAGGTCCTCGGCCGTCGCGCCACCGACAGCAGCGAGAAGTTCCGCGAGCAGCAGGCGGTAAGCGTACTGCGCAACCGCAAGTACGACGAGGAACTGCAAGCCTGGCTGCGGCAGATCCGCGACGAGGCCTACGTGGAAATCAAGCAGTGAGCCTGCACTTCGCGCTCACTCCAGGCGAGCCGGCAGGTATCGGACCCGATCTGTGCCTGCTGCTCGCCCGCTCCGCCCAGCCCCACCCCCTGATCGCCATCGCCAGCCGCACGCTCCTGCAAGAGCGCGCCGGCCAACTGGGCCTGGCGATCGACCTTAAGGACGTTTCCCCGGCCGCCTGGCCAGAGCGACCGGCCAAGGCCGGCCAACTGTACGTATGGGATACGCCCCTGGCCGCCCCGGTCCGGCCCGGGCAATTGGACCGAGCCAACGCCGCCTACGTCCTGGAAACCCTGACCCGCGCCGGCCAGGGCTGCCTCGACGGGCACTTCGCCGGGATGATCACCGCACCGGTGCACAAGGGCGTGATCAACGAAGCCGGCATCCCCTTTTCCGGCCATACCGAATTCCTCGCCGACCTCACCCACACCGCCCAGGTGGTGATGATGCTGGCCACTCGTGGCCTGCGCGTGGCCCTGGCGACCACCCACCTGCCGCTGCGCGAGGTCGCCGACGCCATTAGCGACGAGCGCCTGTCCCGGGTCGCGCGCATCCTCCACGCCGACCTGCGCGACAAGTTCGGCATCGCCCATCCGCGCATCCTGGTCTGCGGACTCAACCCGCACGCCGGCGAAGGCGGTCACCTGGGCCGGGAAGAGATCGAGGTGATCGAACCCTGCCTCGAGCGCCTGCGTGGCGAAGGCCTCGACCTGGTCGGCCCGCTGCCGGCCGACACCCTGTTCACTCCCAAGCACCTGGAGCATTGCGACGCGGTGCTGGCGATGTACCACGACCAGGGTCTCCCCGTGCTCAAGTACAAGGGCTTCGGTGCCGCCGTGAACGTGACCCTCGGCCTGCCGATCATCCGCACCTCTGTCGACCACGGTACCGCGCTCGACCTGGCCGGAAGCGGCCGCATCGATAGCGGCAGCCTGCAGGTCGCCCTGGAAACCGCCTACCAGATGGCGGCCAGCCGCTGCTGACGGCGGTCGGCCATCGTTTAGCCCTGCCGGCCCGACGCTTCGCTGTTAAAATGGCGCCCTTTCGCATCCGCGCCTCCCGCCTTGGCCTGGGGCCCGCAGCCTGGAACCGTTTCCAATGTCCGAGCTTTACCAACACCGCGCGCGCAAGCGCTTCGGCCAGAACTTCCTGCACGATGCCGGGGTGATTCACCGCATCCTCCGTGCCATCCATGCCCGCGAGGGTCAGCGCCTGCTGGAGATCGGCCCGGGCCAGGGCGCCCTGACCGAGGGACTGCTGGGCAGCGGCGCACGCCTGGACGTGATCGAGCTCGACCAGGACCTGATCCCCCTGTTGAAGCTGAAATTCGGCCTCGAGTCGCGCTTCAGCCTGCACCAGGGCGACGCCCTCAAGTTCGATTTCGCCTCGCTGGTGGAGAGCGGCGAGAAGCTGCGAGTGGTCGGCAACCTGCCCTACAACATCTCCACGCCACTGATCTTCCATCTGCTGGAGTACGCGCCGGTGATCGAGGACATGCACTTCATGCTGCAGAAGGAAGTGGTCGAGCGCCTGGCGGCCACGCCGGGCGGCGGGGACTGGGGCCGGCTTTCGATCATGGTCCAGTATCACTGTCGGGTGGAGCACCTGTTCAACGTCGGCCCCGGCGCGTTCAACCCGCCGCCCAAGGTCGACTCGGCCATCGTCCGTCTCACCCCCTTCGCCGAGCCGCCCCATCCGGCACGCGATCCGAAACTGCTCGAGCGGGTGGTCCGCGAGGCCTTCAACCAGCGCCGCAAGACCCTGCGCAACACCCTCAAGCCTCTCCTGAGCGTCGAGGACATCGAGGCCGCAGAGGTCGATCCGACCCTCCGTCCCGAACAACTCGACCTGGCCGCATTCGTCCGCCTGGCCAACCGGCTGGCCGAGCTGCCAGGCAATCGTTAGTCTGGTGAGACACTCGTCAGGAATCAGGCAAGCCGTATGAGCGATACCCAGCACCAGGTCAACGTCAGGGTCGACACCCGCTACCTTCCGGAACAGTCCGCCCCAGAGCAGAACCGTTTCGCCTTCGCCTACACGGTGACCATCGAGAACCAGGGCGAGGTTCCGGCCCAACTGCTGTCGCGCCACTGGATCATCACCGACGGCGACGGCCGTACCCAGGAAGTTCGCGGCGCCGGCGTGGTCGGCGAGCAACCGCTGATCGCCCCCGGCGCGCAACACACCTACACCAGCGGCACGGTGCTGGCGACCCGGGTCGGCAGCATGCGCGGCAGCTACCAGATGCTCGGCAGCGACGGAATCGCCTTCGACGCCGCGATCCCGGTGTTTCGCCTGGCCGTACCGGGAGCGCTGCACTGATGGCGGTCTACGCGGTAGGCGACCTGCAGGGTTGCCTGGATCCCCTGAAATGCCTGCTGGAGCGCGTCGCCTTCGACCCGGCCAAGGACCGCCTGTGGCTGGTCGGCGACCTGGTCAACCGCGGCCCGCAGTCCCTGGAGACGCTGCGCTTCCTCTATGCCATGCGCGAGTCGGTGGTCAGCGTTCTGGGCAACCACGACCTGCACCTGCTGGCGGTGGCGCACAAGTCCGAGCGCCTGAAGAAGTCCGACACGCTGCGGGAAATCCTCGAGGCGCCGGACCGCGAGCCACTGCTCGACTGGCTGCGTCGCCTGCCGCTGCTGCACTACGACGAACAACGCAAGGTCGCCCTGGTGCATGCCGGCATCCCCCCGCAGTGGAGCTTGGAAAAAGCCCGCCTGCGCGCAGCCGAGGTGGAGCAAGCATTGCGCGACGACCAGCGCCTGCCGCTGTTCCTCGACGGCATGTACGGCAACGAGCCGGCCAAGTGGGACAAGAAGCTGCATGGCATCGACCGCCTGAGGGTGATCACCAACTACTTCACCCGCATGCGTTTCTGCACCGAAGATGGCAAGCTCGACCTGAAGAGCAAGGAAGGCCTCGACACCGCGCCGCCCGGCTACGCCCCCTGGTTCAGCTTCCCTTCGCGCAAGACCCGCGGCGAGAAGATCATCTTCGGCCACTGGGCGGCCCTCGAAGGCCACTGCGACGAGCCCGGCCTGTTCGCCCTGGATACCGGCTGCGTCTGGGGCGCGCGGATGACCCTGTTGAACGTCGACAGCGGCGAACGCCTGAGCTGCGATTGCGCCGAACAGCGCGCGCCGGCCAGACCCGCCGCCACGCCCGCATGAATCCCCGGCGTCCGGTGGACGCCCTGTACACAGGTACCCCGACATGAGCGACACCTTCCAGCGCATCGCCCCCGAACAGGTCCGCCAGCTCCGCGAAAACGGCGCCCAGGTGGTCGACATCCGCGACCCGCAGAGCTTCGCTGTCGGCCATATCAGCGGCTCGCGGCACATCGACAACCACTCGGTGGCGGACTTCATCGCCGCCGCCGACCTCGACGCTCCGCTGGTGGTGGTCTGCTACCACGGCAACTCCAGCCAGAGCGCCGCCGCCTATTTCATCCAGCAGGGCTTCAGCGACGTCTACAGCCTCGACGGCGGCTTCGAGCTATGGCGCAGCGTCTATCCCGCGGATACCAGCAGCGGCGAAGCGGAGTAG
The DNA here is from genome assembly GCF_001810205.1 of Pseudomonas sp. HMSC076A11. Taxonomy (NCBI): domain Bacteria; kingdom Pseudomonadati; phylum Pseudomonadota; class Gammaproteobacteria; order Pseudomonadales; family Pseudomonadaceae; genus Pseudomonas; species Pseudomonas sp. HMSC076A11. The sequence goes on along the minus strand of NZ_KV800275.1, from coordinate 18,882 downwards.
GCCACGCCGCTACCCCGCCAAAAAAACTGTAACTTCTCTCGCCTTTCTTCCTTTACTCCGTCCAGAACGAACTATTCTTTTCCTCAGGCCATCCAAAACAGGGGAGAGCCGGCACACCGGCTTCCGGGCCATCGGCTGTGACCGTTAGGAGCGCTGGCGGAAAGGGAAGCACCGTGCAGCGACGGAGTCTGGGGGATTCTCGCCGGCCTGGCTGGCGGCCCCCCCGCACCCGCACGACCGATCCCGCGCCGGCTCACTGCATCGAGCGAGGAGACGTCATGAGCATTTTCAGTCACTTCCAGGAACGCTTCGAAGCGACCCGCCAAGAGGAATATTCCCTCCAGGAATATCTCGACCTCTGCAAGCAAGACAAGACAGCCTATGCCTCTGCCGCCGAGCGCCTGCTGATGGCGATCGGCGAGCCGGAATTGCTGGACACCTCGGTGGACTCCAGGCTGTCGCGGATCTTCTCCAACAAGGTGATTCGCCGCTACCCGGCGTTCGCCGACTTCCACGGCATGGAGGAATGCATCGACCAGATCGTCGCGTTCTTCCGCCATGCGGCCCAGGGCCTGGAGGAGAAGAAGCAGATCCTTTACCTGCTCGGCCCGGTCGGCGGCGGTAAATCCTCCCTGGCGGAAAAACTCAAGCAACTGATGGAGAAGGTGCCCTTCTACGCGATCAAGGGCTCGCCGGTCTTCGAGTCGCCGCTGGGCTTGTTCAACCCCGACGAAGACGGCGCCATCCTCGAGGAGGACTACGGCATCCCGAGGCGCTACCTGCGCTCGATCATGTCGCCCTGGGCAACCAAGCGCCTCAACGAGTTCGGCGGCGACATCAGCCAGTTCCGCGTGGTCAAGCTGTACCCCTCGATCCTCAACCAGATCGCCATCGCCAAGACCGAACCCGGCGACGAGAACAACCAGGACATATCCGCGCTGGTCGGCAAGGTCGACATCCGCAAGCTGGAGGAATACCCGCAGAACGACGCGGACGCCTACAGCTATTCGGGCGCCCTCTGCCGGGCCAACCAGGGCCTGATGGAATTCGTCGAGATGTTCAAGGCCCCGATCAAGGTCCTGCACCCGCTGCTGACCGCGACCCAGGAAGGCAACTACAACAGCACCGAAGGCCTCGGCGCCCTGCCCTACAGCGGCATCATCCTGGCTCACTCCAACGAGTCGGAATGGCACAGCTTCCGCAACAACAAAAACAACGAGGCCTTCATCGACCGCATCTACATCGTCAAGGTGCCGTACTGCCTGCGCGTGGCGGACGAGATCAAGATCTACGATAAGTTGCTGGTCAACAGCTCGCTGGCGCATGCCCACTGCGCGCCGGACACCCTGAAGATGCTCTCGCAGTTCTCCGTGCTGTCGAGGCTGAAAGAGCCGGAAAACTCGAATATCTACTCGAAGATGCGGGTATATGACGGCGAAAACCTGAAAGATACCGATCCCAAGGCCAAGTCGATCCAGGAATACCGCGACTCGGCCGGGGTCGACGAAGGCATGGCCGGGCTTTCCACCCGCTTCGCCTTCAAGATCCTCTCCAAGGTATTCAACTTCGACCCGCACGAGGTAGCGGCCAACCCGGTGCACCTGCTCTACGTCCTCGAACAGCAGATCGAGCAGGAACAGTTCCAGCCGGAAACCCGCGAGCGCTACCTGCGCTTCATCAAGGAATACCTGGCGCCGCGCTACGTCGAGTTCATCGGCAAGGAAATCCAGACCGCCTACCTGGAGTCCTACAGCGAATACGGTCAGAACATCTTCGACCGCTATGTGCTGTACGCCGACTTCTGGATCCAGGATCAGGAATACCGCGACCCGGAAACCGGCGAGATCCTCAACCGCGCCGCCCTCAACGAGGAACTGGAGAAGATCGAGAAACCCGCGGGCATCAGCAACCCGAAGGACTTCCGCAACGAGATCGTCAACTTCGTGCTGCGCGCCCGCGCCGGCAACAACGGCAAGAACCCGAGCTGGCTGTCCTACGAGAAGCTGCGCGTGGTGATCGAGAAGAAGATGTTCTCCAACACCGAGGACCTGCTTCCGGTCATCAGCTTCAACGCCAAGGCCAGCAAGGAGGACCAGCAGAAGCACAACGACTTCGTCAAACGCATGGTCGAGCGCGGCTACACCGAGAAGCAGGTCCGCCTGCTGTCGGAATGGTACCTGCGGGTTCGCAAGTCGCAGTAGTCTGCCATCGGTACGGTCGCTGCGACCGTACCGGTCGCCGTCGCATTCGGACCTCGGCGCCTCCGCTCCGGCGGGGCGCCACAGGCCCTGAGGAGCATTCATGAGCTACGTCATCGACCGGCGTCTGAACGGCAAGAACAAGAGCACGGTGAACCGCCAGCGCTTCCTGAGGCGCTACCGTGAACACATCAAGAAGGCCGTCGAGGAGGCCGTCAGCCGGCGTTCCATCACCGACATGGAGCACGGCGAGCAGATCAGCATTCCCGGGCGCGATATCGACGAACCGGTGCTGCACCATGGCCGCGGCGGGCGGCAGACCGTCGTCCACCCCGGCAACAAGGAATTCACCGCCGGCGAGCACATCGCCCGCCCATCCGGCGGCGGGGGTGGCCGCGGCGGCGGCAAGGCCAGCAACAGCGGCGAAGGCATGGACGACTTCGTCTTCCAGATCACCCAGGAGGAGTTCCTCGACTTCATGTTCGAGGACCTGGAGCTGCCCAACCTGGTCAAGCGCCACATCACCGGCACCGACACCTTCAAGACCGTCCGCGCCGGCATCAGCAACGACGGCAACCCGTCGCGCATCAACATCGTCCGCACCCTGCGCTCGGCCCATGCGCGGCGCATCGCGCTGTCCGGCGGCAGCCGGGCCAAGCTGCGCGCGGCGCTGAAGGAACTGGAGCGAATCAAGCGCGAAGAGCCGGACAACCTCGGCGATATCCAGGAACTCGAGCTGGAAATCGCCAAGCTCCGCGCGCGCATCGACCGGGTACCGTTCCTCGATACCTTCGATCTCAAGTACAACCTGCTGGTCAAGCAGCCCAACCCCACCTCCAAGGCGGTGATGTTCTGCCTGATGGACGTCTCCGGCTCGATGACCCAGGCGACCAAGGACATCGCCAAGCGCTTCTTCATCCTGCTCTACCTGTTCCTCAAGCGGAACTACGAGAAGATCGAAGTGGTGTTCATCCGCCACCACACCAGCGCCCGCGAGGTCGACGAGGAGGAGTTCTTCTACTCCCGCGAGACCGGCGGCACTATCGTCTCCAGCGCGCTGAAGATGATGCAGGAGATCATGGCCGAGCGTTATCCGACCCATGAGTGGAACATCTACGCCGCCCAGGCCTCGGACGGCGACAACTGGAACGACGACTCGCCGGTGTGCCGGGACATCCTCCTCAAGCAGATCATGCCGTTCGTCCAGTACTACACCTACGTCGAGATCACCCCGCGCGAACACCAGGCCCTGTGGTTCGAGTACGAGCGCGTGCGCGAAGCCTTCGAAGACAGCTTCGCCCAGCAGCAGATCGTCTCGGCATCGGACATCTACCCGGTGTTCCGCGAGCTGTTCCAGAGGAGGCTCGTCGCATGAGCAAGCGCCAGCCCATCGCCACCGGCTCGGAATGGACCTTCGAGCTGATCCAGCAGTACGACCGGGAAATCAGCAGGATCGCCGAGCGCTATGCCCTGGATACCTATCCGAACCAGATCGAGGTGATCACCGCCGAGCAGATGATGGACGCCTACGCCTCGGTGGGCATGCCGATCGGCTATAATCACTGGTCCTACGGCAAGCACTTCCTCAGCACGGAAAAGAACTACAAGCGTGGCCAGATGGGCCTGGCCTACGAGATCGTGATCAACTCCGACCCCTGCATCGCCTACCTGATGGAGGAAAACACCCAGTACATGCAGGCGCTGGTGATCGCCCACGCCTGCTACGGGCACAACAGTTTCTTCAAGGGCAACTACCTGTTCCGCACCTGGACCGATGCCAGTTCGATCATCGATTACCTGGTGTTCGCCAAGCAGTACATCATGCAGTGCGAGGAGCGCTACGGGATCGACGCGGTGGAAGACCTGCTCGACTCCTGCCACGCCCTGATGAACTACGGTGTCGACCGCTACAAGCGTCCCTACCCGATTTCCGCGGAAGAGGAGCGGCAGCGGCAGAAGGAGCGCGAGGAACTGATCCAGCGCCAGGTCAACGACCTCTGGCGGACCATCCCGCGCGTCGGCGGCAAGGATAAGGAACAATCCATGGCGCGCTATCCGAGCGAGCCGCAGGAGAACATCCTCTACTTCATCGAGAAGAACGCGCCGCTGCTGGAGCCCTGGCAGCGCGAGGTGATCCGCATCGTGCGCAAGATCGCCCAGTATTTCTACCCGCAACGCCAGACCCAGGTGATGAACGAAGGCTGGGCGACCTTCTGGCACTACACGCTGCTCAACGACCTCTACGACGAAGGCCTGGTCAACGACGGCTTCATGATGGAGTTCTTGCAATACCACACCAGCGTGGTCTACCAGCCGTCCTTCGACAGCCCCTACTACAGCGGCATCAACCCCTACGCCCTGGGCTTCGCCATGTACCGCGACATCCGCCGCATCTGCGAGGAACCTACCGACGAGGACCGCCGCTGGTTCCCGGATATCGCCGGCAGCGACTGGCTGGCCACGCTGAAGTTCGCCATGAAGAGCTTCAAGGACGAAAGCTTCATCCTGCAGTTCCTCTCGCCCAAGGTGATTCGCGACCTGAAGCTGTTCAGCATTCTCGACGACGACCAGAAGGACGACCTGCTGGTCGCGGCGATCCACGACGAAGCCGGCTACCGCACCATCCGCGAGACCCTGGCGGCGCAGTACAACCTCGGCAACCGCGAGCCGAACATCCAGATCTGGAACGTCGACCGTCGCGGCGACCGCTCGCTGACCCTGCGCCACCAGCAGTTCGACCGCCAGCCGCTGAGCGACTCCACCGCCGACGTGCTCAAGCACCTGCATCGCTTGTGGGGCTTCGATATCCACCTGGAGACCCTGCAGGGCGACCAGCTCGTGCAGACCCACCACATGCCGCCCAAGGGCGCCAGCGAAGGCGAGGAAGGCTACCCGCGCCTGGACCTGATCATCCCGCCCATTTGATCGGTTGACGTCCGCCCCGACCGCCGGCCAGCATGCCGGCACGGTCGGGGCCGCCCACAGCAGAACAAGAAGCCGGCCGTCCACGGGAGCCGCCATGCGCCTGTTCGCCATCGTCCTGCTCTGCCTCGTCCTGGCCACCTGCGCCAGCCACATCCCCAGCGCCCGGGTGACCCATCCGGCCAGCGCCGGATTGCCCGGCCTGCAAGGTTTCCAGTTGATGCCGCCGGAACAGGCGGTCGACGCCCTGCCCTACCGCAACCGCTATCCGCTGATAAACGCAGAGCTGCGCCAGGGGCTGGCGGCCCACGGCTACCACGAGAGCGCTACCCCGCAATTCCGCGTCTACTACTGGCTGGCGCTGCGCGACGCACCGCTGGAATTCCGCCCCGACCTTCCGCCCACCTCCGGCATGGGGCCTTATCTGGCGATCCACCGCCTGCGCGACGAAACCGGAACATTGCGCGTGCGCCTGGTCGACCTGGAGGAGCGCGTTCTCTGGGAAGGCATGGTAAGCACCGGCCTCAGCCCCGCCAGGGCCAATCCGGAACAGCTCGAACTGGCGGTCGGCGCCCTGCTCCGGCAGCTTCCACGCGCCCGCTAGGACACCCTGGGGTAGACTTCCGCCTATCACGCGGAGGATTCCCATGCAGATTTACAAGGTCGGCGGCGCCGTGCGCGATCGCCTTCTCGGCCGTCCGGTCACCGATATCGACTGGGTGGTGGTCGGTGCCAGCAGCGACGAGATGCTAGCCCGCGGCTACCGCCCGGTGGGCGCCGACTTCCCGGTCTTCCTTCATCCGCAGAGCGGCGAGGAATACGCCCTGGCGCGCACCGAGCGGAAGAGCGGGCGCGGCTACGGCGGCTTCACCTTCCATGCCAGCCCCGAGGTGACCCTGGAGGAAGACCTGACTCGCCGTGACCTGACCATCAACGCCATGGCCGAGGACGAACAGGGCCGGGTAATAGATCCCTACGGCGGCCAGGCAGACCTCGAGGCGCGCCTGCTGCGCCACGTTTCCCCGGCGTTCGCCGAGGATCCCCTGCGGGTCCTGCGCGTAGCGCGCTTCGCCGCCCGCTACGCCGGCCTGGGCTTCCGGATCGCCGCCGAAACCCTCGCCCTGATGCGCCAACTGGCGGAATCCGGCGAGTTGCAGGCGCTGACCCCGGAGCGCAGTTGGAAGGAAATTTCCCGAGCCCTGATGGAACCCAACCCCGAGGTCTTCATCCAGGTCCTGCACGACTGCGGCGCCCTGGCCGAACTGATCCCGGAAGTCGAGGCGCTGTTCGGCGTACCGCAGCCGGCGGCCCACCATCCGGAAATCGATACCGGCGTCCATGTCCTGTCGGTATTGCAGCAATGCGCCCGCCACCGGCAGCCGCTCAGCGTACGCTGGGCTTGCCTCCTGCACGACCTGGGCAAGGGACTCACCAGCGAAGCGGACTGGCCCCGCCATATCGCCCACGAGGCTCGCGGCGTGCCGTTGATCGATGCGGTGAACCAGCGCTTCAGGGTGCCGCGCGACTGCCAGGAACTGGCGCGCCTGGTGGGCGAGTACCACACCCACGCCCATCGGGCGCTGGAGCTGCGCCCGAATACACTGCTGGAGCTGTTGCAGAGCTTCGACGTGTATCGCCGCCCGCAGCGTTTCGAGGAGTTCGTCGCCGCCAGCGAGATGGACGCGCGCGGCCGCCTCGGCCTGGAACAGCGGGACTATCCGCAGGCCGCCTACCTGCTCGGCGCGGCGCAGGCAGCGCGGGCAGTCAGCGTGAAGCCGCTGGTGGAAAAGGGCTTGAAGGGCGCGGAACTGGGCGAGGCGCTGAAGCGTGCGCGCCTCGCCGCACTCAAGGCCTACAAGGAAGAACGCGGAAAGGCCTGAAGCAGCGCTTCGGGAGTCAACGCCTGGCCACGCCATTCGAATGGCGCCGGCCAGAGCTTCTGCTGGATCCTCGTCTCGCGCCAGAGATCGCCCAGCGGCTGGCGGGCGACCGGATGCTCCAGGTTCGGCGCCAGCTCGGACAAGGGCCAGAGCACGAAAGCGTTCTTCAGCACTTCGGCGCGCGGCAGCACCAGGCCATCGAAATCGCCCACCAGGTCGCCGTAGAACAGCACGTCGATATCCAGCGGCAGCCCCTTGCGCTCTGGCGCATAGCGGCCATTGTCGGCCTCGATGTGCTTGAGTCGCAGGCTCAGTTCGGCCAGCGGCAGATCGGTGCGGGCAGACACCACCAGGTTGAAGAACGGCCCGCTCTTGATACCCACCGGCTCGCTCTCGAACACCGGCGAGCAACGCAGGTCATGAAGGAAACCGGCCAGCGCATCGAGGCCGGCACGCAGGTGGCGCTCACGCTCGACATTGCTGCCGAGGCCGAGGTAGACCGGGATCAGCGACATCCGCGTTCGATCTCCACGCCAACGCCACGGGCCGCCGGCACCGCGCCGGGCTTGGTCACGCGGATGCGCAGCCAGGGAATGCCGCGCTCGCCCATCAGTACCTCGGCGAGGCGCTCGGCGAAGGTTTCCACCAACTGGAAATGCGATTCCCGGGCGAACTCCTGCACCCGCTCGGACAACGCGGCATAGTCCAGCGCCAGGGCGAGATCGTCGCCCGCGGCGGCCGGACGGTTGTCCCAGCCCAGGGTCAGGTCCAGGCGCAGGCACTGACGGATGCCGCGCTCCCAGTCGTACACGCCGATGACGGTATCGACCTCCAAGCCTTCGATAAAAACTCTGTCCACTTCGCTACCCGCTCCAAGGGATGCCACGACAAGCGTGCGCCGCCCCGTTAGAATCGAGGACATCCTCGTCCTCGGTGGAATCCATGGTCTGGCTACTGGCGATCCTCGCCTACCTGCTCGGTTCCCTCTCCTTCGCCGTCCTGCTCAGCCGCTGGTTCGGCACCCAGGACCCGCGCGCCAGCGGTTCCGGCAACCCCGGCGCGACCAACATGCTGCGCGTCGCCGGGAAGAAACTCGCCATCCTGACCCTGCTCGGCGACGTCGGCAAAGGCCTGTTGCCGGTGCTGGTCGCCCGCTGGCTGGGGCTCGGCGTGATGGAGGAGGCCTGGGTCGGCATCGCCGCCGTGATCGGCCACCTGTATCCGCTGTACTTCAACTTCCGCGGCGGCAAGGGTGTCGCCACCGCCGCGGGCATGCTCCTCGGCCTCTATCCGCCGGCCGTACTGCTGGCCGCAGCGGCCTGGCTGCTGACCTTCAAGCTGTCGCGCACCAGCTCGCTCGCCTCGCTGGTGGCCACCCCGCTGACCCTGCCGTTGCTGGCCTGGCAGCAGCCCGGAGCGCTGCTGCCGATGACCGTGCTGACCGGCCTGATCGTCTGGCGGCACCGCGCCAACTTACGCGATCTGTTCGCCGGCCGCGAACGGCATTTCTAATCCATAAAAGGAAAAAACTTCATGCAGTCTGGCCCAGCTGCGTCATCGACACCTGCCTGACTGCGACCTGGCAGCCACTCAGACCGCCGGCAGCGACTCCATCGGCCAGCGCGGCTGGACGCTGATCGCCGGGCCGTCATGCTGGCCGGCGAGCAGGCGCTGGCAGCCGGCGTAGGCGATCATCGCGCCATTGTCGGTGCAGAAGCGCGGGCGGGCGTAGAACACCTGCCCCTTCATTTCGCCGAGCATCTTTTCCAGGCCGCTGCGCAGCGCCTGGTTGGCGCTGACACCGCCGGCGATCACCAGGTTCTTCAGGCCGGTCTGCTTCAAGGCGCGACGGCACTTGATCAGCAGGGTCTCGACCACCGCGGTCTGGAACGCCAGGGCGATGTCGCAGCGGGTCTGCTCGCTGTCGTCGCCGGCCTCGACGCAACGCTGCCAGGTGTTCAGGGTAAAGGTCTTGAGCCCACTGAAGCTGAAGTCCAGGCCGGGGCGATCGGTCATCGGCCGCGGGAACACGAAGCGGCCAGGAGTGCCGAGCTCCGCCAGGCGGGCGATTTCCGGACCGCCGGGATAGCCCAGGCCGATCAGCTTGGCGGTCTTGTCGAAGGCTTCGCCGGCGGCATCGTCCACCGATTCGCCAAGCAACTGGTAGCGACCGATGCCGTCCACCCGCACCAACTGGGTGTGACCGCCGGAAACCAGCAAGGCGACGAACGGGAACCGCGGTGGCTGCTCTTCCAGCATCGGCGCCAGCAGGTGCCCTTCCATGTGGTGCACGCCGACCGCCGGCACGCCCCAGGCGAAGGCCATTGCCTGGGCACAGGAAGCCCCCACCAGCAGGGCGCCGACCAGGCCGGGACCGGCGGTATAGGCGATCGCGTCGATATCCGCCGGCGTGCAGCCGGACTCGTCGAGCACCTGGCGGATCAGCGGCAGCATGCGCTTGACGTGGTCGCGCGAGGCCAGCTCGGGCACGACGCCGCCGTAGACGCGATGGAGGTCGATCTGACTGAACAGCGCGTCGGCCAGCAGGCCGCGTTCGCTGTCGTAAAGGGCGACGCCGGTTTCGTCGCAGGACGTTTCCAGTCCCAGCACGCGCATGGGCTTGAGCCTTAGAGCTTGGCAAATACGAAGCCGCGCATGATAATCGGCGGCTTTGCGCCAGACCAGTGTTTTTCGATCGGAGGCTTTGCATTCCTCCGGCCGAACCGTTAATATCCGCAACCCTTGAAAACCGACGTATCCGCGCCACCTTGCCGGAGTACGTTCAACCCCCGGTAATCAGTGAAGGTACGACCTGGATGCCAGCCGTCAAAGTAAAAGAGAACGAACCCTTCGACGTAGCCCTGCGTCGTTTCAAGCGCTCCTGCGAAAAAGCAGGTGTACTGGCTGAAGTTCGCAGCCGCGAGTTCTACGAGAAGCCCACTGCCGAGCGCAAGCGCAAGGCCGCTGCCGCAGTGAAGCGCCACGCGAAGAAAGTACAGCGCGAACAGCGCCGTCGCGAGCGCCTGTACTGATCCACTCGACGCCCACGCGTCAGTGATCGTGCCTCAGCCCGGCCTCGGCCGGGCTTTCGGCTTTCCGCCATGAGCGAAATCAAATCCCGCCTCCTCGACGCCGTCAAGGTCGCCATGCGCGCCCAGGACAAGCCGCGGCTGACCACGTTGCGCCTGGCCCTCGCGGACATCAAGCGCGTCGAAGTCGACGAACGCATCGAGGTGGATGACGCCCGAGCCCTGCTGATCCTCGACCGGATGATCAAGCAGCGCCGCGACGCCCAGCGCCAGTTCAGCGACGCCGGCCGCCAGGACCTCGCCGAGGTCGAGGCCGCCGAGATTCTCGTGCTCCAGGACTTCATGCCCAAGCCCCTGGACGACCATGAGATCGACGCCCTGATCGAGCGCAGCATCGTCGACAGCGGCGCCCAGGGTCCGCAGGACATGGGCAAGGCGATGAACCTGCTGCGACCGCAGGTCCAGGGTCGCGTCGACATGGCACAGGTCAGCCAGCGCCTGAAGGCGCGCCTCTCCTCCTGAAACACCGCGCCGGCCTGATCGGCCCGGCGATAATTGCTATGCTGCCGCTCTGCGCCCACGCGCCGTCGTTTTCGAGAACACCATGGCCGGCCTGATACCGCAAAGCTTCATCGATGACCTGCTGAACCGCACCGACATCGTCGAGGTGGTGAGTTCGCGCATCCAGCTGAAGAAAACCGGCAAGAACTACAGCGCCTGCTGCCCGTTCCACAAGGAAAAGACTCCCTCGTTCACCGTCAGCCCGGACAAGCAGTTCTACTACTGCTTCGGCTGCGGCGCCGGCGGCAACGCGCTCGGCTTCGTCATGGACCACGACCAGCTGGAGTTCCCCCAGGCGGTCGAGGAACTGGCCAAGCGTGCCGGCATGGACGTGCCGCGCGAGGAACGCGGCGGACGCGGGCACACGCCGCGCCAGCCGACCGACTCGCCGCTCTATCCGCTGCTCAGCGCCGCCGCCGAGTTCTACAAGCAGGCGCTGAAAAGCCACCCGGCGCGCAAGGCAGCGGTGAACTACCTGAAGGGCCGCGGCCTGACCGGCGAGATCGCCCGCGACTTCGGCCTCGGCTTCGCCCCGCCCGGCTGGGACAACCTGCTCAAGCACCTGGGTGGCGACAACCTGCAACTCAAGGCCATGCTCGACGCCGGCCTGCTGGTGGAGAACAGCGACACCGGCAAGCGCTACGACCGCTTCCGCGATCGCGTGATGTTCCCGATCCGCGACAGCCGCGGGCGGATCATCGCCTTCGGCGGCCGGGTGCTCGGCGACGACAAGCCGAAGTACCTGAACTCCCCGGAGACTCCGGTCTTCCACAAGGGCCAGGAACTCTACGGACTCTACGAGGCCCGGCAGAAGAATCGCGACCTCGACGAGATCATGGTGGTCGAGGGCTACATGGATGTCATCGCCCTGGCCCAGCAAGGCATCCGCAACGCGGTGGCGACCCTCGGCACGGCGACCAGCGAGGAACACATCAAGCGCCTGTTCCGCCTGGTACCGAGCATCCTGTTCTGTTTCGACGGCGACCAGGCCGGGCGCAAGGCAGCCTGGCGCGCCCTGGAGTCGGTGCTGCCGAACCTGCAGGACGGCAAGCGCGTGCGCTTCCTGTTCCTCCCCGAGGGCGAGGACCCGGACAGCCTGGTACGCGCCGAGGGCGAGGATGCCTTCCGCGCACGCATCACCCAGCAGGCCCAGCCGCTGGCGGAGTACTTCTTCCAGCAACTGATGCTCGAGGCCGACCCCGCCACCCTGGAAGGCAAGGCCCACCTGGCGACCCTCGCCGCGCCGCTGCTGGAGAAGATTCCCGGGAACAACCTGCGCCTGCTGATGCGACAACGTCTGTCGGAAATCACCGGCCTGTCCGGCGAAAACATCGGACAACTGGCGCACCACAGCCCGCCGCCGCCGTCCATGGACCACGGAGCGAGCGGCGCCTTGGACGGCGACGACTATTTCGCCGCCAGCGCCTACTACGAGAACGAGCCCTCCCATGCGCCGTTCGACGCTGCGCCAGGCTATGGCGAGGCGCAACCGCGCAAGAGCTGGAACAAGGACAAGAAGCCCTGGGACGGCAAGAAGTGGGATGGCAAGAAGAAGTGGGACAAAGGCGGCCACGGCGACTTCAAGACGCCGCAACGAACGCCGGTCAGCGTGGAGTCCACCACCCTCAACGCCCTGCGCACCTTGCTGCATCATCCGCAGTTGGCCTTGAAGGTCGACGATGCGGGCACCCTCGCCAGGGAGCAGGATACCTACGCCCAGTTGCTGGTGTCCCTGCTGGAAGCCCTGCAGAAGAACCCGCGGCAGAGCTCGATGCAACTCATCGCGCGCTGGCACGGCACGCCCCAGGGCCGCCTGCTGCAGGCCCTGGGCGAGAAGGAGTGGCTGATCGTCCAGGAGAACCTTGAAAAGCAGTTCTTCGACACCATTACTAAACTCTCCGAGAGCCAGCGTTTCGGCGAGCGGGAGGAGCGTTTACGCAGCGTCATGCAGAAGAGCTACAGTGAACTGACCGATGAAGAGAAAGCCTTGCTCAGAGAGCACTACAGTGTTGCCGCTTCATCGCCTTCCCAGAGCTGAACTGGCGCCTCAGCCCAGGCATCAGGTATAATCCTCTGCTTATTTTTTGCCCGCCAAGACCTTCAGTGGATAGGGTGTTATGTCCGGAAAAGCGCAACAGCAATCTCGTCTGAAAGAGTTGATCGCCCGAGGCCGTGAGCAGGGATACCTGACTTACGCGGAGGTCAACGACCACCTGCCGGAGGATATTTCCGATCCGGAACAGGTGGAAGACATCATCCGCATGATCAACGACATGGGGATCAACGTATTCGAGACAGCCCCGGATGCGGATGCCCTGTTGCTGGCCGAGGCGGATACCGACGAAGCCGCAGCGGAAGAAGCCGCAGCGGCCCTGGCCGCGGTGGAAAGCGACATCGGTCGCACCACCGACCCGGTGCGCATGTACATGCGTGAAATGGGTACCGTGGAACTGCTGACCCGCGAAGGCGAGATCGAAATCGCCAAGCGCATCGAGGAAGGCATCCGCGAAGTGATGAGCGCCATCGCCCAGTTCCCGGGCACGGTGGACAGCATCCTGGCCGACTACAATCGCATCGTCGCCGAAGGCGGTCGCCTCTCCGATGTCCTCAGCGGCTATATCGATCCCGATGACGGCAGCCTGCCCGCCGAAGAGGTGGAGCCGGTCAACCTGAAGGACGATTCCGCCGACTCGAAAGAGAAGGACGACGAGGAAGAAGAAAGCGACGACAGCAGCGACAGCGACGACGAAGGCGACGGCGGTCCGGATCCGGAAGAAGCCCGCCTGCGTTTCACCGCGGTCTCCGAGCAGCTCGACAAGGCCAAGAAGGCCCTGAAGAAGCACGGTCGCGGCAGCAAGCAGGCCACCGCCGAACTCACCGGCCTGGCCGAGCTGTTCATGCCGATCAAGCTGGTGCCCAAGCAGTTCGACGCCCTGGTCGCCCGCGTGCGCTCCGCCCTGGAAGGCGTGCGCGCCCAGGAACGCGCCATCATGCAGCTCTGCGTGCGTGACGCGCGCATGCCGCGTGCCGACTTCCTGCGCCTGTTCCCGAACCACGAGACCGACGAGAAGTGGGTCGACAGCGTCCTGAAGAGCAAGCCGAAGTACGCCGAGGCCATCGAGCGCCTGCGCGACGACATCCTGCGCAACCAGCAGAAGCTGGCGGCCCTGGAAAGCGAGGTCGAGCTGACCGTCGCCGAGATCAAGGAAATCAACCGCGCGATGTCGATCGGCGAAGCCAAGGCTCGCCGGGCGAAGAAGGAAATGGTCGAGGCCAACCTGCGCCTGGTGATTTCCATCGCCAAGAAGTACACCAACCGCGGCCTGCAATTCCTCGACCTGATCCAGGAAGGCAACATCGGCCTGATGAAGGCGGTGGACAAGTTCGAATACCGTCGCGGCTACAAGTTCTCCACCTACGCCACCTGGTGGATTCGCCAGGCGATCACCCGTTCGATCGCCGACCAGGCACGCACCATCCGCATCCCGGTGCACATGATCGAGACGATCAACAAGCTCAACCGCATCTCCCGCCAGATGCTCCAGGAAATGGGTCGCGAGCCCACCCCGGAAGAGCTTGGCGAGCGCATGGACATGCCTGAGGACAAGATCCGCAAGGTACTGAAGATCGCCAAAGAGCCGATCTCCATGGAAACCCCGATCGGTGACGACGAAGATTCGCACCTGGGCGATTTCATCGAGGACTCCACCATGCAGTCGCCGATCGAGATGGCGACCAGCGAGAGCCTCAAGGAATCCACCCGCGAAGTCCTCGCCGGCCTCACTGCCCGGGAAGCCAAGGTGCTGCGCATGCGCTTCGGCATCGACATGAACACCGACCACACCCTCGAGGAAGTCGGCAAGCAGTTCGATGTGACCCGCGAGCGGATCCGCCAGATCGAAGCCAAGGCGTTGCGCAAGCTGCGCCATCCGTCGCGAAGCGAGCACCTGCGCTCCTTCCTCGACGAGTGACGAACGAACCCCCGGCCTGAAAAACCGGGGGTTTTTCTTTGCCGCTTGCCCCGCCGCCCGGCGTCTACACTTCCGCTTATATTCCCGTCCACCGCGAGACCGCCTCATGCAGCGTCTGCAGGCCGTGCTTCTCCTGTGTCTGGCCTGCTGCTGGCCGGGGCTGGCCGGCGCCCTCACGCTCACGCCCGAGGAACGGGCCTGGCTGGCCGAGCACCCGAGCATCCGCCTGGGCGTGGACACCTCCTGGCCGCCATTCGAGTTCCGCGACGAACAGGGCCGCTACCAGGGACTCGCCGCCGGCTACGTCGGCCTGCTGCAGGAACGCCTGGGCGTCAGCCTGACGCCTGTCGAACCGAAGACCTGGACGCAGGTCCTGGAGCAGGCCAAGGACGGTCGGCTGGACCTGCTGCCCGGCATCATGGCTACCCCGGAGCGCCAGGAGTACCTGAGCTTCACCCGGCCCTACCTGGACTTCCCGATCATCATCCTGGCACGCAAGAACGGCCCGATGCCGAAGCGCATCGACGAGCTCTACGGGCTCAAGGTCGCGGTGGTCGACCACTATGCTCCTCACGAACTGCTGATCGCCCAGCATCCCGACCTCACCCTGCTGCCGCTGCCTTCGGTAGCGGCAGCCCTGCAGGCGCTGGCCACCGGCCAGGCCGACGCCTTCGTCGGCGACTTCGCCTCCAGCGTATGGAACCTCCGCCAGCTCAAGCTCAACGGCCTGGAGATCAGCGGCGAGACGCCATACCGCTACCAACTGGCGATGGCCGTGCCGCGCGGACAACCGATCCTCGCCGGGATCGTCGACAAGGTCCTCGCCGACCTCAGCGCCGAGGAGATCGAGCGACTCCAGGCCCCCTGGGTCGGCGGCCTGCTCGACCGACGTCCGGCCTGGCGCGAGATGGCGACCTACGGCCTTCCCATCGTCCTGCTGATCCTGGTCTCGGTCGCCATACTGCTGGCCATGAACCGCCGCCTGCGCCGCGAGGTGAGTCGCCGGCGGCAATTGGAGCGCGAACTGCGCGACAGCGAACAGCACTACCGGGGACTGGTGGAAAGCCTGAATGCCATCGCCTGGGAAATGCGCCTCGAGGAGAACCGCTTCACCTACGTCTCGCCCCACGCCGAACGCCTGCTCGGCTATCCCCTCGGCGAATGGCTGCAGCCGGGCTTCTGGCAGCGGACCCTGCACCCCATGGACGCCGAGTACGCCATCCACTACTGCATGAGCGAAAGCCAGGCCGGACGCGACCACAGCTTCGACTACCGGATGCTCGCCGCCGACGGCCGGGTGGTCTGGATTCGCGATCTGGTCACCCCGATCACGCAAGGCCGGGACCTGCTCCTGCGCGGTCTGATGATCGACATCACCGAGGCCAAGCTCACCGAGCAGGCCATGCGCCTGTCCGAACAGAAGTTCGCTTCGGTGTTCCACCACTGCCCGGACATGGTGGTACTGGCCAACGGCGCCGACGGCCGCTTCCTCGCGGTGAACAGCACCTTCGAGCAGCAGATCGGCATCGCCGCCGACGACGCCATCGGCAAGACCGCCACCGAACTGGGCATCTGGGCACTCCCCGGCCTGGGCCCGCAGGTCCTGGAAAAGCTCGGCCACGGCAACCTGACCAACCTCGAGGTGCCCCTGCGGCGCCGCAATGGCAGTACCTTCAGCGCGCTGCTCAGCGCCCAGCACGTGGCCCTCGACCAGACCCCGGCGCTGGTGGTGGTGATCCGCGACATCACCCACCTGGTGGAGACCCAGGAACTGCTGCGGATCTCCGAGGAGAAGTTCGCCAACGCCTTCCATGCCTACCCCGACGGTCTGCTGATCAGCCGCCTCGAAGACGGCACGCTGATCGACGTGAACGAAGGCTTCACCCGCCTCACCGGCTACCGCCGCGACGAGGTCATCTCCCGCTCCACGCTCGAACTCGGCCTGTGGGTCGACACCGAGGACCGCAAGCGCCTGATCTCGCTGGTACGCCACCACACCCTGACCCAGGGCTTCACCGCCCCTGTACGGGACCGCAACGGTGGCATCCGCCAGTGCGAGATGTCCGCCCACCGGATCAGCATCGATGGCGAGGACTGCGTGCTGACCATCGCCCGCGATATCACCGAGCGCCAGCTCATGCAGGAGAAGCTGCAGCAGGCCGCCACCGTCTTCGAAAGCACCGCCGAAGGCGTGATGATCACCGATACCCGCCAACGCATCACCGCGGTCAACCGCGCCTTCAGCGAGATCACCGGCTACAGCGAGCAGGAGGCGCTGGGACGCTCGCCCAGCCTGCTCTCCTCCGGACAACACGACTCCAGCTTCTACCTCGCCATGTGGAACCAGCTGGAGCGCGACGGGCACTGGCAGGGCGAGATCTGGAACCGACGCAAGACCGGCGAGCTGTACCCCGAATGGCTGACCATCAGCGCGGTACACAATCCGCAGGGCGAGATCACCCACTTCGTCGGCGTCTTCGCCGATATCTCCACCCTCAAGTACGCCCAGGCCCGGCTCGACTACCAGGCCCACCACGATCCGCTCACCGGCCTGCCCAATCGCCTGCTGTTCGAGAGCCGGCTCAATCACGCCCTCGACGAGGCCCGCGAAGAGAGTCGTCCCGGCGCCGTGCTGTTCATCGACCTGGACCGCTTCAAGCACATCAACGACAGCCTCGGCCATCCCATCGGCGACCTGCTGCTCAAAGCCATCGCCGAACGCCTGCGCGACCAGTTGCGCGACGTCGATACCGTGGCCCGCCTGGGGGGCGACGAATTCATCATCCTGCTCCCAGGCCTGCACCAGGAAAGCGACGCCGAGCACGTCGCGCGCAAGCTGCTGAATGCCTTCACCGCGCCGTTCCAGGCCGACGGTCATGAATTCTTCGTCAGCGCCAGCGTCGGCATCGCCCTGTTCCCCAAGGACGGCGACGACGCCCCGACCCTGGTGAAGAACGCCGACGCCGCCATGTACCGCGCCAAGTCGCGGGGCCGCAGCCGCATCGAGTACTACACCCGCGAACTGACCTACCTGGCCACCGAGCGCATGGCGCTGGAAACCGAACTGCGCCGCGCCCTCGAGCGCGACGAGTTGCAGCTCTACTACCAACCCAAGCTGAGCCTGGAGAGCGGCTTGCTGGTCGGCGCCGAGGCACTGGTGCGCTGGTACCATCCGCTGTTCGGGGAAATTTCCCCGGAGCGCTTCATCCCCCTCGCCGAGGATTGCGGCCTGATCCTGCCCCTCGGCGACTGGGTGCTGGAACACGCCTGCCAGCAGATGGGCGAATGGCAAAAGCTGCACGCGCCGTTCGGCCCGCTGTCGGTCAACCTCGCCGGCGCCCAGCTCGGCCAGCCGCAACTGATCGAACGCCTCGAGCAACTGCTGGAGCAGTCCGGCCTGGAACCGTCGCGGCTGCAACTGGAAATCACCGAGAGCTTCATCATGAACCAGACCGAGGAGGCCCTCGCCGTCCTCCACGGCCTCAAGCGCCTCGGCGTACAGCTGGCGATCGACGACTTCGGCACCGGCTACTCCTCGCTCAGCTACCTCAAGCGCCTGCCGCTGGACATCCTGAAGATCGACAAGTCGTTCATCCGCGGCCTCCCCGACGATCCCCACGATGCCGCCATCACCCGCGCCATCATCGCCCTCGGCCGCAGCATGCAGCTCACGGTGATCGCCGAAGGCGTGGAAACCGAAGGCCAGCAGAGCTTCCTCACCCACGAAGGCTGCGAGCAGATCCAGGGCTTCGTCCTCAGCCCGCCGCTGCCCGCCGAGCTGTTCGCCAGCAAATTCCTCAAACCGCGCCAGCCGATTGGCGCTCCCCGAGAAGCGCCGGTATAATCCGCCGACCTTCTGGGGGCCTATAGCTCAGTCGGTTAGAGCAGAGGACTCATAATCCTTTGGTCCACGGTTCGAGTCCGTGTGGGCCCACCACCTTCAAAGCCGCGCACTGCGCGGCTTTGCGCTTTCTAGGGTAGTGGCCTCATAAACGGCTCCATGGCCAAAAGGTACAAAATCGGTACAGTACTGGTTCGCCAGTCTGCCTTTGGAGTCCTTATCTGATGGCAACAATCGTCCCCCTTCCCGTGGTCCGCAAAACGGACTGGCCGACCAACGAAAAAACCTTCCGCACCAAGCGCGACGCCGAAGACTGGGCACGCCGCACCGAAGACGAGATGGTACGCGGCGTGTACATCCAGCACAGCGGCTCCGAGTGCATGTGACCTGCCCCCATTTTGTAGCCCGAGAGCTACATGTCCCTGCATCAAATTTTATCGATGCCCAAGGGGTACGGCCGACCTCTGTCCACAAGGTTTT
>NZ_KV800274.1:0-2355 GCF_001810205.1 Pseudomonas sp. HMSC076A11 | reverse complement strand
AGTCTCCGGATCATAGTCGCGGAAGTAGTTGTAGTGCAGCCCGCTCTCCGCATCGTAGTACTGCCCGGGGAAGCGCAGGTTGACCTGGGTGCTGCCCTGGCTCAGCGCTTCGCCGCGGCCGAAGGCGTCGGACTGCCACTGCCAGACGATCTGGCCGCTGGCGTCGGTGGCCAGGCGCGGGGTGTCGAGGTGGTCGCCATGGAGGTAGAGCAGGGTCGGGTTGCCGACCTTGCCCTGGGCGTCGTAGTCGGCGTCGATGGTGGCCAGCGGCAGGCTGTCCAGCCACAGGTAGTACTGGGCTCGCAGTTTCCGGCCGCTGCCGTCGTGTTCGGCTTCGCCGAGCAACTGGCCGTCGGGACCGTAGAGGTAGGTGGTGACGCTCTCGGGGGTGAGCTTGACGATGCGCTGGCCGAGGGCGTTGTAGCGGTATTCGGCGACCTGCTGGCCGTCGAGGCTGACGCTTTGCAGGCGGCCCTGGGCGTCGTAGGCCAGTTTGCGCGCGGCGCGGTCCTGGGTGAGGTTGCCGGCGGCGTCGCTGGTCACCGCTTGCGCGCCGATGGCGGTCAATCGGTTGCTGTCGGGCGCGTACTGGTAGTCCTGGCTGCTGGCGGTGCCGCCTGAGGCGGGGTTGTCGCTGCGTTGGGTGCGGTTGCCGACCGCGTCGTAGGCATAGCTGCGCCCGCCCTGGACGCCGCGTTCCTCGGTCAGGCGGTCCAGCGGGTCGTACTGGTAGTCCAGGGTGCCCCAGAGGCTATGGCGGTGCTGCTGGATATTGCCATTGGCATCGTGCTGGTAGTCGCTCTGCCAGGGGCCGACCTTCTGCCGCAGCAGTTGGTAGTCCTGGTCGTACTCGCGGCTGAGGGCGATGCCGTTGCCCCAGGTCAGGCGCTGCAGCGGGCCGAAGGGCAGGTAGGCGATCTGCCCGACCAGGGGGCTCGGCGCCTTGTCGCCTACTGCCAGGGTCACGCTGGCGACCTGGCCGCCGGCGTTGCGCGGGTAGCCGATGGCGAGGCCGGAGGGGTAGCCGATCTCCAGCAGTTGGTTGGCCGCGTCGTAGCGGTAGGTCACGCGGTCGAGCAGGGTCTGCTGGTCGAGGCGGATGCTGCGTACCTGCTCGACCAGGTTGCCGCGCTCGTCGTAGCGGTACACCAGGCTGTCGCGGGCACCTTCGATGGCGCCCAGGCGGCCGATGCCTTTGTTGCCGTCGGCGGTGAGGTCGTAGCGGTACTGTACGTCGAGGCTCGGGTCGCTCGGCGAGTGGCGCTCGATCAGGCGATTGAGGGCGTCGTAGCGATACTCGGTGACCGCACCGCGAGCGTCGGTACGGCGGATGACGTTGCCGGCGGCGTCGTGCTCGAAGGTGGTGGTGCCGCTGTCCGGGCTGACCAGTCGGGTCAGGTTGCCGAGGCCGTCGTATTCGTAGCGGGTGGTGACGCCGCGCGGGTCCTTGACCTCGGTGAGGTTGTCCTGGGCGTCGTAGGCGAGTCGGGTCTTGCCGCCGAGGGGATCGCTCTGGCCGACCAGCCGGTCGAGGGCATCGAAGGCCTGGCTGTGGGCGAACTGGCGCGGGTTGGTTTCGCCGACCGGATTGTCGTTGAGGTCGTAGGCGAAGCTGCGTGTCTGGCCGCCGGCGCCGACCGCGCGGAGCAGCCGGCCAAGCTCGTCGTAGGCCCATTGCTGCTGGCGCACCAGGCTGCCGCTGGCGTCCTTGATGCGCTGGGCGGTGCGATTGCCCTTGGTGTCGACGTCGTATTCGAGGCGTTCGCCGAGGTTGTTGCCGATCGCCACCAGGCGCCGTGCGTCGTCGTATTCGTAGCTCAGCCAACTGCCGTCGCCACGGGTGACGCGGGTGATCTGGCCGACCGCGTCGTAGTCGAAGCGGGTGGTGCTGCCGGCGGTGCTGACGGAGGCCAGCCAGCCGTCGACGCCGGTGTAGGCGAGGCTGCTGGTGACGCCGTTGGCATCGGTGATGCTGCCGGGCTTGCCGCGCTCGTCATAGTCGCCGAGGCGGGTGACCTGGCCGAGGGCGTTGGTCACCTGGGTCAGGTTGCCGCGACTGTCGTAGGCATAGAGGGTGACGTCCTGCACATCGGTGCGCGGACCGTCGGCGCGCTCGATCAGGCCGAGGGCGTTGTAGCTGTAGCTCCAGGCGCGCTCGGCCGCCTGCGCGGGCAGGGCGAGGGCGCAGGCCAGGGCGAGGGCGCCGAGGCGGGGGAAGTATGGGGGGATGCGCATGGGTGTCGTCCTTGTCAGCGGGTGGTGACGGTCTCGCCGGTCTTGCGTCCCTCGGCGTCGTACTGGTAGCGGGTGATCCGGCCGGGCTCGCTGACCTGCACCGGGAGGAACAGGGTCGGG
>NZ_KV800273.1:0-422 GCF_001810205.1 Pseudomonas sp. HMSC076A11 | reverse complement strand
GGGAGTGAGAGCGCTGCCGCATGCAGTGGAAGGGCCGTTTTGCCGCTCGTGGAAAAAGAAGAAAAACTTTTTGGATCAGAGGGTTGACATGCCCGCGTGCATCCGTAAAATGGCGCGCCTCTGAGACGCGAATCCAGCAACACCGGAAGCGTCCAGGGTTGGAAGAAAGACGTTCCGCGATAGCTCAGTCGGTAGAGCAAATGACTGTTAATCATTGGGTCCCTGGTTCGAGTCCAGGTCGCGGAGCCAACTTCCAATCGGGGTATAGCGCAGTCCGGTAGCGCGCCTGCTTTGGGAGCAGGATGTCGGGAGTTCGAATCTCTCTACCCCGACCACCTCATACTTGGGTCGTTAGCTCAGTCGGTAGAGCAGTTGGCTTTTAACCAATTGGTCGTAGGTTCGAATCCTACACGACCCACCAT
>NZ_KV800272.1:30541-52334 GCF_001810205.1 Pseudomonas sp. HMSC076A11 | reverse complement strand
TGTAGTGCAGGTGGTGCGGGCCGGCCCAGATGTAGATCGAGATGATCGCCCAGAAATGCACGATGGACAGGCGATAGGAGTAGATCGGTCGCCCGGCCTGCTTGGGCACGAAGTAGTACATCATGCCGAGGAAGCCGACCGAGAGGATGAAGCCGACCACGCTGTGCCCGTACCACCACTGGATCATCGCGTCGGTGGCGCCGGAATAGGCCGAGTAGGACTTGCCCAGGCTCACCGGCAGCAATGCGTGGTTCACCATATGGACCATCGCGGTGACGATGATGAAGGCGCCGTAGAACCAGTTGCCGACGTAGATGTGCTTCACCTTGCGACGGGCGATGGTGCCGAAGAACAGGTAGGCATAGACCACCCAGACGATCGCCATCCACAGCGCCAGCGGCCATTCCATCTCGGCGTATTCCTTGGAGGTGGTATAGCCCAGCGGGTAGCTGACGATCATCCCCACGATCGCCGCCTGCCAGCCCCAGAACACGAAGCGCGCCAGGGCATCGGAGATCAGCCGCACGCCGCTGGTGCGCTGCACCACGTAGAAGGAGGTGGCGAACAACGCGCTGCCGCCGAAGGCGAAGATCACCAGGCTGGTGTGGATCGGGCGGATGCGGCCGAAGCTGGTCCAGGGCAGGTCGAGGTTGAGCGCCGGCCAGACCAGTTGGGCGGCGATGAACACCCCCAGGCCCATGCCGAGGATGCCCCAGACCAGGGTCATCAAGGTGAACTGGCGGACGACGTCGTAGTTGTAGCCGTCCGGATCTTTTCTGCTATCCGTATCGTTCATGGTCGCTGGCACGCCGGGCCCCGGGGTCCGGCCGGCTGGCGAGCAGGCGCGACCCTCGGGTCCTCGTTGGGTTATCGGTATTTTTCTGGGTATCCCGTTGCCGGGTCGATGGAGTGCGGAGGTCGGATCTTCGTCTGGAAGGCTCGGAACAGACGGCTCATGGCACTGGTGGCCATTCTAGGAGGGGAGCTTTATTCGTCTCCAACGAATAATGTTGCTATTACAGTGCAAAATTATTGAATTGTAACGGAGGAGGACTTCCGGGGCAGGGCGCACAACCGCTTCGTGGGATGTGCGCCAGGGCGGCTATCCGCCCTCCGCGATGGCGCTGTCGGCGATGGCAGGCTCAGCCAGTCTTTTTCTTCTTCGGCAGCAGGCGCTTGACCAGCAGCACCCCCGCCAGCACCACGGCGCCGGCGACGATGCCGAACAGGAAGTTCAGCAGGGTCGGGGTGATCGCCGCCAGCAGCGGGCCCAGCGTGGCGATGCCGGCGACGCTCTGCGCGGCCTGTTCGATGGCGTGGTGGACCACCGGGATACCGTGGGTGAGGATGCCGCCGCCGACCATGAACATCGCCGCCATGCCGACCACCGACAGGCCTTTCATCAGGTATGGCGCGGTGCGCAGGATGGCGCCGCCGAGGCCTTGGGCAAAGCCGCTGTCGCGCCTGGACAGGTAGAGGCCGGCGTCGTCCAGCTTGACGATGCCGGCGACCAGGCCGTAGACGCCGATGGTCATCACCAGGGCGATGCCGACCAGCACCAGTACCTGGGTGGTGAAGCTGGACTCGGCGACGGTACCGAGGGTGATGGCGATGATTTCCGCGGAGAGGATGAAGTCGGTACGGATCGCGCCGCCGATCTTCTGCTTTTCCAGGGCGGCCACGTCGACATTGGCCGCCAGCGCTGCCTCGTCGGCGTGCTCGTCGTCATGGGGCAGGTATTTGTGGGCGATCTTCTCGAAGCCTTCGAAGCACAGGTAGGCGCCACCGAGCATCAGCAGCGGGATCACCGCCCAGGGCGCGAAGGCGCTGATCAACAGCGCGGCGGGGACGAGGATCGCCTTGTTCCGCAGCGAGCCCTTGGCTACCGCCCAGACCACCGGCAGTTCGCGGTCGGCGTTGACCCCGGTGACCTGCTGGGCGTTGAGGGCCAGGTCGTCGCCGAGGACACCGGCGGTCTTCTTCGCGGCGACCTTGGTCATCAGCGAGACGTCGTCGAGCACCGCGGCAATATCGTCGAGGAGGGTGAGGAGGCTGGCTCCGGCCATCTTGGGTTTCCTTACTGGGTGGTGGGCACCGCCATCTTGGCGGGGTGTGTATTTGACACCGGATCGCGGCGGCGGAACAGTGCCTCGCGTTGGAGCGCGGGAGCCGCCGCACAGTTCATTGCGCAGGCGTTCGAGCGAGGTTTGCCAGGGCCAGGCGGGCGATGGCCAGCTCGGCTTCGGTCTCCTCGCGGCTGCCGTCCTCGTCGAACCAGGCCGCCGAGAGTCCGGTCCAGGCCAGGATCCATTGCAGCAGGCGGCGGCGCTGCAGGCCGCTGGCGGCGATTACGATCTCCAGCTGGCGCTCGAAACGGCCGGGCGCCTGGGCGGTCTTCGCGTCGGGATTGGTGAACAGGTTGGCGTAGTCGTAGCCGCGCTCGCCGTAGAGCCGCTTGGGGTCGATGACTTGCCAGCCGCGCTCGCCGAAGTCGAGCACATTGCCGTGGTGGATGTCGCCATGCAGCGGGCGCTGTTCGCGAGCGGTCTCCAGCAGGTAGCGGGCGGCATTCGCGCAGTCGACGTAGAGCCCGCCGTAGCGGCGCTCGGCGGCATACAGCGAGTCGAACCAGCGCTCCAGCGGGGTCAGCTCTGGCAACGGACCCGGGCGCGGGGCATGGATGCGTTCGATGGCCTGGCAGAGGATACGCGTAGCCTCGTCGTCGTCGCCGCGCCTGACCATTTCCAGCAGCGAGCGCCCGCCGGTGGCACGCTCCATCAGCAGCGCCTGGTGGTCGTAGGCCAGCACCCTGGCCGCGCCCTGGCCGTCCCACCAGTTGAGCAGTACGTGGCCGAAACGCTCTTCTTCGGCACTGGATATCTTCAGCATCGCCGCTGCGCCGCGATGGCGCACCGGCAGCAGGCGGCTGCTGTGGGTGGCGAAGGGCTCGCCGTCGGGTTGCAACGCCCAGCGCTCGAGGTAGGGCGAGAAATCGAGGGATTCGTTCACGGTCGGTCTCAGGCGCCCAGGCGCTGCTGGATGAAGTCGAGGAAGCACTGGATGCGCAGCGCCAGTTGCGAGTTGCGATAGTAGACGGCGTGGATCGGTTGCCGGTATTCGCTCATCTGTTCGGCGAACAGCGGCACCAGGCGCCCATCCTGGATATCGCGGTCGGTCATGAAGCTGGCCAGGCAGGCGATGCCCTGGTGGCTCAGGGCCAGTTGGCGGAGCGTCTCGCCGCTGGAGGCAGAGATATCCGGCTGGATCTCCAGGCGATCGCCGTCGGCGTGCACCACCGGCCAGCGGTTGAGATGCTCGGGCTGGGTGAAGCCGAGCAGGGTGTGCCCTCGCAGCCCCTCGATGCTCGCCGGCGTGCCGTGGCGGGCCAGGTACTCCGGGCTGGCGAGGATGTGCAGGCGGCTGGCGCCCAGCGGCCGCGCGTGCAGGGTGGAGTCGCTGAGCGCACCGATGCGGATCGCCACGTCGGTGCGTTGCTCCAACAGGTCGATGATCAGGTCGTTGGTGTTGAGTTCGAGCTGGATGTCCGGGTACAGCCGGCGGAACTCGCCGATGTGCGGCACCACCGCGTGCAGCATGAAGGGCGAGGCGGCGTTGATCCGCAGGCGCCCGGCGGGGCTCTGCCGGCGCAGGGCCAGGCGTTCCTCGAGCGCCTCCATCTGCTGCAGGATCTGCCGTGCCTGGTCGAGGAAGTAGCGGCCTTCCTCGGTCAGCTCCATGCGCCGGGTGGTGCGGTTGAGCAGGGTGGTGCCGAGCTTGTGCTCGAGGCGCGAGAGGGTCCGGCTGACGGCCGAGGCGGTCAGTCCCATCTGTTCCGCGGCGGCGCTGATGGAACCGCTGTCGACTACACTGACGAAGCTTTGCAGTTCATCGGAGTTGGCTTTCATTCGTGACTCCAGGGCAATCATTGCCGAAGCATAGCGATGTTTTCGGCAAGGACTGAAGAGGCACGCGTGCCCGCAGGAGGTTTTCATGCCCGGCCACCGCATTACCCTCACCGGAGAAAAGCAGACGCTCCTGATCACCCTCTACGCCAAGGCGCTGGATAGCCGCCTGGACGATTCCATCCTCCATGACCGTTTCGCCGAGGCGGCGGTGCGGCAGATCGACTTCGACTTCTCCAGGGTCGCCCTCGGCAAGGGCAACGAACGGGCCCTGGCCATGCGCTCGCATTACTTCGACCAGGCCTGCCGCGAGTTCCTCGACCACCATCCCGAGGGGCAGGTGCTCAACCTCGGTTGCGGCCTGGACAGCCGTATCTACAGGGTCGACCCGCCGGCCGAGCTGCCCTGGTTCGACCTCGACTATCCGGAAGTCATGGACCTGCGCGAGCGACTCTACCCGCCGCGCGCCGGCGCCTATCGGGCGCTGCGCCACTCGGTGGACGACGACGGCTGGCTGCAAGGGGTGCCGCGCGAGCGGCCCGCCCTGGTCCTGGCCGAGGGGCTGATGCCTTATCTGCGGGAGTCCCAGGTGCGACGCCTGGTGGAACGCCTGGTCGACCACCTGGGTAGCGGCGAGCTGCTGTTCGACGGCTACGGCCGCCTCGGCATCATGCTGCTGCGCCTGTATCCGCCGCTGCGCGAGACCGGGGCGCAGGTGCATTGGAGCATCGACGACCCGCGCGAACTCGAGCGGTGGCATCCGGCCCTGCGTTTCATCGAGGAGGTCACCGACTATGACCCGCAGGACGTCGCCAAGCTGCCGCAGTCGTCGCGGCTGATGCTGCCGATCTACAACGGCTTCGCCTTCCTGCGGCGGATGGGCCGGCTGATCCGCTACCGTTGGCCCAGGGTCTAGGCGCCGCAGGCGAGGCCGGGGTCAGGCGAGCACCGCCACCGACTTGATCTGCGCCCACAACAGCTGGCCGGGTCGTAGTTGCAACTGGTCCCGCGAGTAACGGGTGATCCGCGCCAGCAGCGGATTGCCGCCGGCATCCAGGCGCACCAGGACGTGGGCCGCGGTGTCGGTATCGACCAATTCCAGGACCCGTACCGGCAGGCGGTTGAGGATGCTGCTCTGGGCGTCGTCGCGCAGGTTCAGGCTGACGTCGCGCGCCTGTACCTTGAAGCGCAGGCGCTTGCCGGGGGCCAGCGGGGCGTGGGCGACGCGCATTTGCAGCGCGCTGCCGGGCAGGACCAGGGTCAGCAGGCCGTAGGCCGGGTCGTGGTCGCTGACCGTGCCCTCGATCACCACCCCGGCGTCGTCGTCCAGCGCCAGCGGCAGGTCGACTCGCGCCAGGGTTTCGCCGATCGGCCCGCTGGCGCGGACCTTGCCGTTCTCCAGCAGCACCAGGTGATCGGCCAGGCGCGCCACTTCGTCTGGCGAGTGGCTGACATAGAGCACCGGGATGTCCAGTTCCTCGTGCAGGCGCTCGAGATAGGGCAGGATCTCGCCCTTGCGCTTCAGGTCGAGGGATGCCAGAGGCTCGTCCATCAGCAGCAGGCGCGGGCTGGTGAGGAGGGCCCGGGCGATGCCGACGCGTTGCTGCTCGCCGCCGGAGAGGCGTTCCGGCATGCGTTCCAGCAGGTGCTCGATGCCCAGCAGGGCGCAGGCCTGTTCCAGCTCGACGCGGCGTTCGGCGGCGGCGATGCGCTTGAGACCGAAGGCCAGGTTGCGCCGCACCGTCAGGTGGCGGAACAGGTTGGCATCCTGGAACACGTAGCCGAGGGCACGCCGGTGGGGCGCGACGAAGAGGTTGCGGCGGCTGTCCTGCCAGGTCTCGCCGTTGATCGTCACCTCGCCCTCGGCGGCCTTTTCCAGGCCGGCGATACAGCGCAGGCAAGTGCTCTTGCCGGAGCCTGAATGGCCGAACAGAGCGGTCACGCCACGACCGGGAAGAGCCAGGTCGATGTCCAGTTCGAAGCCGGGGTAGGCGCGGCGGAAGCGCAGGCGCAGGCCGTCCATCTCAGGCCCAGCCCGGCCGGCGGCGCCGGCCCGAATAGAGGGCGAGGAGGACGACGAAGGAGAACGCCACCATGCCGCCGGCCAGCCAGTGGGCCTGGGCGTATTCCATGGCTTCGACGTGATCGAATATCTGCACCGAGACCACGCGGGTTTTCTCCGGGATGTTGCCGCCGATCATCAGCACCACGCCGAACTCGCCGACGGTATGGGCGAAGCCGAGGATCGCGGCGGTGACGAAACCCGGCCGGGCCAGCGGCAGGACCACGCTGAAGAAACGGTCGACGGGGCTCGCGCGCAGGGTCGCGGCAGCCTCCAGCGGTTTTTCGCCGATCGCCTCGAAGGCGTTCTGCAACGGTTGCACGACGAAGGGCAGCGAGTAGAACACCGAGCCGACCACCAGGCCGGCGAAGGTGAAGGGCAGGGTGCCGAGACCGAGGCTCTGGGTGAGCTGGCCGATGAAACCGTTGGGACCCATGCTGACCAGCAGGTAGAAGCCGATCACCGTCGGCGGCAGCACCAGCGGCAGGGCCACCACCGCGCCGATCGGCCCCTTCAGCCAGGAGCGGGTGCGCGCCAGCCACCAGGCGATGGGCGTGCCGATCAGCAGCAGGAGGAGGGTGGTGAGCGAAGCCAGCTCGATGGTCAGCCAGATGGCCGCCAGGTCCGTACTGTCGAGTGGCAACGCCATGCAGGTCCCGCCTTAGAGTTCGTAGCCGTAGGACTTGATCAGCGCGACGGCCTTGGCGCCCTTCAGGTAGTCGACCAGGGCCTTGGCGGCGGCGTTGTCCTTGCCCTTGTTGAGGATGACCGCGTCCTGGCGGATCGGGTCGTGCAGCTCGGCGGGAACGATCCAGGCCGAGCCGGTTGCGACTTTACCATCCTTGTAGATCTGCGACAGGGCGACGAAGCCCAGTTCGGCGTTGCCGCTGGAAACGAACTGGTAGGCCTGGCTGATGTTCTGGCCTTCCACCAGCTTCGGCCCGAGCGTGGCGGCGAGGCCGAGCTTGTCCATCGCCTGGGTGGCGGCGAGGCCGTAGGGCGCGGTCTTCGGGTTGGCGATGGACAGGTGCCTGAAGCTGCCACTCTTCAGCACCTCACCCTTGGCGTCGACGTAGCCGGCCTTGGGCGACCAGAGTGCCAGGGTGCCGATGGCATAGGTGAAGCGCGAGCCGGGCACGATCTCGCCTTCCTGCTCCAGTTTCGCCGGAGTGCTGTCGTCGGCGGAGAGGAAAACCTGGAACGGCGCGCCGTTCTTGATCTGCGTATAGAACTGGCCGGTGGCGCCGTAGGCGGCGACCAGCCTGTGCCCGGTGTCTTTCTCGAATTCCTTGGCGATGGCCTGGATCGGCGCGGTGAAGTTGGCCGCGACGGCGACCTGCACCTCGTCGGCGCTGGCGGCCAGGGATACGGCGCTGGCGAGGAGGGCGAGCAATAGCTGGGGCAGGCGGGTGGTCATGGAGTGCTCCTGTGGGGGGCGAACGAAGTTGGCGGACGGGGCTGGCGCAAGCTTAGGGGTTCGCTATAGCTTTTGGAATATAGCGCTACGCGGAAATTGATCCGGCGCAAGTCGCTCAGCCGGCCAGCGCGCGGAAACGCCGACGCGGCGCGGCCTCGCCGGGGAGTGCCAGGCAGCCGGCGCAGACCAGGCGGACGATGTTTTCCGCCGCCTGCCGGTAGTCGCTTGCGTCCAGCCCGGCCTGGCCGGTGAGGCGCGCCAGTTGCCAGCCGCCAAGGGCATAGGACTCGGTCATCGCCCACAGGTTGAGCAGCAGGTGGTACGGATCCAGCGGCGCCAGCAGGCCTTCGTCGATCCACTGGCGGATGCGCTCGGCGTTGCGTTCCGCCTGGGCGTCGAGGCGTTCCAGCAGCGGCGCCGGCATGCGCGGCGCGCCGCGCATGATCTCGCAGGAGAAGACCCTGGCCGCGTGCGGCCGCTCGGCGCCGATGCGCATCTTGTTGTCGACGTAGGCGCGTAGCGCCTCGGCGGGCGGCTGGTCGCCGGCGAATGGCCGGGAGGCTTCCAGCAGGGGCTCGACGATGCTGTCCAGCACCGCCTCGTAGAGTTGCGCCTTGGAGCGGTAGTAATAGAGCACGTTGGCCTTCGCCACGCCGGCGCGCTCGGCGACGTCGCTGAGCCGGGCGGCGCTGAAGCCGCAGTCGGCGAAGACTTCGCAGGCGGCGTCGAGGATCAGTTGCAGGTTGCGTTGGCGGATCTTCTTCATCGGGACCGATACGGGGCAGGTTTCGTTGTTAATATTTTTATATAACGAACGCCTTGTGCCTGGATAGTCGTCGTCAGGCCGGCGACGCTTGATCGGATGCGCATTGCCAAGCCGTGGGGGCGCTGGTATCTGTATGCATGAACAGTACCAGGCTCCGCTTCCCGTGAATTCCCCAGCGCTTCCCGAACCCTTCTACTACCTGCACAACTTCCGCGCGGTGCTCGCCTGGATCGGCGAACGCTATGCCGATCTGCTCGACGATCAGGAACGTGCCTTCATCGCCGCGTTCGCCGAGCTGCCCGAGGCCAGCCAGGCCCTGCTGGTGCGCATGGTGATGCGCAAGGGCACGCTGTTCCGCGAAGGCAAGCTGGCCTATGCCGAGATCGGCGACACGCGCGCCGCCGTACAACCGCTGTTGGCATTGGGCTGGGTGGACGCGCAGCCGACCCTGGAACTGGCGCAACTGTTCGGCTTGCTGAGGAAGGACGAATTGTCGCAGCTGTTCAGGGACCATCTCGGGCGCGCGAACCTGCGCAAGGATGCGTTGCTGGAACGGCTCCAGCCGTTGTTCCCCGAGGCGCGGCGGCTCGCCGAGTGGCAGGCCGACTTCGCCGAACCGGTCTACGAGTTGCGCTGCATGGCGCTCTGCGACCGCTTGCGGTTGATGTATTTCGGCAACCTGTGGCAGGACTGGTCGGAGTTCGTCCTTGCCGACCTGGGTATCTATCGTTACGAAAGCGTCGAGTTTTCCGCCGACTCCCGCGGCTTTCGCCTGCGCGCCGACGTCGACGCCTATCTCCACCTGTTCGACTGCCGCCAGCGCTTCGACCTCGGCGAGCCGCTGGAGGAACTGCTCGCCGGCCTGCCGGGCGAACCCTACGCCAATCCCTGGCTGGAAGGGCGGCGGGTCAAGCTGCTGTTCCAGTTCGCCCAGCACTGCGAAAAGCAGCGGGATTTCGACCTGGCCCAGCGGCTCTATCGCCAATCCAGCCACCCCGGCGCGCGCCTGCGGGCGATTCGCAGCCTGGAACGCGGCGAGCGCTTCGCCGAAGCCCATGCATTGGCGCGGGAGGCCAGCTGTGCGCCGGAAAGCGACGCCGAACGCCAGGGCCTGGCCCGATTGCTGCCGCGCCTGCAAGGCAAGCTCGGCCTGCCGCGACAGGCGCGGGCGGCGGCTCCTGAAATCGACCGCCTGGACCTGTGCCTGGCGTACCCGAGCGAACCCTGTAGCGTCGAGTGGGCGGTTCGCGAGCACCTGGAAGAGCCCGGTTGCGCGGTGCACTACGTCGAGAACGGCCTGATCAATTCGCTGTTCGGGCTGCTCTGCTGGGAGGCGATCTTCGCCGCCATTCCCGGGGCGTTCTTCCATCCCTTCCACAGCGCGCCGGCGGACCTGCACAGCGCCGACTTCCGCCAGCGCCGCGCCGCCCTGTTCGAGGCCTGCCTGGGACGGCTGGAGGACGGCAGCTACCGCGACGCGATCCGCTGTCGCTACCGCGACAAGTTCGGCATGCAGTCGCCCTTCGTCTACTGGGAACTGCTTGGCGAGGAACTGCTCGAACAGGCGCTCGATTGCCTGCCGGCGGCCCACCTGCGCGCCTGGTTCGAACGCCTGCTGGAGGATATCCCGGGCAACCGCGCCGGCCTGCCGGACCTGATCCAGTTCTGGCCGGCGCAGCGGCGCTACCGGATGGTCGAGGTCAAGGGACCGGGCGACCGCCTGCAGGACAACCAGTTGCGCTGGCTGCAATTCTGCCGCGAGCGGGAGATGCCGGTGGCGGTCTGCTACGTGCGCTGGCATGTCGATGACTGAGCAGGGCGGCGAGGCGCTGTACCAGGTGGCGGTGCGCGCGCTTTGCGAGTTCAGCGCCAAGCGCGGCGACCTCGACCTGCGCTTCACCCCGTCGCCCAGCGCCCTGGAAGGCATCGCCGGACATACCCTGGTGACCTCCCGGCGCCCCGCTCACTACCAGCGCGAAGTGGCGCTGGACGGACGCTACCGTCACTTGCAGGTGCGCGGCCGGGCGGATGGCTACGATCCGCAGGCGAACTGCCTGGAGGAAATCAAGACCCACCGCGGCGACCTCGCCCTGCAACCGGCCAACCACCGGCACCTGCACTGGGCCCAGGCCAGGGTCTACGGCTGGCTGCTCTGCGCCGAACGGAAGCTGGAGGAAGTCGAACTGGCGCTGGTCTACCTGGAGGTCGGCAGCCAGAAGGAGACCCGCTTCGTCGAGCGGGTGCGGGCTGACGAGCTGCGGCTGTTCTTCGAGAGCCAGTGCCAGGCGTTTCTCGCCTGGGCCGAGCAGGAACTGGCGCACCGCCAGCGGCGCGACCGCGAACTGGCCGCGTTACGCTTTCCCCACGCCGAATTCCGCCACGGCCAGCGGCAACTGGCGGAGGCGGTGTACAAGGCCGCCTCCGCCGGTTGTTGCCTGATGGCCCAGGCGCCGACCGGGATCGGCAAGACCATCGGCACGCTGTTCCCGCAACTCAAGGCGATGCCCGGGCAGCGCCTGGACCGGCTGTTCTTCCTGGCCGCCAAGACCCCGGGCCGGGCCCTAGCGCTGCATGCCCTGCGCAGCCTGGAAGGGGAGACCGGCGGACTGCCGGTGCGGGTGCTGGAACTGGTGGCGCGGGACAAGGCCTGCGAGCACCCGGACAAGGCCTGCCACGGCGAGTCCTGTCCCCTGGCCCAGGGCTTCTACGAACGCCTGCCGGCGGCCCGCTCCGCCGCCGTGGAGGCGCGCTGGCTGGACCAGGCGCGGTTGCGCGAGGTGGCGCTGGCGCACCGGGTCTGTCCCTACTACCTGGGCCAGGAACTGGCGCGCTGGTGCGACCTGGCGGTGGGCGACTACAACTACTACTTCGATCTCGGCGCCATGCTCCATGGCCTGGCCCAGGTCAACCAGTGGCGGGTGGCGGTACTGGTGGACGAGGCGCACAACCTGGTGGAGCGCGGCCGGCGGATGTATTCCGCCGAACTCGACCAGGGCGATTTCCTCGGTGTGCGCAAAACCGCCCCGGAGGCCCTGAGGAAACCGCTGGAGCGCATCCAGCGTGCCTGGAACGAACTGGCCAAGACCCAGGCGGACGACTACCAGGCCTACGACGAGCCTCCGCAGAAGCTGCTCCTGGCCTTGCAGAACGCGGTGGCGGCGATCAACGACCTGCTCGCCGAGCAACCGCAGGCGCTGGAGCCGGCGTTGCAGGAGTTCTACTTCGCGATCCTGCAGTTCGGCCGTCTCGCCGAACTGTTCGGCGAGCATTCGCTGTTCGACATCGAGAAGCGCCCAGGCCGCAACGGCCGCAGCCTGGCCCGGCTGTGCCTGCGCAACGTGGTGCCGGCGGCGTTTCTCGCCGAGCGCTTCGCCGCCAGCCGCTCCACCGTGCTGTTCTCCGCTACCCTCGGGCCGCGCGACTATTACGCCGACCTGCTCGGCCTGCCGGCGGGCACGCCCTGGCTGGAAGTGGACGCGCCATTCAGCGCCGAGCAACTGGAGGTGCACATACAGCGTCGGGTTTCCACGCGCTATGCGCAGCGCCAGGCATCCCTGGCGCCCATCGCAGCGATTCTCGGCGAGCAGTTTCGCCAGCGGCCGGGCAACTACCTGGCCTTCTTCAGCAGCTTCGATTACTTGCAGCAGGCGCTGGACGTCTTCCGCCAGGCATACCCGTGGGTGCCATGCTGGAGCCAGACGCCACGGATGGACGAGGCGGAGCGCCGGGTCTTCCTCGAGCGCTTCGTCGCGGGCGGCGAGGGCATCGGCTTCGCCGTGCTCGGCGGTGCCTTCGGCGAAGGCATCGACCTGCCTGGCGAGCGCCTGATCGGCGCCTTCATCGCCACCCTCGGGTTGCCCCAGGTGAATCCGGTGAACGAGCAGATCCGCCTGCGCATGCAGCGCCTGTTCGGTGACGGCTACGACTACACCTACCTGTATCCGGGACTGCAGAAGGTGGTCCAGGCCGCCGGGAGGGTGATCCGCAGCCGCAGCGATCGCGGCGTGGTGCACCTGATCGACGACCGTTTCGCCCAGGCCAAGGTGCGCCGGTTGCTGCCGGGCTGGTGGCAACTGCGTTGACCCGTGGCGATACGCCGGCAGGTGCTGCCGGACAGCCGGACAGCCATGTATAATCGCGTCCCCACGATTTCCCCCGATCCGGATACGCCATGGCTTCCGCTCCCGACGCTCTTCCCCAGGCCCTTTCCTCCGACGACGCTCCGGCCCAGGCCGCGCCGAGCGACGCCAGCGCGTTGCTGAAGGCCGCCCTGGCGAAGAAGAACCAGGCCCAGCTCTATCCGCAGCGGAAGATCCACGACAAGGGCCAGCGTCCCGGCATGGCGCCGCGCGGTACCCGTCGTTCGATGGGCAAGCGCTGAGGCCTTTCCCGCGCCTGGCGTTTTGTGGGCCAGTTCCCGCCACGAAGGATCAAAGCGGGCAGCCTTAACAGTTTTGCCCTTTCGCGGCCGTAGGCCGCAGCCCCATCCCTTATGCTCGCCGCCCCTGGGCGAGCCGCGTCGATGCAGCGCGCCCGTTTGCCGGAATCCGCCTGCTGCATGTCGCGTCACCTTCCATCGTCTTTCGTTTCCCTGCGCAGCCTGGCCGGGCATGCGCCCGCTGTGCTTTGCGTGCTGCTGCTGGCGTTGCTCAGCGCCAGCCTGGCCAGCCAGACGCGCTCGCTGCGCCGCGAGCTGGCGGAATTGCCCGCCGCAGCGGCCCCGGCGCCGCCAGCCAACCCTTCAGCGGCCCCGCGCGCGGCGTTAGCCGGCTTGTTCGGTGGCGCTCCGTCGCCGCGCGGCGCGACGGCGGGCGAGCGTCTGCAATTGCGCCTGCTGGCCTGCTTCCTGGCGCGTCGCGAGGACCGCTCGGCGGCGCTGATCGCGGTGGCCGGGCGCTCGCAGCGCTTCCTGCCGGGCGCCGAAGTGCGCCCCGGCACCGTGCTGCTGGCGGTTCATCGCGACCATGTGGTGCTGCGCGACCAGGGTTATGAAGAACGTCTGTATTTCCCCAAAGCCGAAGGGGCAGAAACCACCCATGCCACGTTGTAGTACCCGTTCCGCCCAGCGCCTGTCTCCGCTGTTCCTGGTCCTGTCGCTGGCCGTCCTCGGCCTGGCGCCGCCGGTCCATCCGGCACCTGCCGAGACTGCCGCCGCGCAAGAGGAAGAGCAGTGGACGATCAACATGAAGGATGCCGAGATCGGCGACTTCATCGAGCAGGTATCGAGCATCAGCGGCCAGACCTTCGTCGTCGATCCGCGGGTGAAGGGGCGGGTCACGGTGGTATCCCAGGCGCGGCTCAGCCTGGCGGAGGTCTACCAACTATTCCTTTCGGTGCTCGCCACCCACGGCTACGCGGTGCTGCCGCAGGGCGACCAGGCGCGTATCGTGCCGAACATGGAGGCACGCCAGGCCGCCGCGCAGAAGACCGTCCGCGATGGGCCGGGCAGCCTGGAGACGCGGGTGGTCCAGGCGCAGCAGACCTCGGTGGCGGAACTGATCCCGATGATCCGGCCGCTGGTCCCGGCCCATGGCCATCTGGCCGCCGTACCGTCGGCCAACGCGCTGATCGTCAGCGACCGCCGCGCCAACATCGAGCGCATCGAGGCGATCGTGCGCAGCCTCGACCGGGCCGGCGAACATGACTACAGCATCTACGACATGCGCCATGCCTGGGTCGCGGAAATCGCCGAGGTGCTCGATCGCAGCGTCACCCCGGCCGCCGGGAAGAGCGCCGCCACCGTCCAGGTCCTTGCCGACAGCCGCAGCAACCGCCTGGTCCTGCTCGGTCCGCCGCAGGCGCGAGCGCGCTTGCTGCGGCTGGCGCAGTCGCTCGACGTCCCCTCGTCGCGGTCGGCGAACAGCCGGGTGATCCGCCTGCGCCATGGCGACGCCAAGACCCTTGCCGCCACCCTCGGGGAGATCGGCGAATCGCTGCACGGCGAGCGAGGCCAGGATGGCCGGGGAAGCGGCAAGCGCGGCCTGCTGGTGCGCGCCGACGAATCGCTGAATGCCCTGGTGATCCTCGCCGACCCGGAGGATGTCGGCCTGCTCGAGGACATCGTCCGCCAGCTCGACGTGCCGCGCGCGCAACTGCTGGTGGAGGCGGCGATCGTCGAGCTGTCCGGCGAGATCGGCGACGCCCTCGGGGTGCAATGGGCGCTGCGTAGCGGGCATGTCGCCGGCGGCGCTGGCTTCGCCGACAGCGGGTTGTCCATCGGCACCCTGCTGGGCGCGTTGCAGGCCGGCAAGCCGCCGGCAGAGCTGCCCGACGGTGCGATAGTCGGCCTCGGCAGTCGCGATTTCGGCGCGCTGGTCACCGCGCTGAGCCGCAATAGCCGCAGCAACCTGCTGTCGACGCCGAGCCTGCTGACCCTGGACAACCAGAAGGCGGAAATCCTGGTCGGCCAGAACGTGCCGTTCCAGACCGGCAGCTACACCACCAGCGCCAGCGGTTCGAGCAATCCGTTCACCACTGTCGAGCGCAAGGATATCGGGGTGACCCTCAAGGTCACGCCGCACATCGGCGAGGACCGCATGCTGCGCCTGGAGATCGAGCAGGAAATATCCTCCATCGCGCCAACCGCCACCCTGGCGGCGAAGGCGGTGGACCTGGTGACCAACAAGCGCTCGATCAAGAGCACCGTACTGGCCGACGACGGCCAGGTCATCGTCCTCGGCGGACTGATCCAGGACGACCTGCTGCGCAGCGATTCGCGGGTACCGCTGCTGGGCGACATCCCCGGCGTCGGCCGGCTGTTCCGCTCGTCCCGCGAGACCCGGGTGAAGCGCAACCTGATGGTCTTCCTGCGCCCGAGCATCGTCCGCGATGCCGCCGGCCTGGAGCGCATCAGCCATGGCCGTTACCGTTCCATCCAGTTGCTGCGCGGTGTCGCCGGCGAACCGGCGCGCCCGCTGTTTGAGGATGCCGGCGCCATCGACCTGCGTCCCGCCGCCCAGGTCGCACCGGCACCTATTGGCTCGCCGCGCAGCTATCCGGCTCCAGCCCCGGTGCTGATGGAGAAGCCGCGCCTGGCGGACCCGGCGTCCCTGGGCGACGGTCGCGGCGGCGAGGTACCGGAGGTTCGCCAGGGCACGCACGCGCCGCAGCCGCCGTCACCCCAGCGCTACGCCGTGCGATTGGTCGAGGGCAGCAGCGAAGCCTTCATGCGCGCGCTGATCGAGCGGCATCCGGGTCTGTCGTTGCGTTTGCGCCGCGAACTGCGCGATGGCCAGGAGCTGTTCGCGGTGGAACGGGGCGACTACCTCGACCCGGAGCAGGCACGCCGGGCCCTGGCGGAACTGCCCGAAAGCCTGCCGCGAGGGAAGGCGCGGGTGATTGCGCATACGCCGGGAAGCGCCCTGTGACGGACTTCGAATCCTCGCGTCGCGCTCCGTCCACCGGATTGTCCGGCGCGCTGCGGCGGCCGCGCTCCAGCGCAGCGCCACTGCCAGATCTGGCAGTTGTCGCTGGCGGGGACGGAGGCTTTAGTAGCCGCACTTTTTTCCAGGGCCGGGCAGTGGGACCGCAATGCATGGACGACATCGAGACCAGAGTGAGGAAACTGGTAGCCGCCCGGTTCGGCGTGGAGGAATGCGACATCCGGCTGGACAGCGACTTCCGTAACGACTTCGGTGCCGAGTCGCTCGAGGTAGTCGAACTGGTCATGGCCCTGGAAGCGGAGTTCGGCGTCGAGATCGCCGATGACGATGCGGAACGGATCGAGACCGTGCGCCAGGCCATCGACTATCTCGAGGAAGCCGTGCCGACCTGACTCCCCCTGGACCACCGGCCGATGCCGTGGTCATTCCCTGCGAAACGCTGTGCGCCACCTCCCGCCCGTGCCGGCGGCAAGGTGCGCGACGTCCCGCGCTTCGATTACGCCGGATCGTCCAGCCCGCCCCGGGCCGATCCGGCTTTTTTTTGCCCGCCGCCGCGATTGCGAGGCGGCCGCCGTCGGTTGGATTTCCTGAATCTTCCCGCGCCTCGCCGGTCGACCGAACAAGGGCAGCGTGCCATTCCCGGCGCGTGCCCGCCATTCGTAACGGAGGTCGTCATGGCTACACGACGGAAAACAACACCCCAGGAAATCGATGATATCCAGGACCGCATGGGTTCGATGCGCGAGCTCGATTTCGACGAGCGCCGCCAGGCGCGTAAGGCGCGGATCGGCGACGAGCGGCCCGAGGCCGAGGTGGAGGCCGAATTTTCCTCGCGGCGGGTACGCGAGGCGGGCCACGCTGGCGGGCAGCCGGACGAGGACGATGGTTACCAGGATAACGTCGGCATGGACGATCTGGCGCCGGAAACCCTGATCGACGAAAGCGGCGCCCGCTCGCCGGCCGAGCGCGGCGGCGAATCGCCCGCGGACAAGCGCCTGAGGGTCGTGCATGGCAACGAGATCGGAGCCGGCCACGGCCTCGACGAGGCCGAGCTGGCGCGTCGTGATCCGCTCGACGGTTCCTCCGACGAGGAACGCTGAGCGCGCAGACTGTATCGAAGTATTTCCGACGCCTGGCGTTCTGTGATCGATTCGGCTCGGTTGGAGTGCGCTGCCGCACGCTTTACAGCCGGACGGAGCGGGGCACCGGATCTACTGCAAAAGCTGATAGTTGTCTTCCCGGGTGACGGCGTTGCACGGTCCTGCGGCGTGCAACCCGGCCTGGGCGAAATACCGGCGGAGCGGACCAGGCTATCCCGTCGGAGGCGATGTCGCCGGGCTGCTGGCTTTCAAGGTTTCCCTTCGATGACCAGGAGCTACCCATGCAGCACAAAAGATCCCGCGCGATGGCGAGTTCGCGCTCGCCGTTCCTCTTCGTCTTGCTGGCGCTCGCCGTGGGCGGTACGGCCAATGCCCATGACGATGGCCTGCCGGCCTTCCGCTATTCGGCGGAGTTACTCGGCCAGTTGCAACTGCCCAGCGTGGCCCTGCCGCTGAATGACGACCTGTTCCTCTACGGTCGCGACGCCGAGGCGTTCGACCTCGAGGCCTACCTGGCCTTGAACGCGCCGGCGCTGCGCGACAAGAGCGAATACCTGGAGCACTGGAGCGGCTACTACAGCATCAACCCGAAAGTGTTGTTGACCCTGATGGCCATGCAGTCCGGGCCGTTGGGGGCGCCGGACGAGCGCGCCTTGGCGGCGCCGCTGGGGCGGCTGTCGGCGAAACGCGGCTTCGATGCCCAGGTACGCGACGTGTTGCAGCAGTTGTCGCGGCGCTACTACGGTTTCGAGGAATACCAGTTGCGCCAGGCGGCTGCGCGCAAGGCCGTCGGCGAGGACGGCCTGAACGCGGCATCGGCCGCGCTGCTCGGTCTGTTGCGAGAGGGGGCGAAGGCCTCCGCCGTGCAAGGCGGCAATCCGCTCGGCGCCTACGCGCAGACCTTCCAGCGCCTGTTCGGCACCCCGGCCGCCGAACTCCTGCAGCCGCGCAACCGCGTGGCCCGGCAACTCCAGGCGAAGGCCGCGCTGGCGCCGCCATCCAACCTGATGCAATTGCCCTGGCGCCAGGGCTATTCCTGGCAGCCCAACGGAGCGCATTCGAACACCGGCTCGGGTTATCCGTACTCGTCCTTCGATGCGTCCTACGACTGGCCGCGCTGGGGCAGTGCGACCTACAGCGTGGTCGCCGCCCACGCCGGTACGGTACGGGTGCTGTCGCGCTGCCAGGTACGGGTGACCCACCCCAGCGGCTGGGCGACCAACTACTACCATATGGACCAGATCCAGGTGAGCAACGGCCAGCAGGTCAGCGCCGACACCAAGCTCGGCGTCTATGCCGGCAACATCAACACCGCGCTCTGCGAGGGTGGCAGCTCCACCGGACCGCACCTGCATTTCTCGCTGCTCTACAACGGCGCCTTCGTTTCCCTGCAGGGCGCCAGCTTCGGTCCGTACCGGATCAACGTCGGCACCAGCAACTACGACAACGACTGTCGCCGCTACTATTTCTACAACCAGAGCGCCGGCACCACCCATTGCGCTTTCCGTCCGTTGTACAACCCCGGCCTGGCGCTCTGAGTCGGCGCGGGGCCCGGCTCCAGCCGGGCTCCGCCGCGAGCGAAACGGCGCTGAACAGCTGGCGCGTCGCTGCCGCCGCGCCCGGCGCCAGGCTGACCGCGTGGGCCGGCATGCTCAGCCGCGCCGGGGCAGCAGGGCGTAGGCGTCGCGAACCACATCCTTGCCGTAGTGGCGTTCCAGGCGGCGGACGACGAAGTGACCGCGCGCCATGGCCTGGAAATGGTTCATGAACACCGTGTTGATCGCCGCGCCGCCGAGGGCACCGACGATGGGCACGATCTGCGCCGCAAGCTTTTCCGAATACTGCACGCCCAGGCGCTCGGCGACCTTGCGCACCAGGGCCAGGAGCATCGGCGCGGCCTTCTTGCTGCCGGCGTCCTTGCCGAGGAAGTCGGCGGCCGCCTTGACCTGCTGGGCCAGCGCCGTACGCACCGCGTAGTAGCCGGACTCCGACGCGTCGTCCGAGGCGGATTTGCCGCCGAGGGCGAAGACTTCGATACAGGCCATCAGGGTGTCCATGTCCCTGATCGACTCGCCCTCGCTGCGCGCGATGTCGGCGATGGAACGGAAGATGATGCCGGTGGTGACCGGCACCTCGACCAGCATCGCCAGCGGCCCGAAGAAGCCGCCGACGCCACCGGAAACGGCGGCGCCGAGGGTATGCAGGCGGTTCGCCGGCTGACCGCTGGCGTTTTCCTGGAGGGTGGCGGTGGCCGAGCGGGCGACTTTCAGCAGCGCTCCCTCGATCACCGAACCGAGCTTCTCGTTGACCTTCCGCGGCAACTTCTTCAGGCCATATTCGATCGGCGTGCCCAGCAGGCTGGTGAGTTGCGCGGTGAGTCCAGGGTTTTCCAGCAGGTTCTTGGCGGCCTGGAGTTGCTTGAGATCGGCGGGGGAAAGGCTCATGGAAGGTCCGGCTGACGGTGGTCGGTCAACCTAACCACTGTCCGCCGGCGTTGTCCACGCTCAATAGTCGCCGCGTTTGCGGAAGGCCCAGCGGCCGGCAAGGAAGGTGAAGCTGGCGACCAGCACGAGCATGATCCAGAAGCCTTCAGGATCGTCGGCGAAGGGAATCCCGCCGACGTTCATGCCGAAGAAGCCGGCGACGATGTTGATCGGCAGGGCCAGCACCGTGACCATGGTCAGGGTGAAGAGGATGCGGTTGTTCTGTTCGTTGAGCTTGGCCGCGATCTCTTCCTGCAGCAGCTTGATCCGTTCGCCCAGGGCGGTCAGGTCGCTGATCACCAGGGAGAACTCCTCGGTGGCTTCGCGCAGCTCCCGCAGGTCGGCATCCTGTAGCCATTCCGGCGGTCGGTTGAGCAGGCGCAGCAGCGAACCGGGCTCCAGCGCCAGCAGGCGTTGCAGGCGTACCAGCACGCGCCGCATGGCGCCGAGGTCGGCGCGGTTGGCGGAGAGGCGCAGGGCCAGTAGCTGGTCCTCGATGCGGTCCACTGCGACGCTGGTTTCGCGGACGATCTGGGTCAGCACGTC
Organism: Pseudomonas sp. HMSC076A11; assembly: GCF_001810205.1. Taxonomy (NCBI): domain Bacteria; kingdom Pseudomonadati; phylum Pseudomonadota; class Gammaproteobacteria; order Pseudomonadales; family Pseudomonadaceae; genus Pseudomonas; species Pseudomonas sp. HMSC076A11. The sequence goes on along the minus strand of NZ_KV800272.1, from coordinate 32,676 downwards.
GCCCTGGTCGCGCAACAGGTGGATCAGCAACTGCAGGGGCGAACGGAAAGGTTCGCCGTGCTTCACCGAAGAGCGCAGCTTGTCCACCGAGCGCAGCGGTTGTGCTCGTGCACTGACCAGCAGCCGGCCGCGGGCGCAGACCCACAGGGTGGCCACGTCCGAGGAGACCAGGCCGAAGTTGAAGACCACGTCGTTGACCACTGCCAGCAGCGCCGAGTCGACGTGTTCGATGCGCGTCGAGCGCGAGCCTTCGCGCAGGCTTTCGAAGAAATACTCCGGCAGTTCCAGATGCTTCTTCATCCAGCGCTCGCAGGCGGCATGGGCGAGGTTCAGGTGCAGCCAGAGGAACTCGTCCGGCGCCTCCTCGCGAGCCTGCCGCAGGCAGGCGAGGGCGGTAGCCGAGTCGATTTCCCGCCCCGCTTCGCCGGGGCGGAAACGGAAACCGTAGATCAGGCCGAACAGGTCGGCGTCCTGGGGCGGGGAGATACCGTGATGCATGGTCGCTCGCGGGAGAGGATCGGTTGGATAACTTGGCATCGTGACGATGACGCTTTGATTGCAGGACGATGAAGGCCGCTTCGCGGGATGCCCGGCGATGCTTTCCGTTGGAACTGTCGGGGGCGTCTTGCCGTCGCCTCGCGCCGACGAACTACGAGGTGCCGGGAAGTGCTATTTCATTTCTCCCGGTATTTTATGAAATACGCATCGTAGAGTTATGATATTTGCCCGCTGGGTTATTGAGTCGATTTGCCGTGCCAGGTGATGGGGTTGTTTATAAAGTATTATAACTTTTTGATTATATATTGTTTATCAATTAGATAGACGTGTGATGGCTAAATGGCTGCATGTTTTCCAGGGGTTATCTAAATTGAATTTTTCATGGGGGTTTTCTTAGTCGTTATATATAAAGTCAGACTCGCCTTTTATTTAAAAGCTGCTATTTCTGGATTACATGGTGCGGCCGTTCGGTCGCTGCTTGACAAGAGGAATGTCGGAAATGTCGATCCAGGCGAAAGTTACCCCTATCGATCAGAGTATTTCTTCTGCGGCTGCCGTCGAGGTTCCGGAAAACGGGATACTCAAACTCTCCCAGAGCAGTAATATCGCGCTCGATGTCGCACCGGAGTCGGTGGCGGGATACTCGAAGAGCGGTTCGGACCTGATCGTCCAGCTGAAGACCGGGGAAAGCGTCCGGATCGCCAACTTCTATGCGGAAGGCCAGCCTTCCAGCCAGCTGTTCCTGGCCGACAAGGACAAGCTGGTGGCGGTAGACCTGCCGCCGGTCGCCGCCGACGGGCCGCTGATGGCCGGCTACATCCCGCAGGAAAGCCTGGCCGGTTTCGAGTCGCTGACCGGCGCCGGTGTGCTCGGTGGCATGAGCGCAGGGACTGCGCTGCTGGTCGGTGCGGCGGCCATCGGCGCCGGGGTGGCGATTTCCAACAGCAGCGGTGGCGGTGGCGGCGGCGGTTCTTCGGTGCCCCCGGACACCACTCCGCCGAAGGCGGCCAGCGGCCTGAAGATAGCGCCTGACGGCAGCAGCATCAGCGGCCAGGCCGAGGCCGGCGCGAGCGTCGGCATCGATACCAATGGCGACGGCAAGCCGGACCTCACCGTGATCGCCGATGCCAACGGCAATTTCACCGCTCCGCTGAACCCGCCGCTGACCAATGGCCAGACGGTCACCGTGGTGGTCACCGACCCGGCTGGCAACGCCAGCCCGCCGGCCCAGGTCACCGCTCCGGACACCACCGCCCCGGCGCCGGCTACCGACGTGCAGGTGACGCCAGGCGGCAGCAGCGTCATCGGCAAGGCCGAACCCGGCTCGACGGTGGGCGTCGATACCGACGGCGACGGCCAGCCGGACACCACCGTGGTGGTCGGCCCCGGCGGCAGCTTCGAGGTTCCGCTGAACCCGCCGCTGACCAATGGCGAGACGGTGACGGTGATCGTTACCGACCCGGCCGGCAACAACAGCACCCCGGTGACCGTCGAGGCGCCGGACACCACCGCCCCGGCGCCGGCCACCGACGTGCAGGTGGCGCCGGACGGCAGCAGCGTCACCGGCAACGCAGAGCCGGGCGCCACCGTCGGTGTCGACACTGACGGCGACGGCCAGCCGGACACCACCGTGGTGG
>NZ_KV800272.1:29343-30441 GCF_001810205.1 Pseudomonas sp. HMSC076A11 | reverse complement strand
TTACCGACCCGGCCGGCAACAACAGCACCCCGGTCACCGCCGAAGCCCCCGACTTCCCCGACGCGCCCCAGGTCAATGCCAGCAACGGCAGCGTCCTCAGCGGTACGGCGGAAGCGGGCGTGACCATCGTGATCACCGACGGCAACGGCAATCCGATCGGCCAGACCAGCGCCGATGCCAACGGCAACTGGAGCTTCACCCCCGGTAGCCAACTGCCGGATGGCACCGTGGTCAATGTGGTGGCCAGGGACGCCGCCGGCAACAGCAGCCCGGCGACCTCCATCACCGTCGACGGCGTGGCGCCGAACGCGCCGGTGGTCGAGCCGAGCAACGGCAGCGAACTCAGCGGGACTGCCGAACCGGGCAGCAGCGTGACCCTGACCGACGGCAATGGCAATCCGATCGGCCAGACCACCGCCGATGCCAACGGCAACTGGTCTTTCACGCCGTCCACCCCGTTGCCGGACGGTACCGTTGTCAACGTGGTGGCCAGGGATGCCGCCGGCAACAGCAGTCCGCCGGCCAGCGTTACCGTGGATGCCGTCGCGCCGGCCACGCCCACCGTCGATCCGAGCAACGGTACGACCCTCAGCGGCACCGCCGAGCCGGGCGCTACCGTGACCCTGACCGACGGCAACGGCAACCCGATTGGCCAGGTCACCGCCGACGGCAGCGGCAACTGGACCTTCACCCCGAGCACGCCGTTGCCCGACGGCACGGTGGTCAACGCCACGGCTACCGACCCGTCCGGCAACGCCAGCTCGCCGGCCAGCGTCACCGTGGACGCCGTGGCACCGGCCACGCCAGTGGTCAACCCGAGCAACGGCAGCACGCTCAGCGGTACTGCCGAGCCGGGCGCCACCGTGACCCTGACCGATGGCAACGGCAATCCCATCGGGCAGGTCACCGCCGATGGCAGCGGCAACTGGAGCTTCACTCCGACCACGCCGTTGCCCAACGGCACCGTGGTCAACGCCACGGCCACCGACGCCTCCGGCAACACCAGTGCGGGCAGCAGTGTCACCGTGGACTCGGTAGCCCCGGCCACGCCAGTGATCAACCCCAGCAACGGCACCACGCTCAGCGGCACCGCCGAGC
>NZ_KV800272.1:0-29243 GCF_001810205.1 Pseudomonas sp. HMSC076A11 | reverse complement strand
TCACCGCCGACGGCAGCGGCAACTGGAGCTTCACCCCGTCCACGCCGCTGGCGGATGGAACCGTGGTCAACGCCACGGCCACCGATCCGGCGGGCAACACCAGCGGCCAGGGCAGCACCACCGTCGATGGCGTGGCGCCGACCACGCCGACCGTCAACCTGAGCAACGGCAGCAGCCTCAGCGGCACTGCGGAACCGGGTAGCACGGTGATCCTCACCGACGGCAACGGCAATCCGATCGCCGAGGTCACCGCCGACGGCAGCGGCAACTGGACCTACACCCCGTCCACGCCGATCGCCAACGGCACCGTGGTCAACGTGGTGGCCCAGGACGCCGCCGGCAATAGCAGCCCGGGCGCCAGCGTCACCGTGGACTCGCAAGCCCCGGCGGCGCCGGTGCTCAACCCGAGCAACGGCACCACGCTCAGCGGCACCGCCGAGCCGGGCAGCAGCGTGACTCTGACCGATGGCAACGGCAACCCGATCGGGCAGGTCACCGCCGACGGCAGCGGCAACTGGAGCTTCACGCCGGGCACGCCGCTGGCCAACGGCACGGTGGTCAACGCCGTGGCCCAGGACCCGGCCGGCAATACCAGCGGTCCGGCCAGCACCACGGTGGATACGGCGGCGCCGGCCACGCCGGTGATCAATGCCAGCAACGGCAGCGTGATCACCGGCACCGCCGAGGTCGGCGCCAAAGTGATCCTCACCGACGGCAACGGCAACCCGATCGGCGAGACCACCGCCGACGGCAGTGGCAACTGGACCTTCACCCCCGGCACGCCGCTGGCCAACGGTACGGTGATCAACGCCGTCGCCGAAGACGCCGCGGGCAACGCCAGCGGTCCGGCCAGCACCACGGTGGACTCGGTGGCGCCGTCCGCTCCGCTGCTGAGCATCAGCGCCGACGGCGCGCTGCTGACCGGCACCGCCGAGCCGAACAGTCAGGTGCGTATCGTGGTCAACGGCGACACCGCCAACCCGATCACGGTCACCGTCGACGGCGCCGGCAACTTCAGCCTGCCGTTCGCGCCGCCGCTGATCACCGGCGAACTGATCGCCGGGGTTGCCGTGGACGCCGCCGGCAACGTCAGCGGGCCGGCCACCATCAACGCGCCGGACCTGGCGCCGCCGACCATCAGCGTGCCGGAAGCCGCCGATACCTGGATCAACGCCGCGGAGATCGGCGACGGCATCCAGGTCGATGTGACGGTCCGTCCGACCATGCAGGTCGGCCAGGTGGTCACGGTCAAGTTCGCCGGGCAGAACGGCTACGAGGCCGAGGTCAGCCATACCCTCACCGCCGGCGACATCGCCGCCGGCAACCTGACCCTGACCCTGACGCCTCCCGGCGGCATGGGCCCGTTCCCGGAGGGCGCCTCGACCGTCACCGCCGACATCAACGGCGGCACCGCGTCGACCCCGGTGCCGTTCACCATCGACACCATTCCGCCGGCGACCCCGGTGCTGTCCCTGGTCGGCAACATCCTGACCATCTCGGCGGAGCCAGGGACCGAGTTGACGGTGACCGTCGACGTCGGCGGGGTGACCGCCACCGCCACGGTGACCGCCGACAACAGCGGGCTGGCGTCGCTGAACCTGCTCACCGACCTGGACATCGACTTCAGTTGGGACCAGTTGCTCAATGCCCAGGTGTCGGTGGTCGGACGCGACCCGGCCGGCAACCCGAGCAACACGGCGAGCATCGGCGTCGGCACCAGCATCGAGCAACCGGTGACCATCGGCAACTTCGGCCTCGACGTCAGCCTCAACCCGCTGAACCCGCGTTTCGGTTTCAGCGGAACCACCGAGCCTGACTCCAGCGTGGTGATCCGGGTCATCACCCCGGCGTTGAACGTCGAATTGCTGCCGATCCAGGCGGATTCGTCCGGAAACTTCTCGCTGAACCTGCTGAGCCCGACCATCCTCACCCAGTTGGGGCTGAACATCACCGACATCCTCAACCTCGGCTCGCAGATCTCGTTCAACCTGGTGTCCACCGACTCCAATGGCAACGACAGCGCCGCCTACGGGATCACCCTGACCCCCAACGGACTGTCGCTCAATATCGGCCAGATCGATGTCAACGGTACTTCCGGCGACGACGTGCTGTCCGGCGCCAACGGCAGTTCGGAGCACATCAACGGCGGCGACGGCAGCGACCTGATCTTCAACGTGGGCACCGGCGATCACGTGGTGGCCGGCAACGGCAACGACACCATCCAGATCACCGCGACCGATTTCGTCAGCATCGATGGCGGCGCCGGGTTCGACACCCTGGTCCTGGCCAACGGCATCGACCTCGACTACAACGCCGTCGGCGTCGGCACGCTCAGCAACCTCGAGCGCATCGACCTCGGCAAGGGCGATTCGGGTAGCGTGCTGACCCTGACCGCGGCGGAGGTGGATGCCATCACCGATGCCAACAACACGTTGCAGATCACCGGCGAGAACAACGACACCCTGAACGTGGTGGGCGCGGTGAATACCGGTACCACGCAACTGATCAACGGCATTACCTACGACGTCTACACCTTCGGCAGTACCACCCTGCTGATCGAGGACAACACGGTACAGGTCGTGGTCTGATGCGCGGGCGCAGGCAGTACGCGCGCAAGGGACGGCGGCATGGGAAGGGAGCCATCTGGCTCCTTTCCCTGGGCCTGCCGATGTTCGCGTCGGCCATGCCCCTCGACCAGGCGGTCAGGGCAGGGCTGGCGATCCACCCGGAAGTACGATCCGCGATGGCCGAAGCGGACCGTGCAGGCACCGAGGTGGAGATGGCCAAAGGGGGGTACTACCCCTCCGTGACGATGTCCGGGGGGCCGCAGGAGTTCGACTTCGGCGAGATCGTCTACGATCTCACCGCGTCGCAGATGCTGTACGACTGGGGTCGGGTGACGAGCAAGGTCGACAGCGCCAGCGCGACCCAGCGCAAGCTGTCCGAGGCGGTGCTGGTGGCGCGCGACGATGCGGCGCTGGATATCGTCGAGACCTACCTCGACGTGCTTGCCTCGGAGCGCCGGGTGGAGGCGGTGCGCGAACACATCCAGCGCCTCGACGGCATCCGCGAGATGACCCAGGCGCGCGGCGGCGACGGCTACGCCGACCGCAGCGAGCTGGATCGCGCCAATCTGGAACTGTCGCGGGCCCAGGAGCAGTTGTCGCTGGAGAAGGGCAACCTGCAGGACGCGCGCAACCAGTACGCGATCCTGGTCGGCCAGGAGCCCGCCGACCTGGTGGAGCCCGAGCCGATGTCGCTGCAACGCTACCTGGCGGCCAGCGATGTGGCGCGGGTGATCCGCGAATCGCCTTTGCAGCGCAAGGCCCTGGAGGACGCCAATGTCGCCGAGGCCGAGGTCCGCGAGGCCAAGGCGTCGCTGCTGCCGCAACTGAACCTGGAGGCCAGCGCGCTGCGCCGGGAGATCGGCGGGCATCCGGAAAGCGACTCGGTGGTATCCCTGCGCTTCCGCATGGACACCTTCCAGGGGCTTTCCAACTTCCGCCGGCCGACCGCCGCGCAGCAGCGCCTGGAGTCGGCGAAATGGAGCGCCGACGCGATGCAGCGCGACATCCGCCGGCAACTGCAGAACCTCTTCGACAACGGCGACACGCTGCGCTGGCGGGAACAGTCGCTGACCCAGCAGGTGACCGAGTCGGAGCAGGTCGGCGAGTTGTATCGCGAACAGTTCGAGGTTGGCCGGCGCGACGTGATCGACCTGCTCAACGTGCAGCGCGAGCGGTTCGAGGCAGAGCGGCAACTGATCAACCTGCGGATCGAACGCAAGCGCATCGAGTATCGGGCGGCCGCGCAAGTCGGCCTGTTGGGTCCGCTATTGGAGAACCGGCTGAATCATGGAAGCTGAGAAAACCCCGGATAACGTCGTGATCCTCAACCACGACCCCATCGTCGACCCGTTGCGCCAGGGCTTGTTGCTGCTCTGCCGGCAGCTTGGCCGACCGCTCGGCGACGCCGAACTGGTGGACGGCATGCCGCTGGAGCACGGTCGCCTGCCGTTGCACCTGGTGGCCCGCGCGTTGCGCCGCGCCGACATCACCGCCCAGGTCACCCGCCAGCCGTTGCGCCGGATCGATCGCTACCTGCTGCCGGCCCTGCTGCTGCTCGACGACGGCCGCGCCCTGGTGCTGGTGGGCAACGACGGCGAGCACGCCGAGGTGCTGGTACCGCAGAGCGACGGCGGAAGCCAGAGGATGCCGCTGGCCGAGCTGGAAGCGCTGTACAGCGGCACGGCGGTCTTCGCCAAGTGCCGCTACCGCCCGGACGGGCGGGTCGGCGACTACGCCAGCGCCTTGCCCGAACACTGGTTCTTCGGCCCGCTCAAGCGGCTCTGGCGTTCCTACGCCGAGGTCACCGCCGCGGCGTTGGTGGCCAACGTCCTGGCGGTCGCCTCGGCACTGTTCGCCATGCAGGTCTACGACCGCGTGGTGCCCAACGCGGCGTTCGACACCCTGTGGATCCTCGCCAGCGGCGTGGCCCTGGCGATCGTCCTCGACGGGGTCCTGCGGATCATGCGCGGCCACCTGCTCAATGTGCTCGGCAAGCGCCTCGACCTGCAACTCTCGACCCTGCTGTTCTCCCGCGTGCTGAGCACCCGGGTCGCCGCCAAGCCGGCGTCGATGGGCGCCTTCAGTACCCAGGTGCGGGAGTTCGAGTCGGTGCGCGAGTTCTTTACCTCGTCCAGCGCGGCGCTGATCAGCGACCTGCCGTTCGTGGCGATCTTCCTGCTGATCATCGCCGTGATCGGCGGCCATGTGGTCTGGGTGCCGCTGGTGGCCTGCGTGCTGATGATCCTGCCGGGGCTGCTGACCCAGCGCCTGCTCGGCCACCTGTCGCGGCAGAACCTGCGCGAAGGGGCGATGAAGAACGGCGTGCTGCTGGAAGCCTTCGAGCACCTGGAGACGGTCAAGGCGACCCGCGCCGAAGGCCGCTGCCTGCACCAGTGGGAAACCCTGACCGGCGAACTGGCCGGTACGGCGATGAAGACCCATACCCTGGCCTCGACCCTGAGCTACTCGGCGAGCATCGTCCAGCAGCTCTGCTACGTCGGCGTGGTGGTCTTCGGCGTCTATCGGATCAGCGAGGGCGCGATGACCGTCGGCGGCCTGGTGGCCTGCTCGATCCTCGCCTCGCGGGCCATCGCACCGCTGTCGCAGGCGGCCGGCATCCTCGGTCGCTGGCAGCACACCAAGGTGGCGATGGAAGGCCTCGACCAACTGATGAGCGCCGAGCAGGAGCGACCCCAGGGCAAGCGCTTCGTGCACAAGGAGCGCCTGCAGGGACATTACCGCCTGGAGGGCGTGCGCCTGGCCCACGGCGACAGCCCGCCGGTGGTCGACGTGCAGGCCCTGAACATCCGCGCCGGCGAGCGGGTGGCGCTGCTCGGCGGCAACGGCGCCGGCAAGTCGACCCTGCTGCGCCTGCTCAGCGGCCTGCTCGACGCGCAGGCGGGACGCCTGCTGCTGGACGACGTCAGCCTGACCCAGATCGACCCGGCCGACCGCCAGCGCGGTATCGGCTACCTGCCGCAGGACGTGGCGCTGTTCCATGGCAGCCTGCGCGACAACCTCAACCTGGAGAACGCCGCGCTGGGCGACGAGGAACTGCTGGAGACCCTCGACGGGGTCGGCCTGGGCGCTTTCGTCCGCGGCCACCCGCTGGGGCTGGACATGCCGATCCAGGGCAATGCCAGCCTGTCCGGCGGCCAGCGCCAGGCCGTCGGGCTGGCCCGGGTGCTGCTACAGGACCCTCCGATCCTGCTGCTCGACGAGCCGACCGCGGCCTTCGACCAGGGCAGCGAGAAACAGGTCATCGACTACCTGCAGCAATGGTTGGGCAAGCGCACCCTGGTCATCACCACCCACAAGAAAAGCATGCTCGCCCTGGTCGAGCGTGCGGTGGTCCTGCGCCAGGGCAGGGTGATCATGGACGGCCCGCTGGAGCAGGTGGTGCAGGGCAACCAGGTACAGGCACCGCAGGCCGCCGAAGGAGGCAACCATGGACTCTGACCGCGACGCCGCCGCCCTGCGCCGGCAACTGGCCGACCCGTTGCTGGCGGCTACCCACCCGGTCTACCGGCCGCTGCTCTGGACCCTGCTCGGTTGCGTGCTGCTGTTCATCGGCTGGGCGGCCTGGGCGCAACTGGACGAGGTGACCCGCGGCGACGGTCGGGTCGTGCCGTTCAGCCGCATCCAGAAGATCCAGAGCCTGGAGGGCGGCATCCTCGACCGCCTGCTGGTGAAGGAGGGCGACCTGGTGGAAGTCGGCCAGCCGCTGGTGCGCCTCGACGAGACGCGCTTCCTCACCAACTTCCAGGAGTCGGCGAACCAGGCCAGCGTGCTGCGCGCGGCCATTGCCCGGCTCGACGCCGAGGTGCTAGGCAAGAAGAGCATCGAGTTCCCGCCGGACGTCGATCCCGAGGGGCCGCTGGCGCGTTCCGAACGCGAGCTGTTCAAGTCGCGCCGCGACAAACTGGTGGAGGGCACCCAGGCGATCCAGCGGCAGATCCACCTGGCGCAGAGCCAGCTCGACCTGGTTCGCCCGCTGGTGGCCAAGCGTGCGGTGAGCCAGATGGAGGCGCTCAAGCTGAGCCAGGACATCGCCACCCTCAGCGGCAAGCTGACCGAGCTGAAAAGCACCTATTTCCAGGATGCCTATACCGAGCGCGCACAGCGCAAGGCCGATCTCAGCGCCCTGGAACCGATCGTCCAGCAGCGCCAGGACCAGTTGCGCCGCACCGAGATCCTGTCGCCAGTGCGCGGGCGGGTGAACACCGTGCTGATCAACACCCGCGGCGGGGTGATCCAGCCCGGCGAGCCGATCATGGAAGTGATCCCGGTAGAGGAGCGTCTGCTGGTGGAGGCGAAGATCAAGCCGCGCGACGTGGCCTTCCTGGTTCCCGGCATGCCGGCCAAGGTGAAGATCACCGCCTACGACTACACCATCTACGGCGACCTCAAGGGCACCCTGGAGCAGATCAGTGCCGACACCATCGAGGAGGACACCCCGCATGGCAAGGAGTCCTACTACCAGGTGCTGATCAAGACCGATGGCAGCCAGTTGAAGCGCGGCGAGGAGGTATTGCCGATCATTCCGGGGATGGTCGCCGAGGTGGACATCCTCAGCGGCAAGCGCAGCGTGCTCAACTACCTGCTGCGGCCGCTGATCAAGGCGCGCCTTTACTGAGGCGTGCAGGACAGGCCCCGGTCGGTGGAAACGTGCCAGCCGCTTCCCTGTAGCCATGGCGAGCTACGTAGGCGGTGGCGCTGGTAACGCTGCCCGGGCGGGCGCACGCTAGGCGTCGCGCCGAGCTGCGAGGCGCTGTCGGGTCCTGGCGTCGAGTAGCTCGCGCAGGGTCTTGAACAGCGGTGCGCGGTCGGTATAGCGACGGCCGTAGTCGAGGTTGAAGGCATAGTCGAAGTCCGCCGGATTGTCGCCCTGGGTGTGCTGGAGCAGGGTTTCCAGCTTGTCCAGGGCCTTCACTGCCAGGGCTTCGGCGGACTCGCCGCGCTCGTATTCGTCCCACAGGGCGAGCAGGCGGTCGCGCAGCGGCGCGTCGAGGTGACGGGTCAGCTGCAACAGGTCGGCGCGTTCCTGTTCGCCTTTGTCCGGGTGCGCGGCCTGCTCGACGGCGGGGATGTCGCCGTGGATCGCTTCGCCGAGGTCGTGGACCACGCACATGCGCAGGACCTTGCCGAGGTCCAGGCCGGCCAGTTGGTCCTCGAAGGCCAGTGCCATCAGGCACAGCCGCCAGCTATGTTCGGCGGTGCTTTCCGGGCGGCCGGAGGAGGTGTGCGCGGAGCGCAGGACGTCTTTCAGGCGTTCGGCTTCGCGGAGGAATTCGAGGCGGTTGCTCAGCAGTTCGAGGGACATGGCGCGGGCTCCGCTACCGGTGAAACGAGCCTGCAAGCCTAGGCGCGGCGGTGCTGAAGGTCCATGGATAAAATATCCGCGGCGACGTTCAGAGGGTTTCCACCAGGCGCACCGCGCGTCCGTCCGAGAGGGTCATGCGGGTCCAGCGGCAACGGCTGCGCCGGATCGGCACGATGGCCGAGGCGTTCGCTCCGCTGGCGAACTCCAGCGCCGGCGGTGCCAGCAGTTCGCGCCAGCCGAGTTCCTCGAGGGTGGCTTCCTGGCGGAGGATTTCCTCGCTGCAATAGGGCCACAGCGAACGGTCGAGCAGTTCGCCGAGAGGCACGCCGAATTGCGCGGCGCGTGCCGGCGAACAGGCCAACAGGCGATGGGTGAGGTCGCAGATCAGGTGCACGGGTTGCGGGTTGGCCTCGACCAGGCGGGCCAGTGCCTGGTCGGCGGCGGCTTCCAGGCGGGCGCCGAGCAGACGCTCCAGGCGTGCCCGTTCCTCCACCAGCAGCGCCTGGGTACCGGACTCCCAGCGCGAGATGGTCGATTGCGCCACGCCGAGCAATTCGGCGGCATGCGTTTGCTTGACCCGGTGCAGCAGGCGCCAGCGACGCAGGGCGGGGCCCAGGGACGAAGAAGGGAGAGGCTCGGTCATGCTTGGCTACGCGGGCGAATGGACGCTGAAGTCTGCGCCCGACGCCGGGCGGAGGCAAATCGGCGCGACACCGGGGGGACCCGTATGGTCGGCGGCGAACCTCGGAGGGCCGCCCGCGCCGCGCCGGCAGCCGTGGAGCTGCCGGCGGGCGTCTCGCTCAGGCCTTGGCGAAGGAGGTGGGGAAGGGCAGGTTGTACAGGCGTTGCCCGGTGGCGGCGAAGATCGCATTGGCCAGCGCCGGGCCGATGGGCGCCACACCGGGTTCGCCGACCCCGGTGGGCGCTTCGCCGGAGGGCACGATGTGCACTTCGACCTTGGGCATCTCGGCGATCCGCAGCACCTGGTAGCCGTCGAAGTTGTTCTGCTCGACCTTGCCGTCCTTCAGGGTGATCGCGCTGTGCAGGATCGCGCCGAGGCCGAAGCCGATGCCGCCCTCCATCTGCGCGGCGATCACGTCCGGGTTGATCGGGATGCCACAGTCCACCGCACAGACCACCCGCTCGACCTTCAGCTTGCCGTCCTTGTCCACCGAGACCTCGACCACCTGGGCGACGAAGGTCTTGAATGCCTCGGTCACCGCGATCCCGCGCCCGCGCCCGGCGGGCAGCGGCCTGGACGGGTCCCAGCCGGCCTTTTCCGTAGCCAGTTCGAGCACGCCGCGCAGGCGCGGCTGCTCTGCCAGCAGGTCGCGGCGGAACAGGTAGGGGTCCTTGCCGGCGGCCTGCGCCGCCTCGTCGATGAACGCCTCCACCGCGTAGACCGTGTGCGAGCTGCCGACCACCCGCCACCACAGGACCGGCACGCCGACCTGGGTGGTGCTCAGCTCGACCGAGACATTGGGCACCGCATAGGGCAGGTTGGCGGCGCCTTCCACCGAGGTGGCGTCGATGCCGTCCTTGACCATCACCGCGGCGAACGGCGTGCCTTCCAGGATCGACTGGCCGACGATGCGATGTTGCCAGCCGACCAGCTTGCCGTCGGCGTCGAGCCCGGCTTCGAGCCGGTGGTAGTACATCGGCCGGTAGAAACCGCCGTGGATGTCGTCCTCGCGGGTCCATTGCAGCTTCACCGGCACGCCGTTGGCGCCCAGCGCCTTGGCGATCGATACCGCCTCGACGATATAGTCCGACCAGGCGTTGGCGCGCCGGCCGAAGCTGCCGCCGGCGTAGAGCGTATTGATCTTCACCTGCTCCGGCTTCAGCCCGGCGGTGCGCGCCGCGTTGCCCTGGTCAACGGTCTGGAACTGGTCGCCGGCCCAGATCTCGCAGCTGTCGGCGGTCAGCCTGACCACCGCGTCCAGCGGCTCCATCGGCGCATGGGCGAGGAACGGGAACTCGTAGCTGGCGGCGATCCTGCGGGTCGCCCCGGCCACCGCCTTGGCGGCGTCGCCGTCCCTGCGCGCGGGCTTGCCGGGTTGCTCGGCGAGCTTGCGGTACTCCGCCATCAGCGCCTCGGAACCACGCTTCTCGGCCTTGCTCTCGTCCCACTCGACCTTGAGCGCGTCGCGGCCTTGCTTCGCCGCCCAGAAGCCCTTGGCGACCACCGCCACGCCGTGCGGCACCTGGACCACCTCGACCACCCCCGGAATCGCCCTGGTCGCCGTGGCGTCGAACGATTTCACCGTGGCGCCGAACAGCGGCGGGCGCTGGAGCAGGGCGACCAGCATGCCGGGCAGGCTGACGTCGAGGGTGAATTGCGCACTGCCGTCGGTCTTGCCGGGAACGTCGACGCGCGGCGCCTGGTGACCGATCAGGCGGAAGTCCTTGGGATCCTTCAATTGCACTTTTTCCGGCACCGGCAGTTCCGCCGCCGCAGCGGCCAGCGAACCGTAGCTGGCCTTGCGCTGGCTGGCCGGATGTTCGACGAAGCCGTCGCGGGTGCGCAGTTCGGTGGCCGGCACTCGCCACTGGCGGGCGGCGGCCTCGACCAGCATCGCGCGCGCCTTGGCCCCGGCCTCGCGCAATTGCATCCAGGAGTTGGCCATCGCCGAACTGCCGCCGGTGCCCTGCATGGTGCCGAAGGCCAGGTTGGCGTAGCGCTTGGCGTCGGCGGGCGCGCTTTCCACGCGGACCTTGCTCCAGTCCGCGTCGAGTTCCTCGGCGACGATGGTGGCGATACCGGTATAGGCGCCCTGGCCCATCTCCACGTGCTTGGCGATCACCGTGACACTGTCGTCCGGGGCGATCCGCAGGAAGGCGTTGGGCGCGAAGCCGGCGTCCGGCAGGGCCGCGGCGAGGGCACGCCGGGCTCCGCTCCACTGGAAGCCGATGGTCAGGCCGACCACCGCGGCGCCTTTGAGGAAGCCGCGGCGCGAGCCGGGAAGGGCGTTGCTCAGATCGATCTTGCTGTTCATGGCGTCAGGCCTTCAGGGTGTCGGCGGCTTCGTGGATGGCGGCGCGGATCCGCACATAGGCGGCGCAGCGGCAGATGTTGCCGTTCATCGCGGCATCGATGTCGGCGTCGCTGGGGCTGGCGTTCTGCTCCAGCAGCGCGGTGGCGGACATGATCTGGCCGGACTGGCAGTAGCCGCACTGCGGTACCTGGAGCTTGACCCAGGCGTCCTGCACGGCCTTGCCGGGCTTGCTCTGGATACCCTCGATGGTGGTGACGCGCTTGCCGGCGACCGCGGAGACCGGCAGCACGCAGGAACGTACCGCGGTGCCGTCCAGTTGCACGGTGCAGGCGCCGCACTGGGCCATGCCGCAGCCGAACTTGGTGCCGTGCAGGCCGGCGCTTTCCCGGATGGCCCAGAGCAGGGGCATGTTGGGATCGACGTCGAGGGTGACGTTCTTGCCGTTCAGGACGAGCGAGGTGGGCATGCTGATTCTCCACGGAAAGGCCCGGGCAGGGCGTTATCTCTTATCAGGCAGGGATGCATCGGGCGAAGTGTGCGCGAAGGACGAAACGGACGCCTTGCACGATCCTGCGAAAGTCTAGATCAATCCTGCCGAGCGTCCCGGCGGGCGCGGCGCGGAAACGCGGCGAAACAACTCCGTCGGCGCAGGCGTTCACCCGGCATCGGCAACGCGCTAGGATCGCTGCCGTCGGTGACTGACGCCCGCCCGGGCGGCACGCACTTTCAGCCGGAAGCGGGACGACCCGTTTTCCCTCTTTCATTGCGCGGGGACGACCCTGCAGAGAGGCTGAAAATGGCGTGGATCTATCTCTTGCTCGCCGGTGTCTTCGAAATCGTCTGGGCCACGGCCATGAAGGAGTCGGCCGGCTTCACCCGCCTGTGGCCGAGCCTGGTCACCCTGCTGTTCATGATCCTCAGCTTCGGCCTGCTGGCCGTTTCCATGAAAACCCTGCCCCTCGGCACGGCCTACACCATCTGGGTCGGCATCGGTGCGGTCGGCGCCTTCGCCCTGGGCATCCTGCTCTTCGGCGAAAGCCCGAGCCCGTTGCGGCTGCTGGCGGTGGGGCTGATCGTGGCCGGCATCGTCATTCTCAAGCTGGCGACCCGTCAGGGCTGAGGGGCGACCATCATGTACACATCCTTCGCTCCCGCGACCTGGGCCTTGCTCGCCTACCTCTTCGGCGCGCTCGCCCTTTGCCTGCTCATGCTGGGGTTGGGCCGGGTGCTGGGCGGCCGATCGCATGGCCGGGCGAAGAACCTGCCGTTCGAGTCGGGGGTGGATTCCACCGGCTCGTCGCGCTTGCGCTTCTCGGTCAAGTACGCGTTGGTCGCCATGCTGTTCGTGATCTTCGGCATCGAGATGCCGTTCCTCTACCTCTGGGCGGTGTCGCTACGGGAGAATGGCTGGGCGGGTTTCGTCGAGGCGACGCTGTTCGTCTCCCTGCTGCTGGTCGGACTGTTCTACCTGCACCGGGTCGGCGCCCTCGACTGGTCGCCGGAGCGCCGGCGGAAAAAGCCGCACGACTAGTCGTGGAGGATCACCAGCAGGTAGCGGCAGGCTTGCCCGGCGGTGGCGAAGGTCACCGCGCGGTCGACGCCGAAGTCCAGGCGGTCGCCGCGTTGCAGGTGGAACGACTGCTCGCCGTAATCCACCCGCAGCGCACCCTCGACCAGCCACAGGCGCTGCCGGTAGGGCCGGCCGCCCCAGCGGGGATAGTCGAGGCGGGCGTTCGCCGGGATCTCCACTTCCACCATCTCGCAGCCGCTGCGCGGATCGCGAGCGCCGACCTGGCGGCGGCGGTAGCCGCTGGCCGGGTCTTCCCACACTTCCTGCTGCGCGCGCCGGCAGAGCGGTTCGGCCGGCGCCTGCGCGTCGCCGAGCAGCTCGGAGAGGGCGACCCCCAGGCCGCCGGCGAGACGGCCGAGGACGCTGGTGGTGGGGCTGCTTTGGTTGCGCTCGATGCGCGAGATCATCGCCTTGCTCACCGCGCAGCGTTCGGCCAGTTGGGCGAGGGTCAGCTCGCGCTCCTTGCGCAGGGCGGCTAGGCGTCGGGCAATCAGTTCGTCGATATCCATGAGTGGCCCTGGCGGATTTTTCTCGTCCATGATAGTCACTGTCCAATATATTGGAAATTCGACCTTGCATTGGAGCTTGCCCGCGATGACCGAACCGACGATTCGCCGCCTGGCTGGCGAGGAGATCCTGGCGCGCCTGGACGAACTGGCCGAGGTACTGCTGGACTGCGTGGAAGGCGGGGCTTCGGTCAGCTTCATGTGGCCGTTGCCGCGGGAGCGGGCGCTGGCCTTCTGGCGCGGCGTCGGCGAGAGCGTGGCGGGCGACGAACGCCTGCTGCTGGTGGCGGAAGCGGAGGGGCGGATCGTCGGTACCGTGCAACTGCTCCTCGACCAACCGCCGAACCAGCCGCACCGCGCCGACGTGGCGAAGATGCTGGTGCACCGGCGTGCGCGTCGGCGCGGCATCGGCGAGGCGCTGATGGGCGAGCTGGACCGGCTCGCCCGGGCCTGCGGCAAGTCCCTGCTGGTGCTGGACACGGTCAGCGGCAGCGCCGCCGAACGGCTGTACCTGAAGACCGGCTGGACACGGGTCGGGGAAATCCCGGACTACGCCCTGATGCCGGACGGCACGCCCTGTCCCACCACCTATTTCTACAAGCGCCTGGCTGCTGCCGGCTGACCGAAGATGCCAGCGTTCCCAAGGCAGGCCGGGTAGAATCGGCGGATGCGAGAGATTCGGGGTCGATGGTGGAGTTACTGCAAGGGTTCGTCCTGACCCGGCACTGGCGCGATACGCCGGCCGGCACGGAAGTCGCGTTCTGGCTGGCGACCGAGCAGGGCCCGCGACAGGTGCGGCTGCCGCCGCAGCCGTCGGTGGCGTTCGTCCTCGCCGAGCAGCGGGGGCGCGTCGAGTCCCTGCTCGCCGGGGAGACTGGCGCCGAGCTGCGGCCGCTGGCGCTGCGCGACTTCCAGCAGCGGCCGGTGCTCGGCCTGTACTGCCAGCAGCATCGCCAACTGATGAATCTGGAGAAACGCTTGCGCCAGGCCGGCGTCGAGGTGTTCGAGGCCGATATCCGGCCGCCGGAGCGCTACCTGATGGAGCGCTTCATCACCGCGCCGGTCAGCCTGGAGGCGAGTGTCGAGGCTGACGGCAGCCTGCTCGCCCGGCGCCTGAAGCCGGCTCCGGACTATCGCCCGCGCCTGCGCCTGGTGTCGCTGGACATCGAGACCAACGCCCGCGGCGATCTCTACTCCATCGCCCTGGAAGGCTGCGGCCAGCGCCAGGTATATATGCTCGGCCCGGCCAACGGCGATGCCGAGGCCGTGGATTTCCGCCTCGACTATTGCGACAGCCGTGCCGGGCTGCTGGAACGTCTCAACCAGTGGCTGGCCGAGCACGATCCCGACGCCATCATCGGCTGGAACCTGGTGCAGTTCGACCTGCGCGTCCTGCATGAGCATGCCCAGCGCCTGAAGGTGCCGCTGCGCCTGGGGCGTGGCGGCGACGAAATGGGCTGGCGCGAGCACGGCAGCCGCAACAACCACTTTTTCGCCGCGGCGGCCGGCCGCCTGATCATCGATGGCATCGAGGCGCTGCGCTCGGCGACCTGGAGTTTCCCCTCGTTCAGCCTGGAGAACGTCGCCCGGACCCTGCTCGGCGAAGGCAAGGCGATCGACAATCCGTACCAGCGGATGGACGAGATCGATCGCATGTTCGCCGAGGACAAGCCGGCCCTCGCGCACTACAACCTGAAGGACTGCGAATTGGTGACGCGGATCTTCGCCCGTACCGAACTGCTCGACTTCCTCCTCGAACGGGCCACCGTCACCGGCCTGCCGGCGGACCGCAGCGGCGGCTCGGTGGCGGCCTTCACCCACCTGTACATGCCGTTGATGCACCGTGCCGGCTTCGTCGCCCCGAACCTCGGCGAGAAGCGTCCGGAAGCCAGTCCCGGCGGCTTCGTCATGGACTCGCGGCCGGGCCTCTACGAATCGGTGCTGGTGCTCGACTACAAGAGCCTGTATCCGTCGATCATCCGTACCTTCCTGATCGACCCGGTCGGCCTGGTGGAAGGCCTGCGCCAGCCGGACGACGAGCACTCGGTGGAAGGTTTTCGCGGCGCCCGTTTCTCGCGTACCCGGCATTGCCTGCCGGCCATCGTCGCACGGGTCTGGGAGGGCCGCGAGGCGGCCAAGCGCGAACGCAACCAGCCGCTCTCGCAGGCGTTGAAGATCATCATGAACGCCTTCTACGGGGTGCTGGGCTCCAGCGGCTGCCGCTTCTTCGACCCGCGCCTGGCCTCGTCCATCACCCTGCGCGGGCATCGGATCATGCGCCGTACCCGCGAGCTGATCGAGGCCGAGGGCTATACGGTGATCTATGGCGATACCGACTCCACCTTCGTCTGGCTCGGCAGCCCCCGCGCCGAGGAGGAGGCCGCGGCCATCGGCCGGGCGCTGGTGGCGCGGGTCAACGACTGGTGGCGCGAGCACCTGAAAGAAGAATTCGGCCTCGACAGCGCCCTCGAGCTGCAATTCGAGACCCATTACCGGCGTTTTCTCATGCCCACCGTGCGCGGCGCCGAGGAGGGCAGCAAGAAACGCTACGCCGGCCTGGTGCGCCGCGCCGACGGTGGCGAGGAGATGGTCTTCAAGGGCCTGGAGACCGTGCGCACCGACTGGTCGCCGCTGGCCCAGCGCTTCCAGCAGGAACTCTACCTGCGCATCTTCAATCGCCAGCCCTACCAGGACTACGTGCGCGATTACGTACGACGGACCCTGGCCGGCGAGCTGGACGACCTGCTGGTCTACCGCAAGCGCCTGCGCCGGCGCCTCGACGATTACCAGCGCAACGTGCCGCCGCATGTGCGCGCGGCGCGCATCGCCGACGACTACAACCTCGAGCGCGGGCGCCCGCGGCAGTACCAGAGCGGCGGCTGGATCAGCTACGTGATCAGCGTCGCCGGTCCCGAGCCGCTCGAGGCGCGGCGTTCGGCCATCGACTACGAGCACTACGTGGGCAAGCAGTTGCAGCCGGTGGCCGACGCCATCCTGCCGTTCGTCGGCGACGATTTCGCCACCCTGGTCGACCGGCAGATGGCGCTGTTCTGAGGCTGCCGACGCCTAGGCGAGCCGCGCCGGGATCTCCGCGAGCAAGCTCCCGAGCCGTTCCGCCAGTGCCGCGCCGCAGCCCAGCAAGGGCGCGCGCAGCTCGTCGCCGATCAGTCCCTGGCGCGCCAGGCCGGCCTTGACCGGCGCCGGGTTGGGTTCGGCGAAGGCCGCACGGATCAACGGCAACAGCGCGAAGAAGTTGGCCCGGGCCGCTTCCAGCCGGCCCTCGACGACCTGCCGGTGAAGCGCGACGAAGCGCTGTGGGTGCAGGTGCGCGGAGGCGGCGATGGCACCGCTGGCGCCCAGGCAGAAGGCGTTGAACATTTGCAGGTCTTCGCCGGCGAGCACCGCCACCTGGCCGTCTGCCAGCAATGCCAGGGTGTTTTCCAGGCTGCCGCCGCAGTCCTTGATCGCGGCGATGCGCGGGTGGCCGACGATCCGTCGCAGGGTTTCCAGTTCCATGCGCACACCGGTGCGATAGGGAATGTCGTAGACGATCAGCGGCACGCTGGACGCGTCGGCGACCCCATGGAAGAAGCGCACCAGCGCCTCCTGGGAGGGGCGGATGTAGTAGGGCGCCGGCACCAGCAGGCCGGCGAGCGGACGCTCTAGCACTTCGCGCTGGAAGGCCAGCAGTTGCGCCTGGTTGTTGCCGGCCAGCCCCATCGCCACGCGCTCCGGCGCCACCCGTTCGAGCACGGCGTCGAGCAATTGCAGCTGTTCGCCGTGTTCGAGCGCCGCGGCTTCGCCGGTGGTACCGCAGACCACGACCCCGGCGACACCGGCATTCAGCAGGTGGTCGAGCAGGCGCGGCAGCGCGGCGAAGTCGATCTCGCCATGGCGGAACGGCGTGACCAGCGGGACCCAGATACCTTGGAACGATGACATGACTCTCTCCTGGTGGCTGACCGTCTTGTCGGCGTCAGGAGGGCGGAAGGGGTTCGGCGGGAGGCGGGAGCGCCTGCGTGTCCTGTCAGCTCACCTGACGGGACAGCACGCCCCGGTCAAATGAGCGACTGTTTCTTCGATTTCTTCGCGGCAACGGCACGGCCCCGAGCCTTGGCGCCGGGGCCAAGCGGAAAACGCTCGAAGTCGAAGGACAGGGACATGCCGTGGAATACCGGAAAAAGGGGGACGGGCAATTTCTACGGGCTGCGCGGCGCGCTGTCAACCGCGTCGCGGGTTCAGGCCAGTTGCGCCGGGTCGAGCATGTCGCTTTCGAAGGTCATCCAGCCGCCGTTCTCGCTGGCCGCGCCGTCGAGGATCGGGCCGTAGTAGGTGAGGCCGATGGTCAGGCTGAAGCAGATGTGGGTAGCGTTCTCCGGGGCGTCCAGCTGGCCTTCGAAGTGCAGCTTGAGCACGCCCGGCTCGACGCTTTCCAGGCCGATGGCGACGTTCGGGTTGTCCACGGCCTCGCTTTCGCGGCCGCGTTGCTCGGCGCTGACGGTGAGGGTCACGGTGTCTCGGTACATGTCTTGCTCCAGTTGGCGTGGGGCCGGCGTCGCCAGCGCGGCGGACAGACTACTGGCAGACGCGCCGGCTGGCCAGTGCTGGCTGCGGCAGGCGCCGCGCGGGGCCTGGGAATCATTCGCCGGCGGCGCAGTCCAACTGCGCATCACCAACCAACCCCCGAGGGGATGATGAAGCTACCCGTGCTCGCTGTATTGGGCGCCGCGCTGCTGTTGAGCGCCTGCGCGAAGAAGGAGGCCGAGGCCTGTGCCTCGCCGGACGTGAAAGACCAACTGATGCGGATCTTCCTCCAGGGCGCGATCACCGAGCGCTCGCCGGAGTTCAAGGACAGCGCGCTGCGCGACGTGGCGATCCTCGAGAAGGATCCCGACAGCGGCGTGCTGTCCTGCGTCGGCACCCTCAGCGTGCCGGCCGGCCAGCAGGTGGTCGAGGGCGTCCTGCAATACCGCATCGCCCCGGTGGCCAAGTCCGACTACGACTACCTGCTGCTGGATACCGCCGGCGCCAACACCACCGCCCTGGCGCAGCGCCTGAACAAGGCGCTCGGCCAGTGATCGCGCGCCTCGCTCAGGGTACGCCGTTGCGGCCGTGGGCGAGGAAGCCGGGACGGGCG
The DNA here is from genome assembly GCF_001810205.1 of Pseudomonas sp. HMSC076A11. Taxonomy (NCBI): domain Bacteria; kingdom Pseudomonadati; phylum Pseudomonadota; class Gammaproteobacteria; order Pseudomonadales; family Pseudomonadaceae; genus Pseudomonas; species Pseudomonas sp. HMSC076A11. Next base: position 11,144 of record NZ_KV800272.1, on the reverse strand, counting down.
CCGAGGCGCTCGTAATAGGCGCGCACCGCTGGCAGCGACGGATGCTCGAACGGCGTCTCGTACCAGCGGTTGACCGACAGGCCGATGGCGATGTCGGCCAGGCTGAAGGTCTCGCCGGCGACATAGGCGCCAGTGCGTAGCAGTTGTCCCTCGAGGGTTTCCATGAAGCCCGTCCAACCGCGCAGCGAAGCCTCCACCTGGGCCGCGTCGCGGTGCGCCGGCGACTGCCGGACCAGGCTCATGAAGGCATAGCTCCACGAGCGGTTGAGGTCGGAGGCCTGCCAGTCCAGCCACTGGTCGACCCGCGCGCGCGGTGCCGCCTGCTGCGGATAGAGGCGTTCGCCGGCATAGCGGTTGGCCAGGTAGCGGATGATGCTGTTGGATTCCCAGAGCACCAGTTCGCCGTCGCGCAGCACCGGCACCATGGCGTTCGGGTTGAGGGCGAGGAATTCCGCCGCGTGGGTGTCGCGGAAGCCGCTGCCCCAGTCTTCGCGGCGGTAGGGCAGGTCCAGTTCGGCGCAGGTCCAGAGCACCTTGCGCACGTTGATCGAAGAGGCCTTTCCGAGAATCTCCAGCATGGCGATGGCGCGTCCTTGGGCGGATAGGAAGGCTCCGAGTATACGGGCCGATCCCGCCGACGGGGAACGGCTCGAGCGGGGGCGCCGGCTAGGCGCCGCTGACTTGCCGGCGACCCGGGCGGCGGCGCGCCCAGAGGGTGAAGTAGAGCCAGCCGATGACGAACGATGGCGCCACGCTCGTCAATGGATGCGGCGTGCCCGAGAGCCAGTGCAGCGCGGCCATCGGTGCGGTCAGCAGGAGCACCACCAGCAGGGGCGCCTGGCGTTGCGCAAGGCCGTGGCGGCGGCCGAGACATTGCAACAGGTACAGGCCGAAGCGCGTCGCCAGGAGACTCGCGGCGCCCTGGAGCAGGGCGGCGACGCCCATCCCGGCCAGGCCGCCGTCCTGGTTGGCATAGGCCGCCCAGGCGCCGTAGAGCACCGCGGCCGGCAGCGCCGCCAGCCACGGGTCGTCGGAGCGCTGCGCGAGTCCGCTCACCGGATGATCCTCTGCTGCACGTAGGGTTCGGCACCGGGCGCGAGGCGGACCATGCAGAGGATCTGGTCGCTGCTGCCGACGTGGGCGACGAAGTGGTCGTTGGTCCTGGCGTGGCTGGACATCGCCATGCGCGGGAAGAAATCCGGGGCGACGCTGCGTTGCCCGCCGGGTATCAGGCCGGTTTCCGCATCCAGGCGCAGGTTGGCGGACAGCGTGCCGACCACGTCGAGGGCCAGGTCGACCATGTCCGGGTTCTGGCGCGGCGCTTCCAGGTCCGGGTACAGCGTCGCTCCCGGAATCCGCGCGCTGAGGGCGCGGAACATGTTGTAGACCACCGGGTTGTAGGTCTTCGCCACGATCAGCGGCGGCAGCCCGCCGTTGCGCTCGCTGACCTGGCGCAGGAAGAACTGGTTGATCCGCTTGAACAGGCTGGTGCGGTGGTAGCGGTCGACCACCATCGCCGTCCACAGGTAGAGGAAGCGTGTCGAGCCGCGGACGAAGTCCTTCGCGCCCAGGATGCCGATGATCCGTTCGCCCTCCGGGTCGGTCGCTAGCACCAGGTGGTCGTAGGTCTCGAAGATATCCGGCTGGTTGCCGAAGTATTGCAGCACGTCGAACTGCGGCATTCCCTCTTGCAGGTCGGCGACTATCTTGCGCTTGAAGCCCTCGGGGAACTGCCGTTCGCGGCTGGAGTAGTCGAGGTCGAAGGCGTTTTTCTGCGGATCGCTGGTCATGGTCGTGGCTCGCCGGAGGAAGGGGCTGAAGGGCGCAGGACCAACTGGCGGTCCGTCGCGTCGGGGGCGTCGTCGGCGATACGGATGTACGCGCCGCGGGCCCAGAGTTCGTTGAGGTCGGTGGCACCGTCGAACGGCAGCCCGGAGTTGCGGGTGGACAGCGCGTAGCGCGAGTTGTCGAAGTCCGCCAGGTCGATGACCATCCGCAGGGTCGCGGCGATCCGGGTGTTGAACGGGTTGGCCGGGTCGCTGTAGTCGAAGCGCCCGACGTTGACGCTGAAGTTGTCGCCGCCCTTGTTGTTCTTCAGGTCGAACAGCGTGCGCAACGGGGTCTTGTGGAAGGGCACGTGCTCGGCGAGGGCGGCGTGCGCCTCGCCCCACTTCCAGCCGTCCGGCGCGCTTCCGTGGGCGGCTCGCAGTTCGTCGAGGGCGCGGCGCAGCGACTGGTTCAGCTTGAGGTCGCAGCCTTGTTCCTGGCCGCACCAGAAGCGCAGGTCGGCCTGGCCGTCGAGGATCAGCCGGAGGAATCCGTCGTAGTTGCGCTGGTTCCAGCCGCTGGCCAGCAACTGCGTGCCGATCCTCGGTTGCAGCAGCTCGCGGGTGAAGGCGCGTACCCAGTAGCCGGCGATCAGTGGCGCGGCCAGGTCGGCGGCGGCCTGGTGGTTCCAGCCCTGGAGCAGGGCGAAGGCCTCGCTGGCGCGCAGTTCGGGGTCGCTGACCTGCTCCAGCATCTTCGGCAACAGGCTCGCCATCACGCTGGAGAACTCGTCGTTCTGCAACTCCAGGCTGTCTTCCAGGGTGCGCTGGCCGGGGCCGCCGAGCCACTCGCGGATGCGGTCGTAGCGGTAGGGCAGGACCCAGTCGTGGCCGAAGTCGAAGGCATTGTCGGGCGGCACGATGCGCTGGTTCGCCGTGGCGATGAACCCTTCGCGCGGGTTGAGGCTGCGTGGCTTGGCGCTTTCCGGAACGTAGCCGACCCAGTCGTAGCGGCTCTCCCAGCCGGGCGAGGGGGCCAGGCCATGGAGGTCGTCGTCGGCGCCGCGGAGCGGTACGCGACCGGCGGAGACGTAGCCGATGTTGCCCTCGACGTCGGCATAGACCATGTTCTGCGGCGGTACGCCGAAGTCGGCGGCGGCGTCGAGGAACTGCTCCCAGCCTTCGGCCCGGTTGATCGCCAGCAGGCTCGGGAAGGTCTTGTCGTGATGGTCGAGGCCGGTCCAGGCGAGGGCGATCACCAGCCGGTCGCGCTGCGCCTGCGGCAGCCGCGCCGGTTCGTAGATGTCGCTGATCACCGGGCCGTGGCGGGTGCTGCGGACCTCCAGCGAGACCGGCTCGCCGTCGCGCACGGCGATGCGTTCCAGGCGCGTCTCGAAGGGCCGGTAGCCGTCCGGGGTCAGGTAGCGCCGCGGGTCCTGGGGATCGACGCGCTCCAGGTAGGCGTCCTGGATGTGCGAGCCGGTATTGGTGTAGCCCCAGGCGATGCGCTGGTTATGGCCGATGACGAACAGCGGGGCGCCGGCGAAGTTGGCGCCGGTGAGGCTCAGGCCGGGGATCTTCAGGCTGGCCAGGTAGAAGGCCGCCGGGTTGGTCAGGCGCAGGTGCGGATCGTTGGCCAGCAGCGGCTTGCCGGTGGCGCTGCGGCTGGCGGAGACCACCCAGTTGTTCGAACCGATGCCCTCGACGTTGGAACCGGGCAGTTGCCCCAGCAGCTTGCCGGCGTCCGGCGTGCCGCGCAGGGAGCGGTACAGGCTGGCGTAGTCGCGGGTGGCCGGCGGCCGCTCGCCCGGATAGGGGGCGAACACCTCGTTGATCCGCGCCAGGTCCAGGTGCTCGGCCAGCGCCAGGCGCTGCAACTGCATGCCCAGGTTGGCGCTCAGGGTCCAGGAATAGAGCAGGTGCAGGGACAGGCTGTCCACCGGCCCCCAAGGCCCCGGCCGTTCGTGGCGCACCAGGCTGAATTCCAGCGGCAGCGCCGCCGGGGCCAGCCCCAGATAGGCGTTGATCCCGTCGCTGTAGCGTTGCAGCAGGACGCGCGTGGGCGCGTCCAGGTTGGCGTAGATGCCCTCGGCGGTGCGTCGGAAGCCCAGGGTGCGGGCGAACCTGTCCATCGGCAGGGTCTTGGCGCCGAACACTTCGGAGAGCGTCCCGCCGGCATAGCGGCGGGCGAACTCCATCTGCCACAGGCGATCCCTGGCGTGGCTGTAGCCGAGCAGGAAATAGCCGTCCTCCAGGTTCTGCGCGCGGATATGCGGGACGCCGGCGGCGTCCCAGGCGATCCGCCCCTCGTGTTCCAGGCCATGGCCGACCTGGATCTCGCCGTACTTGAAGCCCAGCGGGACGGCCAGCAGGTAGACCGCGCAGGCCAGTAGCCCCAGCAGCAGGCCGCCGAGGGACAGGCGCCAGGCGTAACGTGCGTTCTTCGACATCGCTTCGAGTCTCCACGCCGACGGGTCAATAGACCCGCCGGTTCCGGTCCGCATGGCGACTGACGAAGAACACCAGCGAGACGCGCTCGCCGGCGGTCACCCGCTGGACCTCGTGGGGATAGCTGCAGTCGCTGATGATCACCGAGCGCGGCTCCGGCTTGATGTCGTTGCGCAGGTTGCCGTCGCGGTCGTAGACCACGAACTGGCCGCCGGAGAAGTAGGTGCCGAGCTGCAGGACGATGGAATACTGGTAGTCCGGGTTGCTGTCGGTATCCAGGTGCCGGCCGATGAACGAGCCGGCCTTCATCCGGTTCACCTGCATGCGCCGGACGTAGAAGGCGTCGTCGCCCATCAGCTTGCGGAACAGGCTCATCACGTTGTCGTTGCAGACGCGCGGGATGATCAGCTCCGACAGCGCATGGTTGACCACCGTGGGACGGTCGCGGTCGGTCATGAAACGGGCCACGTAGAGGTCGTTCTCCTCGTCGGCGTCGCCGATCAGGATCTTCTCCCACGGCAGGGTCGAGTTGGCCAGGACCTGGTTCATCAGTTCCCAGTCCTGCTCGTCGTAGAGCGCGTCGCTGGGGGTGATATAGGCGCAGCCGTTGGCTGCCAGGCTCTGGGTGATCTGGGCAATCTGAGTATTCATGGGGTTTCCTGTGTGATCAGGCGGTAGCCTGGGATGCGGGTTGGTTGGTGTGGGGCTGGTTGGCGGCATCGGTCTCCGGAGCGAGCCGGGCATGGTTCTCGCGGTACCAGTCGACGATTCCGAACGGGTCCGACTGGCCGCGGCAGAGGTGGTCGCGCAGGATCAGGAAGTTCTCCCACATGCCCCAGGTCTCGGTCATCGGGCCGAACTTCGAGGGGCGCGCCTCGTTGGCCGCGCGCTCCGGCGCGATGCGCCAGAAGTTCACTCCCGGCTTGCGATGGTGGAAGTCGTGGCTGGGCAGGTCCTGCATGAAGGAGAACACCCGCAGCGGGATGTCGATCAGCAGCACGCCCAGGCTCCAGCGAACGAACGCCAGGGCGAAGGCCAGGCCCTGCTTGTCGGCCGGGTAGGGGCGGCCGAGGAAGCGTCCCCAGCTCAGCGAGCCGTAGTGCAGGAAGCGCGGCAGGCCGTGCTCGTTGCGGGCGAACCAGAGGTGCTCGGAGACGTGCTGGATCCACGACGAGTACTGGGTGAGGATGAAGATCGGGAACAGGTAGAACAGCGCGAACGCCTCCAGGTAGCCGCTGGCGTACACCAGGCCGAGCAGCGCAGCCCAGTAGAGCGCCCGGCTGACGCGCTCGTGGCGCGGGGCGGAGACGAAGCTGACGTCGAAACGGAACTTCAGGTGCTCGAGGATCCGCGCCGGATGGAAGGGCGCGAGCACCAGGCGGGTCCAGAAGGCGCTCTCGGACATGCCCTTGTAGAAGCCGTGCTGTTTCATGAAGACCAGGTCGACGTCGTGCTCGGTATTGAAGGTGCGCACGCTGTGGTGTTCGTTCACGTGCAGCTTCACGTACTCGTCGCGCGGGGTGTGCAGGATCGGGATCGACAGGATCCACTTGCAGGTGAAGCGGGCCAGCGCCTTGTTCTCCAGGCTGGCGCCATGGGTGGTGTAGTGGAAGGTATGGAGGAAGCCACGCTGGCGGTTGACCACCAGGCACATGATCAGCGCGCCCAACAGGCACTTCAGCCACAGTGGCTGCTGCGAGGCGAGCAGTTGCTGGCCGTAGATCACCGCGAGGAAGAACACCGCGTAGCCCCAACTGATGTGCAGGTAGAGCTGCCAGGGCTTGAGCAGGGTGTCTTTCGGCCGTCGCGGCGGGCGGTCGTTCAGCGACTTGCCGGTGACCCAGGTCCAGAACGGCTGGCAGGGCAGGTCCTTGTAGGTACGGCGCACGTCGATGCCGTATCCGTACTTGGAGTATCGGGTCTTGAACAGTTCATCTTGCATGGCGCAGGCGCTCCCTCGTTACAGGTAGTCGGTTCGGATGTAGAGCGTCGGGACGGTCGCGAAGAACGAGTAGAACGGCTCCATCCGGTAGTGATCGACGGCCAGCACGACGAAGTTGTCGAAGCGCTCGCCGAAGAGTTTTCCCATCAATGCGTACTCGGCGGCCTGGGAGACGAAGCTGGCCCAGATCTGCTCGCGCGACTGGCTGGCGAACCATTTCTCGTAGAGCGGCAGGCGCGACAGGAAGATCGATTCCAGGGCCGGGTAGTCCAGCCCGGTCTGGCCGTAGTCGCCCTGTTCCAGGCGCTGGACGATCTCGCCGTGGGCCCGGTGCCAGCCGTCCTCGCCGCCGCACATCTCGAAGAACGAGCAGGTCGCGGCCGGGCAGGGCAGGGCCCCGGCGATCCGCTCGAGCTGGCGCTCGACCTTGCCGAGGAAACCCTCGCGGGTCTCGCCGGTGGCGGGGTTGCGGTTGAACGATAGGTACTCGAACTCGCCGCCGAGGATCGCGTGGCGGATTTCCACCTGGCGCGCCCTGGCCAGCTCCGCCACCGCCTGGCCGGCGCTGACCAGCTTGGCGCCGGCCAGGCCGGGCTGGTCGCCGACTCGCTCGAAGGTGTAGCGCGGCTTGCCCTCGGCATCGCTGGAGTGCGAGTAGTCCGGGCATACCGCGCTCACCAGGTGCAACGGACGGCCTTCGCCAGCGGCGCGCTCCAGCGCCTCAACCAGGCCGCGCAGGGCCCGCTCGCTGGGCGGCATGACGTTGCCGGCGGCCAGCCAGCGCTCGATGTCGCGAGCGTGGCGGTCGAGCTGCGGGATGTCCGGATGCTTGAGCTCCAGCTCGCTCTTGGCGTTGACCGCATCGGCCAGGAGCAGGGTGGTCAGGGACGGGATGCGTCCCTTGCTCTTGAATCGGTGGATGTTGGTGACCACCGAGTTGCCCTGGCGCAGCTTGAAGTCGAATTCCTGGTGGCGCGACTGGAGGATCAGGTAGAACAGGTAGTTGCTGAACGGCAGCTCGCGCGCGCCGTGGGAGATGCGCAGCTCCAGATACCTGCGTTTCAGTTCGCCGAGGCGCGTTTCCAGTTGCGCATAGGTATGGTCGGGGACCACTTCGGCGAGGGGGAGGCCATACGAGATGGATTTCAATATGTTCCGGCTGAGACGGGAATCGATGTCTGGAATCATGGCGTTCACCTGACGTCGGGCTTGACCAGGACGGGAGCGGGCTGGGTTTTTCCGGGGAGGCTGTGCACGTCGCGGAACAGCAGCATGTCGACGAACTGCTGCTCCTTGTCGCCGGCGAAGCCCTGCGGCTCGTCGATGCGGCGGGGGTTCTCGTAGGTGCCGAACAACATGTCCCAGATCGGGAAGTCGCTGTAGTTGCACTCGTGGCGGTCGCGCTGGTGGTGGATGCGGTGCATCTCCGGGCGCTGGAACAGGTAGCCGAGGACGTGCGGGGTGCGCAGGTTCGAGTGGTAGAACATCTCGCCGAGCGCGGCGAACATGATGTAGTAGGCGCCGGCCTCGATGCTGATGCCCATCACCACGTAGGCGACAAAGCTGCCCAGCAGCGAGTTGAAGACCATCTCGGTCGGATGCTTGTAGAAGGAGGTGAATACCTCGATGCGTTGCGGCGCGTGGTGCAACTGGTGGAACAGCCGCCAGAGCGTGTCGTTGGCGTGGCGCGCGCGATGCCACCAGTAGGTGACGAAGGTGTTGACGAAGTAGGCGGCGAAGCCGGCCAGCAGTGGTGGCAGGGCATCCGAGGTGTGCAGCAGGCTGTGCCCCATCATCCATTTGTTCCAGGTGATGCCGGCGAGCAGGGCGATCGACACCTGGACGATGTTGAGGAAGATCACCCGGGCCACCCAGGTGCTCACCTTGGGCAATTTCCAGCCGGGAACCAACTGTTCCAGCATGAAGATGAATAGCGCCACTCCGATCAAGTAATAAATCATATTTATCTCCTCTTCCTTAGGGGCGGACGCCATGCGGAACTTTCATCGATACGAAAGGCCAGCGTCCTGTTTATTGTCTGAAGCACTTCTCGGCAGGCTGCGGTTATCGCTTCGCTATATTCGGAAGGCGATCTCGGTCAGGCGTGGATAGCTTGTCCATGGTCGAATGGAGCGCTCTTTTTAATTGCCTCAGAATGCGCTTCGTGAAAATCGGCACGGACAATGAAATGCCTGGTCGAATTAAATTGTCACAGCCCGGCAGGGACAACCTGCCCTTCCGGGCAGGTATCTGCGGAGAGATAGGGGGGGGAAGTATGTAGTTGCCATTTCTGGTCCCCGGGGAGCCTCGTCGACGAGGCCCGCCATGGGCCAAGGTTTGTTGTCGGGAGGCTCTCCCGACGACGATGGAGCGTGCGAGAAGAACAATGAGAAAGACCGCCGTGAGGCCCATCGGAGAGCCGTTCTACGGTTTCCGCAAAGATCCGGGGCGCCGTCCCCTCCAGCCCAGCGCAGTTCCTGCGCGGCGCCTCGTGTCCGTGCTCATCGAGAAGTTCTCTTCAGCCTCGTTTCGTCGTCGCCCGGCGGGCGGCGAATGGGCTAGACCTCGTCCGGAACACCCGCACAGGGCCGGTGGCGATATGTACTTCCAGGTCCGGCTTGATAAAGGGAATTGTCATGAGTGGATAAGACGGAAACAAAAAAGAATAAAAACGCTGAAGAACCGAATCCTGCCGGGATCGATTGTTGACTGGTGAAGCTGGCATGCATGATGAGAGAGAGGGATATCTCGAGATTTTGTCAAGAATAACAACCGAGGAAGAGTTCTTCTCCCTGGTTCTCGAGATATGCGGTAATTATGGATTCGAATTCTTTTCATTCGGTGCGCGGGCGCCTTTCCCGCTGACCGCACCTAAATATCATTTCCTGTCCAATTACCCAGGGGAATGGAAAAGCAGATATATCTCCGAAGACTACACATCCATCGACCCGATCGTGCGCCATGGTCTCCTGGAATACACCCCGCTGATCTGGAATGGCGAAGACTTCCAGGAGAACCGTTTCTTCTGGGAGGAAGCGCTGCATCACGGCATCCGTCACGGCTGGTCGATCCCGGTCCGCGGCAAGTACGGGCTGATCAGCATGCTGTCCCTGGTGCGTTCCAGCGAGAGCATCGCCGCCACGGAAATCCTGGAGAAGGAATCCTTCCTGCTCTGGATCACCAGCATGCTGCAGGCTACCTTCGGCGACCTGCTGGCGCCGCGCATCGTCCCGGAAAGCAATGTGCGCCTGACCGCCAGGGAAACCGAGATGCTCAAGTGGACCGCGGTGGGCAAGACCTACGGCGAGATCGGCCTGATCCTGTCGATCGACCAGCGCACGGTGAAGTTCCATATCGTCAATGCGATGCGCAAGCTCAACTCCAGCAACAAGGCGGAGGCCACCATGAAGGCTTACGCCATCGGCCTGCTCAACTGAATCGACGCCTCGTCGCCTAGCGAGGCCGCCGCGCAAGCGTCCGGCCATTCACCGAATGGCCGGATAGCGTTTGCGCCGGTCGCCTGAGCGCAGCCTTCCCACCGGCAGCGTTTCCCCGCTGCCCCCTTCGCCATTGCGCCTGTCCTCCTGTTGTCCGGCACGCTAGTGCAACTTTCCGGGCGCTTGGCAAACCGGCCAAAGAATAGAACGGAATCGATGCCCCACACCTGTAATTTTTAAGGGGTTATGGCTATTGCAAAAAAGCGTTTATAAGTTTGTCCCCTGTCAAATCTGGTTACAACTGGGTTTCAGGCGAAACATTCGGTCATGGCAATTCGGCATTAGTTGAAACTTTGGAGATGCTCCGAAGCGGGCAACTTTTGCCCGGAAAAAGCTTCACGGCAATTTCTCCGGCCTGTCATCCCGATGTCTTCTTTCCGGTATGGATGCCAGTCGATTCGAACTGGCGGAGATTCGCACCATGCGAGAGTACCAACGGTTGAAAGGGTTTACCGACAACCTGGAATTGCGTCGGCGCAACCGTGCCACGGTCGAGCACTACATGCGCATGAAGGGGGCCGAACGGTTGCAGCGGCACAGCCTGTTCGTCGAGGACGGCTGCGCCGGCAACTGGACCACGGAAAGCGGCGAACCCCTGGTTTTCCGGGGCCATGAGAGCCTCAGGCGGCTCGCCGAGTGGCTCGAGCGCTGCTTCCCCGACTGGGAGTGGCACAACGTGCGGATCTTCGAGACCGAGGATCCGAACCACTTCTGGGTCGAGTGCGACGGGCGCGGCAAGGCGCTGGTCCCGGGGTATCCGGAGGGCTATTGCGAGAACCACTACATCCACTCCTTCGAACTCGAGAACGGCCGGATAAAACGCAATCGCGAGTTCATGAACCCAATGCAGAAATTGCGTGCATTGGGAATAGCCGTTCCACAAATAAAACGTGACGGTATTCCCACCTGATTAATGTCTATTCCAATTCAAGAGGAGATATGACGATGCTCGATAATGCTATTCCCCAAGGTTTCGAAGACGCCGTGGAGTTGCGCAGGAAGAATCGCGAGACGGTGGTCAAGTATATGAACACCAAAGGCCAGGATCGCCTGCGCCGCCATGAACTTTTCGTCGAGGACGGCTGTGGCGGTTTATGGACCACCGATACCGGCTCGCCCATCGTCATTCGTGGCAAGGACAAGCTGGCCGAGCACGCGGTGTGGTCGCTGAAATGCTTCCCGGATTGGGAGTGGTACAACATCAAGGTCTTCGAGACCGACGATCCCAACCACTTCTGGGTCGAGTGCGACGGCCACGGCAAGATCCTCTTCCCCGGCTATCCCGAGGGCTACTACGAGAACCACTTCCTGCATTCCTTCGAGCTGGACGACGGCAAGATCAAGCGCAACCGCGAATTCATGAACGTCTTCCAGCAATTGCGCGCCCTGAGCATTCCGGTCCCGCAGATCAAACGCGAAGGCATTCCCACCTGAGGCCATCCTGGAAGGGGTGAACTATGGACGATCTATTGCAACGCGTACGGCGCTGCG
>NZ_KV800271.1:70871-106419 GCF_001810205.1 Pseudomonas sp. HMSC076A11 | reverse complement strand
GGTGATGGACATATAGGCGGGTGTTGCCATGGATGCATTCCTTGTCAGTGGTAGCCGGGACGACATGTCCTGGTGCGGCAGCTACCCAACAAGCTTCGTGCCAATAAAATATTTACCTTTTAAATCAAACTCTTGAAGAATCTCCCGGCCCGCACGAACGCTTTCCCCTGGGTTTACCCCGAAAAAGTGAGCAAGTTGTTGCACAGTGCTATGCAAGAACTTGCTCACTTCATCGAAGACCCCGTCAGGCCTTGGCCCCAGCGTGGTATCCACAGCTTTTCCCGAAGTTATCCAGCAAAAAGTTGCACACCTGCCGAGTGCCTCAGAGCCAGTTCTTGAACTTGAACCAGAGGTACGGAAGGATCGCCGATACCACCATCATCCCCAGCGCCATCGGATAGCCGATGGACCAGTCCAGCTCGGGCATGTCCTTGAAGTTCATGCCGTAGACCGTGCCCACCAGGGTCGGCGGCAGGAACAGTACGGCAGCGATGGAGAACACCTTGATGATGCTGTTCTGCTCGATGTTGATCAGGCCAAGGGTCGCGTCGAGGAGGAAGTTGATCTCGGTGGACATCTTCGCCAGGTACTCGTCCAGCGAGCGCACATCGCGCTCCACGGTCTTCGCCAGCACCTTCGCCGGCTCGGAAAGCCAGCCGTTGCAACCCTGGCGGAAATAGCTGTTCATCCGATTGATGCTGAGCAGGCTGTCGTTGAGCTTGGACAGCAGCGAGCTGCTGCGCCCGAGGTGCTTGATGATCTGCTGCAGGTCGGTCTTCGGCTTGCGGGTCTGGGCGGTGGACTCGGCGAAGATCTCCCGCGACATGCTGCTCAGTTGCCCCTGTACGGCCTCCAACACGTCGGCGATGCGGTCCACCAGGCTATCCATCATCAGGGCGAACAACTGGGTGCTGCTGCGGTTGGCGTCGAGCTGACGGATGCAACGGTTCTCGAACTCGCGGAACGAACGCAGGTCGGCGTAGCGCACGGTAATCAGCCATTTCTCGCTGAGGACGAAGGTCACTTCCTCTGTGCTCGGCCGGTGCTCGGTGATCCCGCCGACCACCGAAGTGGTCATGTAGAGGACGTTGCCGTCCTCGTAGAAGCGCGACGAATCCTCGATCTCGGCCATCTCCTCGCGGGTCGGGATGTTCACCTGCAGGTGGGATTCGAGCAGGCGCTCCTCTTCGGGGGTCGGGTGATGCAGGTCGATCCACAGGGTGCCCGGCGGCAACCCCCGCTGGGCATCGTCGTGCTGGCGTCGCTCCAGGCGGTCGCCGGAAAGGATGTAATAGGTGATCATGTCGGGTATCGCTACCTTCGCGGCCATCCGTTGGCCAAGCAGGGTGGACAACTTCCCGCCGCCGCACAAGCGGTACTTTGCGCCAGAACGAGGAACGCCCGATGAGCGAACAGGACGACAACCAGGAAGACGGCTTCGCCGAGGAAAAACTGATCCAGGCCATCGAGAACCAGATCGAAAGCGAGAATCCGCCGGCGGCGCGCGCCGTGTTCAACAAGCTGACCCTGGTCGGCTACGAGCGCGACGAGGCACTGGGCATGATGGCCTACGTGCTGGCCCACGAGATCAACGCCATGCTCGCCGCCGACCGCGCTTTCGACAGCACCGGCTACGAGCATGCGCTGCGTGCCCTGCCGACGTTGCCGGACGACGAATGAGCGGAGCCGGGCCGACTGGTGCCGGCGAATGCCCCTCGTATCCATACGGTTTTGTTTCGCCAAACGCCTGCCGCTCTGGTAGAAAGGTGGCGCCCACTCTCCGTGCCACCTGCTTTCGCGGAGCGATACCGGATGCGATCCTGGTTCCACTTCCTGCCCATCTGCCTGCTGCTGGCCCTTTCCGGCCCGGCAGCGGCCGTCCCGACAGAACCCCTGGTGCTCGGCGCCGAAGACGACTGGTATCCCTATACCGCCTACAAGGACGGCCGCATCCAGGGCATGAGCGCGGACATCGTGCGGGCCGCCTTCAGGGCTGCGGACACGCCGGTCCAGCTCAATCCCTACCCCTACTCCCGCTGCATGAAGCTGGCCCTGAAAGGCTTGATCGCCGGCTGCTTCAACACCTCGCCGAACCCGCACATCCTCGCCGACTACCGTCTGCCCCGGCATCCGTTGTTCCGCGCGGAGATCCAGCTCTGGGCGCGACGCGACGAAGCGCGGCCGGTGGATGCGGAGCAGGCGCTGAGCGGACGGAAAGTCGCGGTGACCCTCGGCTATGAATACGGCGACGGCTTCGATCGCCGCCACGACCTGGTGCGCATCCCGGTACGCAAGGACTACTACGGTTTCCTCATGCTCCAGCGCGGCCGCGTCGACTACGCCCTGGCCTACCGCAATACGGCTCGCCAGTTGTTCAGCGAACATCCCGAACTGGAAGGCCAGTTCCAGCCGGTGGCCACGGTCCACCGCCCGGAGCTGTACCTGTCGTTCTCGCGCCGCCACCCGCAGGCCGAGCATCTGCTCGAACGCTTCGACCTCGGCATGCAGCGCATCCTCGCCAGCGGCGAGTACCAGAAGATCCTCGACGGCTGGAGCCAGGCCGCCGACGCTACGCCCTAGTCCAACTACACTCACCGGTGCTCAACACCGCAAGGAGCCGACATGGCCTTCACTCCCGAGCTGATCGACGAACTGGAACTGCTGGCGCTCTTCAACCTGAACAACACCCAGGAAGGACTCAAGGTCCATCACACCGCCGACGGCAAGGCCGTCGCCGCCGCCCGACGCCTGCACGACAAGGGGCTGATCGACCAGCCCGACGGCGGCTACCTGACCAGTCTCGGGCTGGACGCCGCGGAGCAGGCACAGGGCCTGCTGACCATCCTCAAGGGTTGACGGAAGCGGCCATCGCGACCTGCTCCCGACAGGCCGCGACGGTTGCCCCGGTTCGCGGTGCGGCGCTCAAGCCGCCGCGCTTCCGGGCGATACAATGGCATGACCGGAGCCAGGCACGGCGCCTGGCCTTGCCTGTGCCCGGACGCCCATGAACCGACACCCCGCACTCAGCCTCGATCTCGACGATGGCATCGACCGCAAGGTCCTCGGCCAGTTGCGCCAACGCTTCCTGGCGGTCAACGCCGGTCGCCTGCAACGCGCCCGACAGGCGTTGTCCAGCCGCCAGGAGCGGGTCCTGCGCCTGCTACCGCTGCTGTTCCACATCAACCATCCGCTGCTGCCGGGCTACCTGTCGGCCAGCACGCCGGCGGGCCTGAGCGGTTTCGAGGCGGACGACGAAGTACTCGCCGAAGCCCAGCGCCTGGCCCGTTCGTTTGTCTACAAGCCACGCAGGCAGGAACCCGCACAGCAGCCGATCCACGGCCTGTTCCTGATGGGCAGCCTGGGGAGCCTGGCCCAGGAGGAACAGAGCGATCTCGACCTCTGGGTCTGCCATGCCCCAGAACTGGAGCCCGGCGCGCGCCAGGAGCTGCGCCGCAAGTGCGCGTTGATCGAGGACTGGGCGCGCAGCCAGGGCAGCGAGGTGCACTGTTTCCTGATCGACGTCGCCCGCTTCGGCCAGGACGAACGCGAAGACCGGAAGGAGCCCGGCGGCGACGGCAATACCCAGCACTTCCTGCTGCTCGACGAGTTCTACCGCAGCGCGATCTGGCTCGGCGGACGCACCCCTCTGTGGTGGCTGGTGCCGCCGGCCCATGAACGGCGCTACGACGAATACTGCCGGACCCTGCTCGGCAAACGCTTCATCCGCGCCGAAGAGGTGCTCGACCTCGGCCATCTGGCCCTCATCCCCGCCCGGGAGTTCATCGGCGCCGGCCTCTGGCAGTTGTCCAAGGCCATCGATTCGCCCTACAAGTCGCTGCTCAAGCTGCTGCTCACCGAAGCCTACGCCAGCGAGCACCCGCGGGTCCGCTGCGTCGCCCTGCGCTTCAAGGAGCAGGTATTCGCCGGCCAGCTCGATCTCGACGAACTGGACCCCTACGTCCTGGTCTATCGCCATCTCGAACGCTACCTGCGGGAACAGCAGGCGCCGGAACGCCTGGAACTCGTGCGGCGCTGCCTGTACCTCAAGGTCGGGCGCAAGCTCGGCGGTCGCCAGCGCCAGGCGCAGAAGGGCTGGCAGCACCTGTCGATGGAGCGGCTCGTCGCGGAATGGCAATGGGAGCCTCGCCGCTTGGCCCTGCTCGACAGCCGCAGCCAGTGGAAGATGCGCCAGGTGATGGAAGAGCGTCGCACGGTGGTCAACGAACTGACCTACAGCTACCGCCTGCTGTTCCAGATCGCCCGCCAGCAAGGCGCTGACAGCGGCATCGACAGCCGTGACCTGGGCCTGCTCGGCCGCCGCCTGTATGCCGCCTTCGAGCGCAAGGCAGGCAAGGTGGAGAACATCAACCCGGGGATCGCCCCGGATCTCGGCGAAGACGTCCTGACCCTGGTCCAGCTGCCCGCCGACGACGACCGCGAGCAGGCGCAGTGGGCGATCTTCCCCGGTGCCCTGGGCGCTCACCAGTGGCCTGACTACGCGCCGCTGAAACGCAGCCTCAGGCTGGTCGAGCTGCTCGCCTGGTGCCATCGCAACGGCGTCATCGACAGCGCCACCCGGCTGTCCCTGCATCCCGGCCAGAGCGACCTCGGCGATGCCGAACTGGACAATCTCCTGGGCAGCCTGCGGCAGTTCCTGCCGGTCCCCCTGGCGACCGTGGACGACGCCGACCTGCTGCAACCGCGTCGGCTCAAGAGCGTCCTGCTGCTGGTAAACGTCGGTGTCGACCCACTGCGCCACCACAGCCAGATGAACCTGCACATGGCTACCGGGCGTACCGACGTGCTTGGTTATGCCGGGGTGCGCGACAACCTGGTGCTGACCCTCGACCAGCTCAGCCTCAACAGCTGGAACGAACTGACGGTGCGCCATTACGCAGGCCCCCAGGCGCTGCCCGAGTGCCTTGCCGAGTTCCTCGACGCCGTCCGCGAAAAGCCCGGAAGCCCGCCGCAGCCGCCCGAACTGATGGTGCGCTGCTTCTGTCGCAACCGGGCCGCCGCCATCGCCGTGCGGGTCGAAGAGCTGTTCCGCGAGACCTACGGGCAACTGCTTGGCGGCCAGCCAAGCCGCTACCTGCTGCAGATCCGCCAGCAGTACCACCTGCTGGAAATGTCGCCGGAAGCGGTCAGCCACGAGAGCCTGCCCGACCTGCCGAGCCTGCTCCAGCACCTGGGCCGCGAGCGAGATGGCTACAGCGCCCTGAAGCTGGATCGCCACGCCCTGGAGGGCGAGGACCTCGGGCCGATCCTGTCCATGGGGCGGCCGGACTGCATCCAGGTGTTCTACCGGCGCGACTTCGACAGCGCCGAGATCAGCCTGCTCGACGAACGCAACGCCCTCTGGCGCCAGCGCCAGGCATTGCGTGACGAACGCAGCCTGCTCGCACCGCTGCAGCGCTTCCTGCAATCGCTGCTGTACCGGCACAACGCCCTGTCGCTGGCGGAACAGGTGCCGGCCGCGCTGGATATCCGCTACTACGAGTTGCTCTCCAACGACGGCAGAGTGCATGTCGAGCCTCGCGAGGCGCCGGAGGCCCTGGCCGGGCCCGCGCTGTACGAGCTACAGGCGCTACTCGAGCGCGGCGAACGCAAGCGCGTGCAGGTCACCCTGTACTGCGACCACCAGGAGTTTTCCGAACTGGAGTACGGCGCCGGCCTGTTCAAGGCGGTCGCCCGGCATATCCTGGCGCATCGCGCGGAAAGCGAACCCTACCCCTGCTACCTGACCGACCTCGACCTGTCGCGGCTGTTCGCCGACGAACAGCCGCAAACGCTGCACTATCTGCGTTATAAAAGCGTCCTGGAAACGGCGCTGAACCAGGCGCTGCTGGAACAATGACCCAGCGCCGCACCGCGCGGGGCTCGACAAGGACGTACGGATGGCACTCCTCGGTATTACCCTGCTCGCTGGCGCCGCATTCGTGGGCGGCTATCTCTACCGCCGCGGCCTGGATCGCCGGCGCTACCGCTTCATCCAGCAATTCCGCCTGCCGCCGCGGGTCGCCCAGGCGGTCCGCGAGCGCTATCCGCAGCTCAGCGAGGAACAGGTCCAACGGGTGCTCGGCGGCCTACGCGAATACCTGCTGCTATGCCGCGCAGCCGGCAAGCGGATGGTCGCGATGCCGTCCCAGGTGGTGGATGTCGCCTGGCACGAACTGATCCTGCATACCCGGCTCTACCAGCACGTCTGCCGCAAGGGACTCGGACGCTTCCTCCACCATACGCCGGCCCAGGCGATGCGCAGCCCCCGACAGGCCCAGGAGGGCATCCAGCGCGCCTGGAAGCTGGCCTGCCGCCGCGAGGGCATCGACCCACTGAATCCCACGCGCCTACCGCTGCTGTTCGCCCTCGACACGGAACTGGCGATCGCCGACGGCTTCCGCTACGCCCTGAACTGCGCGCAGCGGCAAGACGGCGGCGCAGCGGTGTATTGCGCCAGCCATATCGGTTGCAGCAGCGGCTGCGCCAGCGATAGCGGCAGTACCTTCGGTTCGGACGGACAGGATTCGCGCCACGGCTGCGGCGGCGATAGCGGTGGAGACGGCGGCAGCGGTTGCGGGGGTGGAGGATGCGGGGGCGGTGGGGGCGACTGAGGGTCGCGAAGCCCGTCGCCGAATGACGACGGGCGAAAACCGATCAGCGCGCGTAGTCGCCGGCGGCTTCCGGCTGGTATTCGATTTCCAGCAGGGTCAGCTTCAGCGTCTTGCCGCTCGGCGCCGGCCAGTCGATGGTCTGGCCGATGGTCAGGCCCAGCAGCGCGGTGCCCACCGGCGCGAGGATCGAGACCTTGCCTTCGCCGGCGACGTCTTCGGGATAGACCAGGGTCAGGGTGTACTCCTTGCCGCTGCTTTCCTCGCGGCAGCGCACGGTGGAGTTCATGGTCACGACGCCCGGCGGAATCTCGTCATGCCCCACCACCTGGGCGCGCGACAGTTCGGCCTCCAGCGCCTCGGCGGCGGGTCCGAATTCGTCCAGGCCATCCAGCAGGCGCTCCAGGCGCTGCAGGTCCAGACGAGTGATGGTGATCGGCGGCGTGCTCATGATCGCAGGCGTGCTCCTTGGTCCGGTTCGGTTGATCGATGAAAAGCAGGAATCGCAAAAAAGCAAAAACCCCGCCCGAAGGCGGGGTTTTCCCGGACACTAACACAGTCGCAGGAATTAGCAACATCCCCCCTATCAGGAGAGACGGCCCGCCAGCGACTGGCGTCGAGCGGCCTGTGACCTGATCTGCAAGCGGCGGGAATCGTCGGCCTTGCCCCACTCGCGGATTTCCGCCAGGGAACGTCCGCAGCCGACGCAAACGTCCGCATCGTCGAGGCAGCACAGGCGCCGGCAAGGCGAGGGCACCACCGGCGGCGAAGCCTCAGAGGCCGGGGAACTCGACATCCTCGCCCCCCTGCTCCAGGGTCGCCCGGTTGAGCAGCGCGCCCAGCGGTTCCTGGCTGCCATCGTGGCGCCAGAGGCCGCTGGCCTCGTCGTAATCGAAGTGGAAGCCGCCCGACTTCGCCGCCACCCACAGCTGGCGCAACGGCGCCTGGCGGCTGAGGATCAGCTGCGAGCCGTTCTCGAAGCGTACGGTGAGCACGCCGCCGGCGTTCTCCAGGTCGAGGTCCAGGTCGCTGTCATCGAAGGCGTCTTCCACCTGCTGCTGGAGCGCATCGACCAGGTCGTGGAAACGCGCTTCATTCATCGTACTCATGCATTGCCTCGGCATTCGCTAACGGGAAAAAAGGCGGGCGACTACCTTCGTCTTGCCCTATTCCGACAATTCTACGCTGGTATTGCCGTAGTCCGCGCTGTTTTGCCGCGACGCTCGCGGAAAACGCCGGCGCCCCCTCTGCCTCAGGCCATTCCCCTGCAAGCCCCGGCACACCTGATCCGGCTCGCATAGGCAAGGCGCCGGGGGGTCGGTATACTCCGGAACAATTCACGTTTTCTACAAGGATTCCGTCATGAAGCGGCTGTTCCTGTCCTTCGTCGCGCTCGCCCTCCTCGCCGGCTCCATCGCCGCCTGCGGCCAGAAAGGCCCGCTGTACCTGCCGGACGACGAAAAAGCCAAGAAAGAACACAGCAAAGACCGCTACGGTTTCTGAGAGAGCGCCCATGGACACATTCAGTTACCGCGACGGTGAGCTGTTCGCGGAAGGGGTGGCGCTTTCCCGCATCGCCGAGCGTTTCGGCACGCCCACCTACGTCTACTCCCGCGCGCACATCGAGGCCCAGTACCGCGCCTATGCCGACGCCCTCGCCGGCATGCCGCACCTGGTCTGCTTCGCGGTCAAGGCCAACTCCAACCTCGGGGTGCTGAATGTGCTGGCGCGCCTCGGCGCCGGTTTCGACATCGTTTCCCGCGGTGAGTTGGAGCGTGTCCTGGCCGCCGGCGGCGATCCGGCCAAGGTGGTGTTCTCCGGCGTCGGCAAGACCCGCGACGACATGCGCCGCGCCCTGGAAGTCGGAGTGCACTGCTTCAACGTCGAGTCCGGCGAAGAGCTGGAGCGCCTGCAACGGGTGGCCGCGGAACTCGGCGTGAAAGCGCCGGTGTCGCTGCGGGTCAACCCGGACGTGGACGCCCAGACCCACCCCTATATCTCCACCGGCCTGAAAGAGAACAAGTTCGGCATCGCCATCGACGAGGCCGAGGCGGTCTACGCCCGCGCCGCCGAGCTTGACCACCTGGAGGTGATCGGCGTCGACTGCCACATCGGCTCGCAGTTGACCCAGCTGGAGCCCTTCCTCGACGCCCTCGAGCGCCTGCTCGGGCTGGTCGACCGCCTGGCCGGCAAAGGCATCGGCATTCGCCACCTGGACCTCGGCGGCGGCCTCGGGGTGCGCTACCGCGACGAACAGCCGCCGCTGGCCGGCGACTACATCCGCGCCATCCGCGAGCGCCTGCATGGCCGCGACCTGACCCTGGTGTTCGAGCCGGGCCGGTCCATCGTCGCCAACGCCGGCGTGCTGCTGACCCGTGTCGAGTACCTCAAGCACACCGAGCACAAGGATTTCGCCATCGTCGACGCGGCGATGAACGACCTGATCCGCCCGGCTCTCTACCAGGCCTGGATGGACGTGCAGGCGGTACGCCCGCGCGATGCCGTGCCGCGCCGCTACGACCTGGTCGGGCCGATCTGCGAGACCGGCGACTTCCTCGCCAAGGATCGCGACCTGGCGCTCGCCGAAGGCGACCTCCTGGCGGTGCGCTCGGCCGGCGCCTACGGCTTCGTCATGAGCTCGAACTACAACACCCGCGGCCGCGCCGCCGAGGTGCTGGTGGATGGCGAGCAGACCCACGAGGTCCGTCGCCGCGAGACCGTCCAAGAGCTCTACGCCGGCGAAAGCCTGCTGCCGCAGTGAGGCCCAGACCATGCTTTTGCGCTTCACCAAGATGCATGGCCTGGGCAACGACTTCATGGTCCTCGACCTGGTCAGCCAGCACGCCCATGTGCAGCCCAAGCACGTCAAGCTCTGGGGCGACCGCAACACCGGAGTCGGCTTCGACCAGTTGCTGATCGTCGAAGCCCCGAGCAGCCCCGACGTCGACTTCCGCTACCGGATCTTCAACGCCGACGGCTCCGAGGTCGAGCAGTGCGGCAACGGCGCCCGCTGCTTCGCCCGCTTCGTTCAGGACAAGCGCCTGACGGTGAAGAAGAGCATCCGCGTAGAAACCAAGGGCGGCATCATCGAGCTGAATATCCGCCCGGACGGCCAGGTCACGGTGGACATGGGTCCGCCGCGCCTGGCCCCGGCCGAGATACCGTTCCAGGCCGAGCGCGAAGCCTTGTCCTATGAGATAGAGGTGAATGGCCAGCGCGTCGAACTGGCCGCGGTATCCATGGGCAATCCCCATGGCGTGCTGCGCGTCGAGAACGTCGACAGCGCGCCGGTACACAGCCTCGGTCCGCAACTGGAAGTCCATCCGCGCTTCCCGAAGAAGGCCAACATCGGCTTCCTCCAGGTGCTCAATCCGCACCATGCGCGCCTGCGCGTCTGGGAGCGCGGCGTCGGCGAGACCCAGGCCTGCGGCACCGGCGCCTGCGCCGCGGCGGTTGCCGGGATTCGCCAGGGCTGGCTGCAATCGCCGGTGCAGATCGACCTCCCCGGCGGCCGCCTGCACATCGAGTGGGCAGGTCCCGGCCAGCCCGTTATGATGACCGGGCCTGCCGTCCGCGTGTATGAAGGCCAGGTCCGCCTGTAAGGGCCGTCGCCCGCGAGAACCGAGACGCTTATGACCGAGAAAAGCCAGGAACCGACAGCAGCGCTGGACGCCGAGCAGGTGGCCGCCTATCTGAGCCAGCACCCGGAGTTCTTCGTCGAGCATGACGAGCTGATCCCCGAGTTGCGCATCCCACACCAGCCCGGCGACGCAGTGTCGCTGGTGGAGCGCCAGGTACGCCTGCTGCGCGAGCGCAACATCGAGATGCGCCACCGGCTCTCGCAACTGATGGACGTGGCCCGCGAGAACGACCGCCTGTTCGACAAGACCCGCCGCCTGGTCCTCGACCTGCTCGACGCCACCAGCCTGGAAGACGTGGTCAGTACCGTCGAGGACAGCCTGCGCCATGAATTCCAGGTGCCCTACGTGAGCCTGATCCTGTTCAGCGACAGTAGCGTCTCGGTGGGCCGCTCGGTGAGCAGCGCGGAGGCGCACCAGGCCATCGGCGGCCTGCTCTCCGGCGGCAAGACCGTCTGCGGCGTGCTGCGTCCGCACGAACTGGCGTTTCTCTTCGGCGAGAGCGACCGCGACGAGATCGGCTCCGCAGCGGTGGTCTCCCTGAGTTTCCAGGGCCTGCACGGCGTGCTCGCCATCGGCAGTCCCGATCCGCAGCATTACAAGAGTTCCCTCGGCACCCTGTTCCTCGGCTACGTCGCCGAGGTCCTGGCCCGCGTGCTGCCGCGTTTCTCCTCGCCGCTGCGCTCGGTCCGCTGAGCGCGGCGGGCGGTCCGAGATGCGCGCCGACCTGGATGCCTTCCTCGAACATCTGCGCAGCGAGCGCCAGGTCTCCGCGCACACCCTCGACGGCTACCGCCGCGACCTGCTGAAGATCCTCGCCCTCGCCGAAAAGGCCGGGCTCTCCGACTGGAACGCCCTCGACACCCGCAGCCTGCGCACCTTCGTCGCCCGCCTGCACCAGCAGGGCCAGTCCAGCCGCAGCCTGGCACGGCTGCTCTCGGCGACGCGCGGCCTCTACCAGTACCTGCTACGCGAAGGGCGCTGCCGGCACGACCCTGCCAACGGCCTGAGCGCGCCGAAGAGTCCGCGCAAGCTGCCCAGGACCCTCGACGCCGACCGCGCCCTGCAATTGCTCGACGGTGCCGTGGAGGATGACTTCATCGCCCGCCGCGACCAGGCCCTGCTGGAGCTGTTCTATTCCTCCGGGCTGCGCCTCTCGGAACTGGTCGGCCTCGATCTCGAATGGCTGGACCTCAAGGAAGGCCTGGTGCGAGTGCGCGGCAAGGGCAACAAGGTCCGCGAGCTGCCGGTCGGCAAGGCCGCGCGCCAGGCGCTCGAAGCCTGGCTGCCGCTGCGCACCCAGGCCGCTCCGGAAGACGGTGCGGTGTTCATCGGCCGCAGCGGCAAGCGCCTGACGCCACGGGCGATCCAGCTGCGGGTGCGCCAGGCCGGCGTCCGCGAGCTGGGCCAGCACCTGCACCCGCACATGCTGCGGCACTCCTTCGCCAGCCATCTGCTGGAGTCGTCCGGCGACCTGCGCGCCGTGCAGGAACTGCTCGGCCACGCCGACATCGCCACGACCCAGATCTATACCCACCTGGATTTCCAGCACCTGGCCTCGGTCTACGACCGCGCCCATCCCCGCGCCAAGCGCAAGGGCAACGCCGATGGAGGCAACGACCCATGAGCAGCCTGCGACTGATCACCTTCGACCTCGACGACACCCTGTGGGACGTCGCCCCGGTGATGAACAACGCCGAGGCCCTGCTCCGCGAATGGCTGGCGAGCAACGCCGCGCGCCTGGGTCCGGTACCCATCGAGCACCTGTGGGCGATCCGCACCCGCCTGCTGGATCGCGAGCCGATGCTGCGCCACCGTCTCAGCGAGCTGCGCCGGCGCATCCTGTTCCATGCCCTGCTCGACGCCGGTTATCCACAGGCGGAGGCGGAAAGCCTGGCTGAGGCCGGTTTCCAGGTATTCCTCGAAGCGCGCCACCGGGTCACTCTGTTTCCCGAGGTCCACCCGACCCTGGAGATCCTCGCCGACCGCTTCACCCTCGGCGTGCTCACCAACGGCAACGCCGACGTGCGCCGCCTGGGCCTGGCCGACTACTTCCGGTTCGCCCTCTGCGCCGAGGAACTGGGCGTCGGCAAGCCCGACCCGACGCCATTCCGCGAAGCCCTGAAGCGCGCCGGCGTCGAGGCCTCGGCAGCGGTACACATCGGCGACCACCCCAGCGACGACATCGCCGGAGCGCGCCGCGCCGGCATGCGTGCCATCTGGTTCAACCCAAACGGCAAGCCCTGGGCCGGGGAGGAAGAGCCGAGCGCGGAGATCCGCAGCCTCGCCGAGCTGCCGGCCCTGCTCGCCCGCCTGCAATGACGGACCGGGCCCCCGGTCGCGGGTAGCGCCCTAGGCACGCGAAGCGCTGGCCTTGAAGCGCCCGACCCCGCGCAAGATGGAAAACGCCACCGCAACCGCAGCCAACGTCAGCGACACGCCGAAAAGCAGCAACGCCGTCGACGCACCGAAGCGATCCGCGATCAACCCGGTGAAGATCACCGGCAGGCTGAAGCCGAGGTAGGCCAACAGGAAGTAGCCCGCGCTGGCCCGCGGCTTTTCCGCACCGGCCAGGACATTCACCGCCGACAGCCCGCCCAGGTAGGTGAAGCCGTAGCAGGAACTGCTCGCGCCCAGCGCACCGAACAGCACCGCAGCCAATGAGCCGTGGATCGCGCCCCAGGCCAGCAGGGCATAGCTCGGCGGCAGGATCACCAGCCCCAGGCAGGTCGCCGAGGCCGGCGCCATCCGCCGCGCCAGCGGCTGGAACAGCAGGCCGCAACTGATCACGGTGAAGGTCGAGAAGCCCGACCAGCGCGCCAGCCCGTGGGCCGCCAGCAGCGAAGGCAGGACCGCGATGACCAGACCCACAGTGGCCCATGCCAGCAGGATCGAGAGACCGTACGGCAGGCTGCCGGCGGGAAAGAACGGCAGCCGCAGCATCGGCGTATCGCGCCCGCGCGGCGCCTCGTCCGGCAGGCCCGCCACCGCCGCCAGGGCCACGCAGGCCAGACCCAACTGGACCCAGAAGCTGCCGGGCACCAGGCTCTCCCGGAACAGCAGGAACAGACTGGTCAGTGCCGCGCCGAGGCCGAAGCCGAGCGAGGTGCTGGCGGTCACCCAGTTGGCCGAGGTGCGGGAATCCCCGCCCGCGATCAGTTCGCTCATGTAGGCCGTCCCGGTGGCCGATGCCAGGGCCGTGCCGACGCCGAGCAACAGGCGCGCCACGCCGAGCGCCTCCAGGCGCGGCCAGAGCGCCATCACCAGGGTGGCCACCATCGACAGCAGCAGCGCGACGACGATCGGCGGCTTGCGCCCGATCCGATCGGACAACCCGCCGAGTACCAGCAGCACCGGCAGTACGCCGAGCACATAGCCGGAGAAAGCGCTGGCGGTAGCTGCCGCGCCGTAGCCGGAAAGCTCCGCGTAGGCGGTGTACAGCGGCGCCTGGAGGTTCACCGCCAAGGTGATCAGGCACAGGCCGAAGGCCAGGCATGCGGCGTGGCGACGGGTATTGCTCATGCGTTTCTCCGTTCAAGGGCCTGCCGCGGCAGAGCGGTGGGCATTGGCTAGCCCGCGAGAAGAGGCGTCGACTATCCGGCGCGGCGGCGCTACGGAACAAGTAACAGCTGTTCGGATTTGTGCTTAACTGTTCGCCTGAAAAAACCGAACAGTGAGTCAGACATGCACCTCCGGATCGACCGCAATGCCAGCGAGCCGCTGGTGCAGCAGATCGTCGCAGGGGTCAGCGGCTGGATCCGCGGCAATCGCGTCCGCGCCGGCACGCGGATTCCGTCGATACGCCAGTTGGCCAGGGAAAACCAGCTCAGCCAGTCCAGCGTGATCGAGGCCTACGACCGCCTGGTCGCCCTGGGGATGCTGGAATCGCGGCACGGCTCGGGGTTCTTCGTCGCCGAGGCGCCCGCCGCCACTACCGACCTCGACAGCGAATGGCACGAAGGCGCGGAAAACGCATGGGGCCAGTTCAGCGGCAGCTCGACGAAACTCAAGCTCGGCTGCGGCTGGATTCCGGACAGTTGGCGGGAAGTCGAGGAACTCAGCTACGCGATCCGCCAGGTCGCCCGCAGCGAACTCGCCGGGCTGTTCGACTACAGCACTCCGCTGGGCCTGCCGGCGCTGCGCCAGCACATCCAGAAACGCCTGCGGCTGATCGATATCCATGTCGACCCGGAGCAGATCCTCACCACCACCGGCGCCAGCCATGCCCTCGACCTGTTGGTACGCACGCTGCTCAAGCCGGGCGACGTGGTGGTGGTGGAGAACCCCGGCTACTACAACCTGTTCAACCTGCTGAAGTTCCACGGGGTGAAGATGCTCGGCGTGCCGCGCACCCGCCACGGCCCGGACACCGCCGCGCTGGAGGCGATCCTCCGCGCGCACAAGCCGAAGTTCCTCTTCACCAACAGCATGTACCACAACCCCACCGGCACCAGCCTCAGCCCCTCGGTGGCCCACCGCGTGCTGCAACTGGCCGAGCAGCATGATTTCCACATCGTCGAGGATGACATCTATGCCGACTTCCAGAACGGCCCCAGCACCCGCCTGGCAACCCTCGATTCGCTGCGCCGGGTGATCTACCTGGCGAGCTTTTCGAAGACCCTCAGTTGCTCGCTACGGGTCGGCTACCTGATCGCCGGCCCCGAGCTGATCCGGCGCCTGGCGGATGTGAAGATGTACACCAGCATCGGCAGCCAGCGCTTCGCCGAATGCGTGGTCTCGACCATGCTCGCCAACGGCAGTTACCGCAAGCTGGTGCAACGCCTGCGCCAGCGCCTGACCCGGCAGATGGCGGCGACCCTGCGGGTGCTTGGGGACAACGGCTGGGAGGTGTTCGCCGAACCGGTCGGCGGGATGTTCGTCTGGGCCCGTATCGGCGACTACCCGTTCGCCGAATTGCAGGCCGTGGCGACACGCCTGGACGTGCTGCTGTCGCCGGGCAGCGGCTTCAGCCCGGAAGGCGAGGAGAGCGACTGGCTGCGTATCAACATCGCCTATGCCAGCGACCCGCGGGCCCTGGCGTTCTTCGAGGCGTTCGGGTGAGGCGCGCTCTTGCCCTCCCCTGCCTCACTGGTAGTCGAGCAGGATCACCATCGCGGCCAGGACCGAGCCGGGCGTGATTTTCTCGGCGGTCTGCACATAGGACGCTTTCATCGGGATCCAGTAAGCCCCGCCGGTGTTCTTGTCGTACGCGGTCACCGGCAACGAGAGTCCCATCCGTAGCGGAACGCCGGCCTCGTCGGTGACCCGGATCGATACGCCGGTCGCGGTGCTGCCCGCCAGGCGCGGCAATACACCCGAGCCTTCGGCCACCGCGCCCCCCACCGCTTGAAGGCTGTAGCCGACGCGGTTGTACCCGCGAGGACAGCCGGCCACTACGAGATTGAACGGGGTAACGGCCGCGTAGGTGCCGACGCCGTTCAGCCGTGCGGCAGCGATCGACTGCAGCTTCACGGTCTGGTCGGCGACCTGGCAGGTCGCATTGATCGTGGTGACGCTCCCGGTCAACCTGATGGAAGAGGTGCCAGACGCGATAAGCCCGTCCTTGTAGGTAATGAGGAAGTACGAGTTGAAGGCTCCGCTCGCGAACTGGCCGTCGGAGAGCGGCGTCGAGTTGCGGAACAACTGGACCTCCGCGATTTGCGAAAAAGTGCCCTTGAAACGGCTGCTCGCCGGTATGCCATCCAGCAGCAGGCGCACCGAGAGGCCCGGCACGTTGGTATTCAGGTCCGGACCATCGATCGGGTCCCAGACACTTCCCTTGTTGTACAGAGAGACGCCGATGAGATCGCAGCTGGGCTTGCCGCACAGTTGCATGGGAGTGAACGTGTAGCGCGACGTGACGTTTCCCTCGGGAAGGACCGAGGGGACGGCGATATCGCGGCCGCCGAAAGCGTACAGATTGGCAGCCATGCTGGTGCCGGCGGGAACGAACAGGAATGCCGCGATCAGCAGGGTTCGACGGAACGTCTTGAACTCCATGGGATGACAACCGATGTGTCCGGCATGTCCGGGAAAATCCACCGGAACCGGAGTGAACTTGATGGGTGGCTAATCTTTTCAGAACACCTGGAAAGGAGCCATAAGACAGGACCTACACGGCTCCGCGAATCCACCTAAGAATCGCTAGGAAAATTCTTAAGCAAGCTCTACAGCTCGCTCTCCGGCAGCCCCGGACGCCGCTTGGAGCGCCTGGATGGCAAGCAGCTTCGGTTGACGATGTGGAACGGTAGCGCTGCCACCGGAAAGGAAAAGGCCTTGGCCCGTCGCCAGCCGTGCCTGAACAGGCGAAAGATCGGCTCGCCAACCGGGATGCGGCGGGGCGAGATGCCCGTCAAAGTGACCGGCGCCATAGCACAAGGCCCGCCACTCCCTCACGGGTGGCGGGCCTTGGGATGACGCGAAATCAGATGGGGCGGCTGCCGTACTTGCTGTCCGGCTTCTTCGGCGGATCGGCCACCACGTTGGGTTCGATCTCCTGCACCTTTCCACCGCGGGAAAGGAATTCCTCCATCGCCTTGGCGAGGGCGTCACGCTCTTTCTGCTTGGCTTCGACCGAGGGCAGTTCCTCTTCCACCACGGCGGCTTTCGCCTTCTTGCCGGGGGCGGGGGCCTCGTCGCCGTCACTGCTGTCCGCTTCGCCGTCGTCGGCCGCGGCCAGCTCTTCGCCGTCGTCCTCGTCAGCGCCGTCCAGCTCGTCCTGTTCCAGTTCTTCTTCGCTCATGGTCAACCTCTCGGTGCTGCAAAAGCAGGTTAGTTATAGCCCAGCCGCGCGTTTTGATGAGCGCCGCCGGAAAAAATTCATACTGACTCGCCCTGCCAGGTGGCGAGCACGCGCCGTGCCCCGCCCCTGTCCCGGTGTTCACCGAGATAGATCCCCTGCCAGGTGCCCAGTGCCAACCCTCCCGACTGTATCGGCAGGGTCAGTTGGCAGCCCAGCAGGCTGGCCTTGAAATGCGCCGGAAGGTCGTCCGGACCTTCGTCGTTGTGTTCATAGCCGACTTCGCCGCGTGGCGCCAGCCGCTCGAAAAAACGCTCGAAATCCCGGCGTACGGCAGGATCGGCATTTTCATTCAGGGTCAGTGAAGCCGACGTATGTTGCAAAAGCAGGTGCAGCAGGCCGACCCGGCACCGCCGAAGCTCCGGCAAGGCGTCGAGTATCTCCTCGGTGACGAGGTGAAAGCCCCGCGGACGCGGGCGCAAGGTGATCAGGGTCTGCTGCCACATGCTGCTGTTCCAAATCGGCTCCGATCCGTCGCGCCGCGCATTCTAGCGCGGCATTTGAAAAAGCAAAGAGCGTAAGAGACAGACCTGTGAAAGCTGAGGGTTGCGCAGTCCGCCGGCAGTCGCTGAAAGACCGGTTGCGGAGAGGTCGTGGCAGTCGCAGGAAACGCCCAGGACTTTCGACGCACAAGGGCGTGGCGTTCGGCAAAGGCGAGCGCGGGAGGCAAACCGACGCCCGGCGGAAAGCCGGGCGCCGGCAGATATTACAGGTTGTACCCGCGCTCGTTGTGCAGCGCCAGGTCGAGGCCGACCGCTTCCTCTTCCTCGGTGACCCGCAGGCCCATGACCAGGTCCAGCACCTTGAGGATCACGAAGGTCACCACGGCGGTGTAGACCACGGTGAAGGCCACGCCCTTGAACTGCACGAAGAACTGCGCGCCGATGTCCTCTACGCTGCCGAAGCCGCCCAGCGACGGCGCCGCGAAGATCCCGGTGAGCAGCGCGCCGACGATACCGCCGACCGCATGTACGCCGAAGGCGTCGAGGGAATCGTCGTATTTCAGCGCGCGCTTGAGACTGGTGGCGGCGAAGAAGCAGATCACCCCGGAGGCCAGGCCGATCACCAGCGCGCCCATCGGACCGGCGGTGCCGGCGGCCGGGGTGATCGCCACCAGACCGGCGACCACGCCGGACGCGATGCCCAGGGCGCTCGGCTTGCCGTGGGTGATCCACTCGGCGAACATCCAGGCCAGGGCCGCGGCGGCGGTAGCGATCTGGGTCACCAGCATGGCCATCCCGGCGGTGCCGTTGGCGGCGGCGGCGGAACCGGCGTTGAAACCGAACCAGCCGATCCACAGCATGGCCGCCCCGACCAGGGTGTAGCCGAGGTTGTGCGGTGCCATCGGCGTGGTCGGGTAGCCCTTGCGCTTGCCCAGCACCAGGCAGGCGACCAGGCCGGCGATACCGGCGTTGATGTGCACCACGGTGCCGCCGGCGAAGTCCAGCACGCCCCAGTCCCACATCAGGGCGCCGTCACCGCTCCAGACCATGTGCGCGATCGGCGCGTAGACCACGGTGAACCAGACCGCCATGAAGATCAGCATCGCCGAGAACTTCATGCGCTCGGCGAAGGCGCCGACGATCAGCGCCGGAGTGATGATCGCGAAGGTCATCTGGAAGGTGATGAACACGCTTTCCGGGAACAGCGCGGTGGCGGAAGTCAGGCCGTCGGCGGTGAGACCGCTGAGGAAGGCCTTGTCCAGCCCGCCGACGAAGGAATTGAAGTTGAGGACGCCCTTCTCCATCCCGGCGGTATCGAACGCCAGGCTGTAGCCATAGACCACCCAGAGAATGGTGATCAGGCCGGTGATGGCGAAGCACTGCATCATGATCGACAGCACGTTCTTCGCTCGCACCATGCCGCCGTAGAACAGCGCCAGACCGGGGATGGTCATGAGCAGGACGAGCGCAGTGGAGATCAGCATCCAGGCGGTGTCGCCGCTGTTCAGGACGGGTTCCTCGGCGGCCAGGGCGAGGCCCGGCAAAGCGAGGGACAATAGGGCTCCTAGCCCTGCGATCTTACGCAGAGTCATGTTGGTATTCTCCTGGGGCTTTTGGGGGTTCGGTTGGGCTTAGATCGCGTCGGTATCGGTTTCGCCGGTACGGATGCGGATGGCCTGTTCCAGGTTCACCACGAAGATCTTGCCGTCACCGATCTTGCCGGTATTGGCCGCCTTGGTGATCGCCTCGATGACGCGGTCCAGCTGGTCGTCGGCGATCGCCACGTCGATCTTCACCTTGGGCAGGAAGTCGACGACGTACTCGGCGCCGCGATACAGCTCGGTGTGGCCCTTTTGCCGGCCGAAACCCTTGACCTCGGTCACCGTGATGCCCTGCACACCGATCTCGGACAACGACTCGCGGACGTCGTCCAACTTGAACGGCTTGATGATGGCAGTGACTAGCTTCATGAAACTCTCTCCCGTGTTTGGTGGACTCGCCCCAGGAAAACGAACCCGAGGACAGTCTAAGCGCAGTGTCTGGCTTTGTAACGCGCCGGTCCCTCTGGGAAGCATGATCGGGACCCTCCGCCCCGACCTGGCCCTGCTGCGGCCGTTCGATGCCGCAACCTGCCGGCCTCCCGCAACCGCCTCATCTGCCGCACCGGTACTGCTTCAGTGCACGCCTCACACCGGCCAAAGCAGAAAGCTTGCCAGCTCCGGCAAATCCGCCGGATTTCAAGCCCTTAGCCGCCAACCCGGGGATAGTGCGGAACGCCGGCCTCCGGGCGGCGCACCAAATAGGCGCAGACGCGCTCCGACAGTTGCGCAAAAAGTGTGCAATGGCCCTCCCGCGAGCGCCGCCGACATCGTGCTAGACTGCCGCCCACTCGTTACCGGAACCCTCGCCATGCTGCCGCCCAAAGCCGTCTTCGAAGCCCTCAGCCAACAAGCCAGCCGCCTGTTCGCCGGCGAATCGCCGTTGCCCAAGGCCGAGCTGGAGTCGCAGTTCCGCGCCCTGATGCAGAGCGCCTTCAGCAAGCTCGACCTGGTCAGCCGCGAGGAATTCGACAGCCAGATGCTGGTCCTCGCCCGCACTCGCGCACGGCTGGAAGCCCTGGAGGCCAAGGTGGCGGAACTCGAAAGCAAGCTGACGCCGCCCGCCGACTGATCCTCCCCCCTGCGAGCGGCGTGAGATCAAGGAGCGATCCATGTCCCTGGCGATTGTCCACAGCCGAGCCCAGGTCGGCGTCGAAGCCCCCTGCGTCAGCGTCGAGGCGCACCTGGCCAACGGCCTGCCTTCGCTGACCCTGGTCGGCCTGCCGGAAACCGCGGTGCGCGAGAGCAAGGACCGCGTGCGCAGCGCCCTGCTCAATGCCGGTTTCGACTTCCCCGCGCGGCGCATCACCCTCAACCTCGCCCCCGCCGACCTGCCCAAGGACGGCGGTCGCTTCGACCTGGCCATCGCACTCGGCATCCTCGCCGCCAGCGGCCAGTTGCCCGGCACCGCCCTCGACGGCCTGGAATGCCTTGGCGAACTGGCCCTGTCCGGGGCAATCCGGCCAGTGCGAGGCGTATTGCCGGCCGCGCTGGCGGCGCGCGACGCAAGGCGCGTTCTGGTGGTACCGAAGGAAAATGCCGAAGAGGCCAGCCTGGCCAGCGGGCTGACGGTGTTCGCCGTGGACCACCTGCTGGAGATCGCCGGACACCTCTCCGGCCAGGCCCCGCTGCTGCCCTACCAGGCCCGCGGCCTGCTCTGCGCGCCCTTCCCTTATCCAGACCTGGCCGAGGTCCAGGGCCAGGCCGCCGCCAAGCGCGCCCTGCTGGTGGCCGCCGCCGGCGCGCACAACCTGTTGCTCAGCGGCCCGCCGGGCACCGGCAAGACCCTCCTGGCCAGCCGCCTGCCCGGCCTGCTGCCGGCGCTCGACGAGGACGAGGCCCTGGAGGTCGCAGCGATCCATTCGGTGGCCAGCCACGTCCCCCTCAGGCACTGGCCGCAGCGACCGTTCCGCCAGCCGCACCACTCCGCCTCCGCGCCGGCCCTGGTCGGCGGCGGCAGCCGCCCGCAGCCGGGCGAGATCACCCTGGCGCACCAGGGCGTGCTGTTCCTCGACGAACTGCCGGAGTTCGAGCGCAAGGTCCTGGAGGTCCTGCGCGAGCCGCTGGAAAGCGGCGAGATCGTCATTGCCCGGGCCAACGGCCGGGTACGTTTCCCGGCGCGCTTCCAACTGGTGGCGGCGATGAATCCCTGTCCCTGCGGCTACCTCGGCGATCCCAGCGGCCGCTGCCGCTGCACCCCGGAACAGGTCCAGCGCTACCGGGGCAAGCTGTCCGGACCGCTGCTCGATCGCATCGACCTGCACGTCAGCGTGCTCCGCGAAAGCACCAGCCTGCAGCCAGGACACGGCGAAACCGCTACTGCCGAGGTCAGCGAACGGGTTGGCGCCGCACGGCAACGGCAACTGGCCCGCCAGGGCTGCGCCAATGCCCATCTCGACCTCCAGGCGATGCACCGCAATTGTGCGCTCGCCGAAGCGGACCGCCGCTGGCTGGAGGCTGCCGGAGAGCGCCTGGAACTTTCCTTGCGCGCCTTGCATCGCATACTCAAGGTGGCCCGGACGCTGGCCGACCTGGAGCGCATCGATGCCATCGAACGCCGGCACCTGGCGGAAGCCCTGCAGTACCGGGCAACGATCTCCACGTGAAGCGTAATAATTCAGCAAAGCTATCGATTAAGGCTTTTCGAATCAAATTAGCTATCACGATGTGTTAGGCTGTTTCGTCTTCCGCCTTCGGCGGGCAATCCGATCACAAGGAGAGCTAGCTTACATGGAGACACCCACTACCCCCCGGAGCACCCTGAATCCTCCGGTCTTCTATACCTCCGCCGCCCTGATCCTGGCCCTGGTGCTGTTTACCGTGCTCCTCCAGGAAGAAGCGCAATCGCTGTTCAACCACGTCCAGCAATGGATCATCACCAACGCCAGCTGGTTCTACGTACTGGCCGTGGCGCTGATCCTGATCAGCGTGGTGTTCCTCGCCGTCAGCCGCTACGGCGACATCAAGCTCGGCCCCGACCACAGTCGTCCCGACTACCGCAACACCACCTGGTTCGCCATGCTGTTCTCCGCCGGCATGGGCATCGGCCTGATGTTCTTCGGCGTTGCCGAACCGGTGATGCACTTCACCACCCCGCCGGTGGGCGAGCCGAACACCGTGCAGGCGGCGAAGGAAGCGATGAAGCTGACCTTCTTCCACTGGGGCCTGCATGCCTGGGCGATCTACGCCATCGTCGCGCTGATCCTGGCCTTCTTCAGCTATCGCCACGGCCTGCCGCTGACCCTGCGCTCGGCGCTGTATCCGCTGATCGGCGAACGTATCTACGGCCCCATCGGCCACGCGGTGGATATCTTCGCGATCATCGGCACCGTGTTCGGCGTGGCGACTTCGCTCGGCTACGGCGTGCTGCAGATCAACAGCGGCCTGCACCACCTGTTCGGCTGGCCGGTGAACCAGACCGTGCAGATCGCCCTGATCGCCGCCACCTGCGGCCTTGCCACGCTCTCGGTGGCCAGCGGACTGGACCGCGGCATCCGCATCCTGTCCGAACTGAACCTGAGCCTGGCGGTGATCCTGCTGCTCTTCGTGCTGGTCCTCGGGCCGACCGTGTTTCTCCTGCAGACCTACGTGCAGAACACCGGGGCCTACCTGTCCGACATCGTCAACAAGACCTTCAACCTGTACGCCTACGAGCCCACCGATTGGATCGGCGGCTGGACCCTGCTGTACTGGGGCTGGTGGCTGTCCTGGTCGCCCTTCGTCGGCCTGTTCATCGCCCGCATCTCGCGCGGCCGCACCATCCGCGAGTTCGTCTGCGGCGTGCTGTTCGTCCCGGCCGGCTTCACCCTGCTGTGGATGACGGTGTTCGGCGATACCGCCATCCACATGGTCCTGCAGGAGGGCTTCACCCAGTTGGCCGAAGTGGTCAACCAGGACAGTTCGGTGGCGCTGTTCGCCTTCCTCGAGCACTTCCCGCTGGGCAGCGTGATCTCGCTGGTGGCGGTGCTGATGGTGGTGGTGTTCTTCGTCACCTCGGCCGACTCCGGCGCGCTGGTGGTGGACATGCTAGCCTCCAGCGGCAAGGACCACTCGCCGCTCTGGCAGCGGATATTCTGGTCGGTGCTGATGGGCGTGGTGGCCATCGCCCTGCTCCTCGCCGATGGCCTCAAGGCGCTGCAAACCGCGACCATCGCCAGCGCGCTGCCATTCTCCATCGTGCTCCTGGCGTCGATCTGGGGCCTGTTCAAGGCGCTGCACCTGGATGCCACCAAGCGCGGCATCCGCTACCAGGCGCTGACCTTCTCCCGCCCCACCACGCGCAGCGGCGCAAGCGAGGGCGACGGTTGGCAGCGCCGCCTGCGCAACATCGCCATGTTCCCAAGGCGCAGCCACGTCAACCGCTTCATCACCGATGTGGCGCGACCGGCCTGCGAGGACGTCGCCGCCGAACTGCGCAAGCAGGGCTACGAAGTCCAGGTGCAGGACGGCGAGGACGGCCGGGTTCGGCTGGAAGTCAGCCACGGCGGCGAGGTCGATTTCATCTACGAGGTGCGTCCGCGCGCCTTCACCACGCCGAGCTTCGTGATGCGCGACACCGAGGACAGCAGCGAGTCGCGCAAGTATTTCCGCGCCGAGGTCCATCTCCAGGAAGGCGGCCAGGACTACGACATCATGGGCTGGAGCCGCGACGGCGTGATCGGCGACATCCTCGACCAGTACGAGCGGCACATGCACTTCCTGCACGTGGTGCGCTGAGGGATGCGGGGGCCGGCCAATGCCGGCCCCTCGCCGTTTCGCCTACTGGATCTGCTCCGGAGTGACGATCACCCAGTTCCTGTCCGCCGTCACCGGCAGGCCGGCCTTGGCCTGTGCGGCGGAATGCTGCTTGATCATGCCGTTGATCTGCTCCATGTACTTGGCCTTGCGGTTGACCCACAGGTGCACGCCGTTTTCCGCGGTGCCGTTGAACAGCATGTAACCGTCGCTGTCCGGGGTATCGCCGGCGACCAGGATCGGCCGCTTCCAACGGTCGATGTAGGTGAGGATCGCAGCCTGCTTGCCGGCCATCCAGGTCGCCGGGGTCCACAGGTAGGGGGTCACCTCCAGGTCGAGGTTGACCTTGGGATCGTACTTGCCCTCGGCGATCTGCTTGCGCGCAGTGGTCAGCTCGCCGGTCTTGCGGTTCTTCAGCAGGGTGGTGACGCCGATGACGTTCTCCGGCTTGGCGTTGTAGCCATACCTGGGGTCCGCCGCGACCATCCGCACCAGTTCCTCATGGGCCGCGCTGATCACGTAGACCTCGATGCCGTTTTCCATCAGCTTGTTGTACAGCTCGCGCTGGCCGCTGAACACGCGCGGCGGCTCGACGTCGAGCGTGGCGAGCTTGTCGCCGTCGTAATAGGTGGCGGGGATCGGCTTGCCGTAGGCCATCAGTTCGTCGACATAGCCCTTCAGTTCCCTGAGGGTGAAGCCTGAGAACACCTGGGCGACCCAGGGATAGCAGACCATGTCGTCGATCTCGCAAAGCCGGTAGTAGTAGCTGAACAGGCTCTCCTTGTGCCCGGCCTGGTCCTTGAACGGGATCAGTTTCAGCGAAGGGTCGAGCCTGTCGCGGGTCAGCACGCCCTTCATTTCCAGATAGGGCAGCAGCGATTCTTCCAGGTCGTAGCGATAGCTGGTGTTGTCCATGTCGAACACGGCATAGGCGCCCTTGTTCGCGTTGGCCTCGATCAGTGCATTCAGTTGCCTGGCGGCGGGGGCCGGCCAGTGCTCGAGTTCGGTGGCGCTGGCCTGGCCGACTGCGGCGGCGAGCGCCAGCGCGGCGAGTATTCCTTTGGCGAAGGTCATGGCGGGTTCCTTTGGGCGGTTGGAAGGAAGCTCCGTCCCCTGCCGCTCCCGACAGGCAACGACCAACGACCCTAGCGCAAACCCTGCGCCCGGCCCAGCGACGGCAGCGACCTGTAACGTCGCGTCAGCGCCAGGAGTTGTCCGGCGGCGTCACGCCAGCCGCTCGACGACGGGCAGACGCATCGCCGCCACCTCCGCGAGGAGGAAGTCGCGCAATCGCTGGAAGCGTTCCTGTCCCCTGCGGGCGCGAGGCCAGACCAGGTGATAGCTTTCGCCGCTGGCCACCGCCACCGGCCAGGGCAGGCCGATGCGGCCCTGGGCGACATCCTCGGCGACCATCACCAGGTCGCCGATGGACACGCCATAGCCTCGCGCGGCGGCGACGATGCCCAGTTCCAGCGTGTCGAACACCTGGCCGCCCTTGAGCGACACCTCCTCCCCCAGCCCGGTCCGTTGCAGCCAGCGTCGCCAGTCGCGACGATCCGGCGTGGGGTGCAGCAACTCGCTGTCACGCAGGCGTTGGAGGGTCCAGGGCTCCACGGCCTCGTCGGGATCGCAGACCGGCACCAGCCATTCGGCGAACAGCGCTGCCGTTTCCCATTCCGGGCTGAACTGGCCGCTGCCCAGCAACACCGCGCAGTCGAAAGGCTCGCGCTGGAAGTCCACCGAGTCCACATCCATCCAGGCACTGGTGAGCTGCACCTCGATATCCGGGTTCAGGTGGCGGAAGCGGCTCAGGCGCGGTAGCAGCCAGCGCAGGGTAAGGGTGGAAGGCGCCTTCAGGCGCAGGGTGGCGTCGTCCACACGCAGGGCGGTGCAGGCCCGTTCCAGCGCATCGAAGCCGTCGCGCAGCCCGGGCAGCAGCAGGCGCGCCGGCTCGGTCAGCTGCAACTGGCGGCCATGGCGCTCGAACAGACGACAACCGAAGTGCTCCTCCAGGGTACGGATGTGCCGGCTCACCGCGCTCTGGGTTATCGCCAGTTCCTCGCCGGCGCGGGTGAAAGAGGCGTGCCGGGCGGCAGCCTCGAAGGCGCGCAGGGCATACAGCGGGGGCAGGCGACGGGTCATTGGGGAATTACCTCTTTCATGACTTTTACTCATGCCTGGCATCTTGTTTTTCCTTTTGTGGAGCCATGCCAGTCGCACCGAGAATAGCCGCATTCTCAACGCCGACAGGCCATCGCGGCAACCATCTCCTCCTGAGCCTTACTCATCCATGTCCTCGCCATCCCTCGTCGAACTCAAAGCCATCCTGCGCCTGGCGGGCCCGTTGATCGCCGCCCAGCTGGCCTATGTCGCCATGGTCTTCACCGACACCGTGATGATGGGCAAGCTCGGCCCCGACGCGCTGGCCGCCGGCGGCCTGGGCGCGGTCAGCTACGCCTTCGTCTCGACGTTCTGTGTCGGCGTGGTGGCAGCGGTCGGCAACCTGGTGGCGATCCGTCACGGCTGCGACGACGCCGCTGGCGCCGCCGCGGCCGCTCGCTCCGGACTCTGGGTCGGCGCCGCGCTGGCCCTGGCCGCCGGCCTGCTGCTATGGAACCTGCGGCCGCTGCTCCTGGTCTTCGGCCAGGCGCCGCAGACGGTGGACGGCGCCATGCAGTTCCTCCACAGCCTGACATTCGCCCTGCCCGGCTACATGGCCTTCATGGTCCTGCGCGGCTTCACCAGCGCCATCGACCGCGCCGGCCCGGTGATGGCGATCAGCGTGCTCGGCGCGCTGGCCAACCTGGCTCTCAACTATTCCTTCATAGAAGGCCTGTTCGGCCTGCCGCGCCTGGGCCTGGCCGGTATCGGCCTGGTCACCGCCCTCGTCATGAACTGCATGCCGCTGCTGCTGGCCCTGTATATCCGCCTGCAGCCGGCCTATGCCGAGTACTCGCTGCTGCGCGGACTGGGACGGCCGCAGCGGGCGATGGTCGAGGAGATCCTGCGCCTGGGGCTGCCCATCGGTGGCACCTACGCGGTGGAGTCGGGGATGTTCACGGTCGCCACCCTGTGCATGGGCATCATCGGCGATCACGCCCTGGCCGCGCACCAGATCGCCATCCAGGCGGTATACGTGGCGTTCATGGTGCCGGTGGGGTTGTCGTACGCCACCACCTACCGCATCGGCCAGCATTTCGGCGCCGGCCGCCTGCTCGAAGCACGTCGCGCCGGGCGCGTCGGCATCGGCTTCGGCGCGCTGTGCATGCTGCTCTTCGCCGGGCTCTTCTGGTGGATGCCGGAGGCCATCATCGGCCTGTTCCTCGACCGCGACGCCCCGGCCAACCGGGAGGTGGCCGCGATGGCCGTCTCGCTGCTGGCGATCGCCGCCTGGTTCGAGCTGTTCGACGGCACCCAGAACGTCGCCATGGGCGCGATCCGCGGTCTCAAGGACGCCCGCACCACCTTCCTGGTCGGCCTGGCCTGCTACTGGCTGGTCGGCGTGCCGCTGGCCTGCCTGCTGGCGTTCGCGGCCGGCTGGGGCGCCGCGGGCGTCTGGTGGGGGCTGGCCGGCGGCCTGGCCTGCGCGGCCATCGGCCTGACCCTGGCCTTCGAGTGGAAGACCGCGCGGTTGCTGCCGAAAGCCACGGCCAGCAAGACGTCGGCGCTCAATTGCCGAGCGGCTGGCCGCGGTGCGCCGAGCGTTCGCCGATGCCCAGGAAACGCGCCAGTTCCGCCAGCGGCAGCGGCGGACTGATCCAGTAGCCCTGCACCTGGTCGCAACCGAAATCGCGCAACTGCTCCTGCTGGCGCAGGGTCTCCACGCCTTCGGCAACCACTTCCAAGTTGAGGTTATGCGCCAGGTTGATCATCGCCCGCACCAGTTGGAAGTTTTCCGCCCGCTGGTCCATGCCGCCGACGAAGCTGCGGTCGATCTTCAACAGGGTGATCGGCAGGCTATTGAGGTGGACGAAGGACGAGAAACCGGTGCCGAAGTCGTCCAGCGAAAAGCGCACGCCCAGTTGGCCGAGCGCCTGCATGGTCTGCAGCACCTGGTCGCTGCGCCGCATCACGGCAGTCTCGGTCAGTTCGAACTCGAGCCAGCGCGCGTCGACGCCGTGCTCTTCGATCAACCGTTGCAGGGTCGGCAGCAACTGGCTGTCCTGGAACTGGCGGAACGACAGGTTCACCGCCATGTGCAACGGCTCCAGGCCGCGCCCGTTGAGCCACTGCATGTCGCGCAGGGCGCGGGCGATGACCCAGTAGCCGAGCGGCACGATCAGCCCGCTTTCCTCGGCCAGCGGGACGAACTCGCTGGGCGTGAGCAGGCCCCGCTCGCCGTGGCGCCAGCGCACCAGCGCCTCCAGGCCGACGATGCGCCCGCTGTCCAGGCACAGTCGCGGCTGGTAGTGCAGCTCCAGCTCGTCGCGACGCAGCGCCCGGCGCAGTTCGGCTTCGAGGTCGGCGAGGCTGCGCACGCCACGGTTGATGCGTTCATCGAAGACATGGAAGGTGCAACCCTGGCGGCTCTTGGCCTGCTGCATGGCGATGTGCGCATGCCACATCAGCGGGTCGGCGCCTTCGTCGGCACGGGCGTG
The DNA here is from genome assembly GCF_001810205.1 of Pseudomonas sp. HMSC076A11. Taxonomy (NCBI): domain Bacteria; kingdom Pseudomonadati; phylum Pseudomonadota; class Gammaproteobacteria; order Pseudomonadales; family Pseudomonadaceae; genus Pseudomonas; species Pseudomonas sp. HMSC076A11. The sequence continues at coordinate 78,001 of NZ_KV800271.1, read as the reverse complement.
GGCGAGTCCCAGGCTGCAACCCAGCAACAGGCTCTCGCCATCGATCCAGTAGGGCTCGCCGAGGCATTCGACGATGCGTTCGGCGACCCGCTCGGCGCGTTGCGGATCGCGACGGGTGTCCAGCAGCAGGGCGAACTCGTCGCTGCCCAGGCGCGCCAGGCTGTCGCCGTTCTCCATGAAGCCGCGCAGGCGGTTGACCACCTGCAGGATCAGACGGTCGCCGCCCTGGTGGCCGAGGGAATCGTTGACGTGACGGAAGTTGTCCAGGTCGAGGTGGCCGAGCACCAGGCCACGCCCGTCGAATTCGCTGAGGCGCGCCGCGAGCAGGGTCTGGAAGCCCTGGCGGTTGGCGATGCCGGTCAGCGGATCCTGCTCGGCGAGCAGTTGCAGGGTCGCCTGCAAACCCAGGCGCTCGCGCGCGTAGCGCAGGCAGCGGCGCAGGCTGTCCTCGGAGAGCTGTTCGGCGGCCAGCCAGTCGACCACCCCAACCGGCGCCTGCGCCGGCTCCTGCTGCAACAGCAGGATCACCGGCCAGGGACAGGGAGTCCCCAGCGGCAGGCAGGCCGGCGTGGCCAGGAGCAGCCCCCGGGGCTCGGCGGCGAACAGGGTGGCCGCGCCCTCCCAGGTGGTGACGATGCTCAGCGAAAAGGCAGGCCCCAGCGCTCTCAGGCGTTCACCTAGCAGTGGCGCCCAGTCCGGCGTATCCGCCAGAAGGAGCAGGCGCAAGGGTTCTGCGGGCGCTGACAAGCAACCTCCAAAGTTTTAAGAATCTTCGTAAAGAACGAACGGCATCATCCTAATGCGGTAGGGAATCTACAGCAAAATGGCGTGAACGATCTCGGGATCGGTCACAGCTTGCACGCTAATTCTCGCGGATGCCAGCCAGCCTGTTAGAATACGCCCCCGCTTCAACCCTCTCTTCCGGCCTGTTCCTATGTCCCGACTCAATCCCCGGCAGCAAGAAGCCGTGAACTACGTCGGCGGTCCCCTGCTGGTCCTGGCTGGCGCCGGCTCCGGCAAGACCAGCGTGATCACCCGCAAGATCGCCTATCTCGTCCAGCAGTGCGGTATCCGCGCCCAGTACATCGTCGCCGTGACCTTCACCAACAAGGCCGCGCGGGAGATGAAGGAGCGCGTCGGCACCCTGCTGCGCGGCGGCGAGGGCAAGGGCCTGACCGTCTCGACCTTCCACAACCTCGGCCTGAACATCATCCGCAAGGAACACGAACGGCTCGGCTACAAGCCCGGTTTCTCGATCTTCGACGAGTCGGACATCAAGGCGCTGCTGACCGACATCATGCAGAAGGAGTATTCCGGGGACGACGGCGTCGACGAGATCAAGAACTACATCGGCGCCTGGAAGAACGACCTGATCCTTCCGGAGGAGGCGCTGGAAAAGGCCCGCAACCCCAAGGAGCAGACCGCCGCGATCGTCTACCTGCATTACCAGCGCACCCTGCGCGCCTACAACGCGGTGGACTTCGACGACCTGATCCTGCAACCGGTGAAGCTGTTCCAGGAACATCCGGACGTCCTCCAGAAGTGGCAGAACAAGGTGCGCTACATGCTGGTGGACGAGTACCAGGACACCAACGCCAGCCAGTACCTGCTGGTCAAGCTGCTGGTGAAGGACCGCGCCCAGTTCACCGTGGTCGGCGACGACGATCAGTCGATCTACGCCTGGCGCGGCGCGCGTCCGGAAAACCTGATGCAGCTGAAGGAAGACTTCCCTTCGCTGAAGGTGGTGATGCTGGAGCAGAACTACCGCTCCACCAGCCGCATCCTCAAGTGCGCGAACGTCCTCATCGCCAACAACCCGCACGTATTCGAGAAGCAGTTGTGGAGCGAGATGGGCCACGGCGATCCGATCCGGGTGATCCGCTGCCGCAACGAGGACGCCGAGGCCGAGCGCATCGCCATGGAAATCCTCACCCTGCACCTGCGCCCCGAGCGGCCGTACAGCGAGTTCGCCATCCTCTACCGTGGCAACCACCAGGCCAAGCTGATGGAGCTGAAGCTCCAGCACCACCAGATTCCCTATCGGCTCTCTGGCGGCACCAGCTTCTTCGGGCGCCAGGAAGTGAAGGACCTGATGTCCTACTTCCGCCTGCTGGTGAACCCCGACGACGACAACGCCTTCCTCAGGGTGATCAACGTGCCGCGCCGGGAAATCGGTTCGGCGACCCTGGAGAAGCTCGGCAACTACGCCACTCAGCGCAAGATCTCGATGTACGCCGCCTGCGACGAGATGGGCCTGGCCGAGCACCTCGACAGCCGTTTCCACGAACGCCTGCAACGCTTCAAGCGCTGGATGGACGGTATCCGCCGACAGTGCGCGGAGAACGAGCCGATCGCCGTGCTGCGCAGCATGGTGATGGACATCGACTACGAGAACTGGCTGCGGCAGAACGCCTCCAGCGACAAGGTCGCCGAATTCCGCATGAGCAACGTCTGGTTCCTCATCGAGGCACTGAAGAACACCCTCGAGCGCGACGAGGAAGGCGACATGACCATCGAGCAGGCCATCGCCAAGCTGGTCCTGCGCGACATGCTGGAGCGCCAGCAGGAAGAAGAGGAAGGCGCCGAAGGCGTGCAGATGATGACCCTGCACGCGTCGAAGGGGCTGGAGTTCCCCTACGTGTTCATCATGGGCATGGAGGAAGAGATCCTGCCCCACCGTTCCAGCATCGAGGCCGACACGGTGGAAGAGGAGCGCCGCCTGGCCTACGTCGGCATCACCCGCGCGCGGCAGAACCTGGCGATGACCTTCGCCGCCAAGCGCAAGCAATACGGCGAGATCATCGACTGCTCGCCGAGCCGCTTCCTCGACGAACTGCCCCCCGAAGACCTCGAATGGGAAGGCATGGAAGACGCCCCGCAAGAGGTCAAGGCGGCCAAGGGCAACGCCGCCCTCGCCGACATCCGCGCCATGCTCAAGCGCTGAGCCCGCCGCGCCTCGACTGTCTCGATTTTCACAAAAGTGTCTTGCCCGATGCCTAGCCTCGGGCGAGGAACTTTTGCCGCTCCACGCGCGACCAAAATTAGCTAGCTAACGAATTCCATTCGAGGACAGCTTCATGTCGAGCAAGAAAGTCGCCGAGATCGTCGTGGAAACCCTGGAAGCCGCCGGCGTCCGCCATTGCTATGGCATCGTCGGCGACACCCTCAACCATGTCACCGACGCCATCCATCGCAGCCAGATCCAGTGGGTCCACGTGCGCCACGAAGAAGCGGCGGCCTTCGCCGCGGGCGCCGAGTCCTACATCAGCGGACGCCTGACCGCCTGCGCCGGCTCCTGCGGACCGGGCAGCCTGCACTTCATCAACGGCGTCTACGAGGCCCAGCGCAACCGCGCGCCGATGGTGCTGATCGCCAGCCAGATCGTCACCCCGCAACTGGGCATGGAGTTTCCCCAGGAGGTCGACTTCAAGGCGGTCTACGCCAGCTGCTCGGTGTTCTGCGAGCAGGTGCACAGCCCGGAACAGGCGCGCCGGGTGGTGGCCCTGGCCTGCCAGGCGGCGCTCAACCGGCGCGGCGTGGCGGTGGTGATCCTGCCGGCCGACATCAGCCAGGCCACGGTGAAGGACGACCTGCCGTTCTCGGTGCATTTCCCGCAACCGGTGCTGCGCCCCAGCGACGCCGAACTGCAGGACGTCGCCCGCCTGCTGGCCCACGGCAAGAAGATCGGCATCTACGCCGGCTCCGGCTGCCAGGGCGCCCACGACCTGCTGGTGGCCCTCGCCGACCGCCTCAAGGCGCCCATCGCGCACACGTCGCGGGCCAAGGACTTCGTCGAGTACGACAACCCCTTCAACATGGGCATGACCGGTATGCTCGGGATCGAGTCCGGCTTCCACATGATGACCGAGTGCGACACCCTCCTGCTGCTCGGCGCCGACTTCGCCTGGGCGCAGTTCTATCCGCAGAAGGCCACCCTGATCCAGGTCGACCGCGATGGCAGTCACCTGGGCCGCCGCCACCCCATCGATCTCGGCGTGGTCGGCGACGTGATCCCCACCCTCGAGGCGCTCTTGCCGTTGCTCGAAGCCCGCGAGGAGCGCAGCTTCCTCGACGAATGCCTGGAGCACCGCGAGCGCTCGCTGCGGACGCTGGAAAAAGAGGAGCAAGCCGGCAAGGGCGAGCTGATCCATCCGCAGCACCTGGTCAGCCTGCTCGACCAGCACGCCAGCGAGGACGCCCTGTTCACCGCCGACGGCGGCTCGGCGATGGTCTGGCTGTTGCGTCACATCCACAGCAACGGCAAGCGCCGCACCCTCACCAGCCTGGTCCACGGCACCATGGCCAACGCCATGCCCCAGGCGCTGGGGCTGAAGAAGGCCTACCCCGAGCGCCAGGTGATCTCGATCTCCGGCGACGGCGGCCTGGCCATGCTGCTCGGCGACCTGCTGACGGCCATCCAGGAAAAACTGCCGATCAAGGTAGTGGTGCTGAACAATGCCTCGCTGAACTTCGTCGAGCTGGAACAGAAGGTCGAGGGCCTGCTGGACAACTACACCGACCTGCTCAACCCGGACTTCGCCCGTCTCGCCGAAGTGATCGGCTTCCACGGACGCAAGGTGACGCGCTCCGAGGAGCTCGAGGCGGCGGTGCAGGAGTTCCTCGCCCAGCCCGGTCCGGCGCTGCTGGACGTGCATACCAACCCTGCGGAGCTGGTGATGCCGCCGAAGATCGAGTTCGGCCAGGTCGCCGACACCGCGCTCTACGCCGCCAAGGCCGTGCTCAGCGGGCGCTTCAAGGACGTCGAGACGCTACTGGTGAACAACCTGCTGAAATGAGCCGGCAGCGGCGCGGCCCGCCTGCCACGGGGCCGCGCCGGGCAGGCGCGGATTCCTGACCGCTCGATCATGTTCGCTCGTCCGAGAGAACGTCGCGCGCGGCGCCGGCTGGCGGTACAATGCCGCGCTTCATCAGCGACAGCCGCTTCGCAGGAAGCCACCCGTGGACATTCTCAAAGACAAAATCCGCTCGGAAGGCATCGTCCTTTCCGAGCACGTACTCAAGGTCGACGCCTTTCTCAACCACCAGATCGACCCGCAGCTGATGCAGCAGGTCGGTCACGCGTTCGCCATGCGCTTCCGCGACCAGGGCATCACCAAGATCGTCACCATCGAGGCTTCCGGCATCGCCCCGGCGGTCATGGCCGGCCTGGAGCTGGGCGTCCCGGTGATCTTCGCCCGCAAGTACCAGTCGCTGACCCTGAAGGACAACCTGTACATCTCCAAGGTGTTCTCCTTCACCAAGCAGACCGAGAGCACCATCGCCATCTCGGCCAAGCACCTGAACGCCCACGACCACGTGCTGGTGATCGACGACTTCCTCGCCAACGGCCATGCCGCCAAGGCGCTGATCGACCTGATCGGCCAGGCCGGCGCGAGCATCGCCGGGCTCGGCATCGTCATCGAGAAATCCTTCCAGGATGGCCGCGCCCTGCTGGAAAGCGAAGGCTACCGGGTCGAGTCCCTGGCCCGGGTGAAATCGCTGGCCGGCGGCCAGGTCGAGTTCCTCGACTGAGCGCCACTCAGCCCCGCTCTTCCTGGCTGGCTCGCAGGCCGGCCAGCAGCAAGCGCTGGTAGAGTTCCTCGCGAAGCCCCTGCGGATCGTCCAGGTCCATGCGCCGCAGATGCGCCGGGTAGGCTTCTGGCTCCGGCGCATCCAGGGTCGCCTTGCCCAGTTCGAGGATCTCGCTCAGCTTCAGCTTGCGCTTGAGCCAACCCAGCGCCCGCAGCAGGTCCTGCTCGACCTCGTCGAAATCGCTGCCCAGGGGAAACTCCGGCAGCGCCGCTGCGTGGGCCTGGTGCAAGGCCTGCAGGCGCTCCGGGGTATTGTTGCGATAGCGTTCGGGCAGGACGAAATCCTTCGGCAGCTTGCCGGCCGACTGGGCCTGCTCGGCCAGCGCCTGCTGGAAGCGCGAGTCGGCGATGGCCAGCAGCGCGGCGATCACTTCCGCGTCATTCTTGCCGCGCAGGTCGGCGATCCCGTACTCGGTCACCACCATGTCACGCAAGTGCCGGGGAATGGTGGTGTGGGCGTACTGCCAGACGATGTTCGAACTGACTTCCCCGCCGGATTCGCGCCAGCTACGCAGCATCAGGATCGAACGTGCGCCCTCCAGCTCGTGAGCCTGGGCGACGAAGTTGTACTGCCCGCCGACGCCACTGAGCACCCGGCCGTCCTCCAACTGGTCGGCGACCCCGGCGCCGAGCAGGGTCACGGTGAAGGCGCTGTTGATGAAGCGCGCGTCGCGCCGCTGCAGACGCTTCAGCTCTTCCTGGCGGTACAGGTTGTTGACGAAGCCGATGCCGGTCATGCCAATCCCGGCGCGCTCTTCCAGCGACATCTCGCGCAGGCGCCGGTAGAACGCCAACGGACCGAGGAAAAAGCCGCCGTGCAGCCACACCCCGCCCTCCACCGGCGCCTCACCGCGCTCGGCGGCACGCTGCCGCGCTTCGTCGGGGTAGACCCGGCGGCTCAGCACGCCGGCCTCGGCCAGCGCCAGCAGACCCGGCACGAACATCTCGCTGCAACCGTAAAGCCCCCGGCGGAACGGCTCCAGGCCACCGTCGCGCTCGATCGTCTCGGCCCAGCGCGCACGCACACCCAGCTCGTCGATCAACGCCCGGTAGGTGGCGTTGTCGCGCTGGCGCAGCAGCAGGGCGGCGGTCAGCGCGTCGCCCATCGAGCCGATGCCGATCTGCAGGGTGCCGCCGTCGCGCACCAGCGCGCTGGCGTGGAGACCGATACAGTGATCCTGCAGGTTGACCGGCATGTTCGGCGTGGAGAACAGCCGGCTGCTTTCCGCCGGCGCGTCGATCAGCAGGTCGAATACCGACTCCTCGACCTCGGCGTCGCCCGGCAGGTAGGGCAGGTCATCGTGGACCACGCCGATGGCGACGATGGTCTCGCCGGCGGCGCGACGCTTCTCCAGCATCGGCAGGAGGTCCAGGGTGATATCCGGGTTGCAGGCCAGGCTCAGCTTGCCCGGCCGCTCGGGATGCCGCGCCACCAGCTGGGCCACCGCGTTGACGCCCTTGGCGTTGATGTCGCGGGCGACGTGGCTGTAGTTGCAACTGATGTAGTGCTGCTGCGCCGGCGCGCTGTCCAGCAGACTG
>NZ_KV800271.1:49746-70771 GCF_001810205.1 Pseudomonas sp. HMSC076A11 | reverse complement strand
CGGGCTGCAGGTAGAACTCCTCGACGCGGATGTTCGCCGGCAGTTCGTCGCGGCGCAGGGCGTGCAAGTAATCCAGCTCCGGGTAGTCGGCGAAGACCCGTTCGGCGAAAGGCTCGAGGAAACGCCGTTGCAGGTCGCCGCCAGCGGCGGGACGCCCCAGGGAAAGCGCGGTATACAGCGTCAGCTGGCGCTCCGGCAGGGTCCGCAGGCGCTGGTACAACGCATTGACCAGTCGGTTGGGCTTACCCAGCCCGAGGGGCAGGCCCATGCGGATCGGGCCCTTGATGGTCTGCAGCAAGTGATCGACTGCGGCGTCGATGGAACAGGTTCGGCTCAAGACGATGCCCTCCGGCGAATGGGTAGCCGGAAGTTTGGACCCTGTTTGCCGGCGGGACGATCCGCCAGCGGGAAAAACCCGCACCGCGGATACGAAAAAGCCGCCAGGAGGCGGCTTTTCGCGACACTGTCCCGGCGTTGTTACAGACCGGACATATGCTTGATCGCGGCTTTCAGCTCGTCGTCCGAGCAATCGGCGCAGGTGCCTTTCGGCGGCATGGCGTTGATACCGGAAATCGCCTTGGCCAGCAGGCCATCGAGGCCGCCCTGCTCCTTGGCGCGCTTGCCCCACTCGGCCTTGTCGCCAACCTTCGGCGCGCCCAGCAGGCCGGTGCCGTGGCAGGTGTTGCAGGTCTTGCCGACGATGTCTTCGCCGGAACGCGCACCGCCGCCACCGGCGGCTGCCGCGACGGCGCCGACGCCTTCGCATTCCTTGCCTTGTACGCAGACCTTGCCTACCGGCTCGAGGCGCTTGGCGATCGCATCGTCAGTGGTCGTAGCCTGAGCGCTTACAGCCCACAGGGCCAACACGGCAGCTTGGGCCGCCAGCATTTTTTTAATCAGGTTCACCCTTACACCCTCATCGTGGCTTATCACACCCGGGCACGATACCGATCACTGCGGGCCGCGCGGGCGGGCGCAAGTATAACGGCAAAGAAAGCCCGGCAGAAACAATTGCACACCCTCGCAAAGCCTTGCGGCATTAGGTCGCAGCCCCGCATGCCCCTTGTCGGCCGGCGCCCTTCGGGCCCGGCGGGGTCTTGTGCTTCAGGTCAGAAATTTGCGGGCGTGGTGGCGCTGATCAAGCGTGCCGGCACATCGTAGGGATTGCGAAAACGGTGCGGCTTGTTGCTCTCGAAATAGTAGCTGTCGCCGCGCTCGAGCACATAGGTCTCGCTGCCGACGGTCAGTTCCAGGCGCCCGTCGACCAGCACGCCGGCCTCCTCGCCTTCGTGGTTGAGCATTTCCTCGCCGGTGTCGGAGCCCGGCGGGTAGGTTTCGTCGAGGAAGGCGATCGCCCGGCTCGGGTGCGCCTTGCCCACCAGGCGCATGGACACCGCGCCGCTGGAAATGTCGATCAGTTCGTCTGCCTTGTAGACAACCTGGGTATGGCTGTCCTGCTCCAGGTCCAGGGAGAAGAACTCCACCAGGGACATGGGGATACCGCCCAGCACCTTCTTCAGCGAACTGATGGAAGGGCTCACGCTGTTTTTCTCGATCATCGAGATAGTGCTGTTGGTGACACCCGCCCGTTTGGCGAGTTCGCGCTGGGAAAGACCTTTGAGCTTTCGGATGGTTTGCAGACGAGCACCGACGTCCAAGGGTGGAGTCCTCCTTATTCTTCTGGCAGGCAAGGCAAAACGAGGCCGCACACGGCTGGCGACCCCAAGTCGGCCGTATCATGGCAACACTGTTCAGTATTTACAACAGATCGGTCGACATGCCTGCGCAAAGAATTCGGAAAGTTTTTCTCAAGCCCCGGAATAGACGCGCGGCACCCTTTTCAGGTTGCACAGCAGCTGGTAGGGAATGCTGCCGAACTGCGCCGCCAGGGCGCCGACCGGCACGTTCGGGCCCCATAGTTCGACCCGGCTGCCCAGCCCGGCCTGGGGATGGTCGGTAAGGTCGACGGTGAGCATGTCCATCGATACCCGGCCAACCAGGCGCCCCGGCTTGCCGTCGATGAACACCAGGGTGCCGTCGGCGGCGTGGCGCGGATAGCCATCGGCGTAGCCCATGGCGACCACGCCGATGCGCTGGCTACGCTCGGTGCTGTAGCGCGCGCCGTAGCCGACCGGTTCGCCGGCCGGCAGGTCGCGGACGCTGATCACCTTCGATTCCAGGGTCATCACCGGGCGCAAGCGGTCGGCCAGCGGATGTGCGCGCTCGAACGGCGTGGCTCCGTAGAGCAGGATGCCCGGACGTACCCAATCGCTGGGCACCTTCGGCCAGCCGAGCACGGCTGGCGAATTGCGCAGGCTGATCTCGCCTTCCAGGCCCTGGCTAGCGGCCGCGAAGGCGGCGAGCTGTTCCTCGGTGCGCGGGCAATCCAGTTCGTCGGCGCGGGAGAAGTGACTCATCATCACGATCTTCGCCACCTTGCCGCTGGCCCGCAGGCGCTCGTGGGCGGCGCGGAAGTCCTCGGGGAAGAAGCCGACGCGGTGCATGCCCGAATCCATCTTCAGCCAGACGTTCAGCGGGCGGGCCAGGCTGGCGCGTTCGATCGCCTCCAATTGCCAGGCGCAATGCACCACGCACCAGAAGTCGTGGGCGACGATCAGCTCCAGCTCGGACGCCTCGAAGAAGCCCTCCAGCAGCAGGATCGGCTGGCGGATACCGGCCTCGCGCAGCTCCAGGCCCTCCTCGATGCAGGCCACGGCGAAGCCATCGGCCTCGGCCGCCAGCGCTTCGGCACAGCGCACCGCGCCGTGGCCGTATGCGTCCGCCTTGATCACCGCGAGCGCACGGGCGCCGGTGGCCTCGCGGGCCAGCCGATAGTTGTGACGAAGGGCTTGCAGGTCGATCAGGGCACGGGCGGGGCGCATGGCGACGGGTCTCTCTTCAGCGAGGTGCGGCATCGCGCACCTTTCATCAGGCGAAAAAAAGCCCGGCTCTCCGGCCGGGCCAGACAAAACTCAGGGCAGCGCAGCGACCACCGACATCTCTACCAGGATCTCCGGCTCGCAGAGCTTGGCTTCGACGGTGGCGCGCGCCGGCGCGACGCCGCGCGGCAGCCACTGGTCCCAGACGCGGTTCATGCCTTCGAAGTCGGCGTCGATGTCCTTCAGGTAGATGGTCACCGAGAGGATCCGAGTCTTGTCGGTGCCGGCCTCTTCCAGCAGACGCTCGATGGCCGCCAGGGTCTCGCGGGTCTGCTGCTCGACGCCCGCGGACATGTCCTCGCCCACCTGGCCCGCCAGGTAGACGGTGCCGTTGTGGACGACGATCTGGCTCATACGCTCGTTAGTGTGCTGGCGCTGGATGGGCATTCTTGGCGTTCTCCGGGGAATTGCTGTAGCGGGAAATATCCAGGCCTTCGGTACTGATCTGCGGGCGCTTCTTCGCCATCAGGTCGGCCAGGTAGCGACCCGACCCGCAGGCCATGGTCCAACCCAGGGTGCCGTGGCCGGTATTGAGGAACAGGTTGCGGTAGCGGGTGGCGCCGACGATCGGGGTGCCATCCGGGGTCGCCGGGCGCAGGCCGGTCCAGAAGGTCGCCTGGCTGATATCGCCGCCCTCGGGATAGAGGTCGGTGGTGATCATTTCCAGGGTCTCGCGGCGGCGCGGGTTCAGCGACAGGTCGAAGCCGGCGATTTCCGCCATGCCGCCGACGCGGATGCGCTGGTCGAAGCGGGTGATCGCCACCTTGTAGGTCTCGTCGAGGATGGTCGAGGTCGGCGCCATCTCCGGGTTGGTGATCGGCACGGTCAGCGAATAACCCTTCAGCGGATAGACCGGAGCCTTGATACCCAGCGGCTTGAGCAGTTGCGGCGAGTAGCTGCCCAGGGCCAGCACGTAGTGGTCGGCGGTGAGCAATTCGCCGTTGACCAGCACGCCGTTGATGCGGTCGCCGGCGAAGTCCAGGCGCTCGATGTTCTGGCCGAAGCGGAACTCCACGCCCAGGCCCTTGGCCATTTCCGCCAGGCGGGTGGTGAACAGCTGGCAGTCGCCGGTCTGGTCGTTGGGCAGGCGCAAAGCGCCGACCAGCTTGTCGGCGACCTTGGCCAAGGCCGGCTCTACGCGGGCGATGCCATCGCGGTCGAGAACCTCGTAGGGCACGCCGGAGCGCTCGAGCACGGCGATGTCCTTGCCGGCGGCGTCCAGCTGCGCCTGGGTGCGGAACAGTTGGGTGGTGCCGAGGGTGCGGCCCTCGTAGGCGATGCCGGTCTCGGCGCGCAGTTCGTCGAGGCAATCGCGGCTGTACTCGGACAGGCGGACCATGCGCTCCTTGTTCACGGCGTAGCGCTCGGCGGTGCAGTTGCGCAGCATCTGCAGCATCCAGGCGTACTGGCTGGGATCGGAGGTGAGCTTGATGGCCAGCGGCGCGTGCTTTTCCAGCAGCCACTTCATGGCCTTCAGGGGAATGCCCGGGGCTGCCCAGGGCGAAGCGTAGCCGGGAGACACCTGGCCGGCGTTGGCGAAGCTGGTTTCCAGCGCGGGACCGTCCTGACGGTCGACCACCACCACCTCGAACCCGGCACGGGCCAGGTAATACGCACTGGCGGTACCGATGACACCGCTGCCAAGGACCAGAACTCGCATTGTCGCCTCCCACGTCGCGGAGGAACCGCGGACGTTTGTTATTTTGAGCGTGTAGATGCGCGCAGTATAGGAAGAGGCAGGAAGAAATAATCACCAATTTTAGGCGGTTACTCAGGTAAAAAACCGGACAATTAGGGGTTTTACCGAGGCGCATCCACCATAAAACTGGAAAAATACCGCATATTTAAATGATCGAACTCAGGCCGGGAGTCGCTTTTTCGGGAAAGCCTGTCGCAGAAGCCATGGAAAACGGCAGGAGTCCCTGAAGGAACCGCTCGCGACAGGAAAAATTCCGCGGACACTGCCCGGCCCTTGCGACCGGAGCAGCGTCCCAGAGCGCTCGCGGAGCCTTCGCGCTATTTCTTCACCCACTTGCCGCCGACCTGGACGTACTGCCCGGCAGGGGTTCTCTCCATCGCCTTCTTGCCGGCCATGGCCTCCACGTCGGCCAGCGAAGCGCCGCTGCTGTTGGCCACCTTCTGGTATTCGGCACGCCGCGCGGCATTGATCTGCGCGGCGATGTCCGCCGCCTGGCCGCTGTTGCTGACCACGCCAAGGTAGCCGTCCGCCTGCTCGCCGACCAGGCCCTGGGCCTTGGCGCCGCCAAGGGCCGACATGGCCTGGCCGAGGTCCATCGCCATGGCGGAAAGGCTGATGCCGAGGGCCAGCAGGGCGATACCGAGTTTGCTACGGGTTGTCATGGATCCGCTCCTTTAGAACAGGCCGCTGTTCTCGTTGATGATGCCGTCCAGAGCCTTGTCGACCTTGATGTAGATCTCGTGCTCGATTTTCACGTTGAGATTGATGTTGATCGGCTCGCTGGGAGCCGCCAGCTGCACGGTGGGCGTGCAGGCCATCGTCAGGCTGCCCAGCAGCAGGACAGCGAATAGAGCGCAGAGGCGCATCGGGGGTTCTCCTGTATGGCTCATGGCGCCGAAGCCTTGCGTTTCTGCATGCGCTCCTGCACACGTTGGCGAATGGTTTCGCTGACCCGGTCGCTCAGTTGCAGGCTGGTCAGCAGTGCCGGGATATCCTCCTCCAGATTGACGTTGAGGTTGACCGGGCGCCCCTTCTCCAGGTCCGGGTTGCTGCCCTGCAAGCGCAGGCCGAGCAACAGCTTGCCGTTCTCATGATAATCGACGCTGCTTTGCAGGACGTCGTAGTGGAAATCGTCGAGGGCATCGGCGACCAGCTTCATCCCCGGGTTGCTGCGCCCCAGCGCCTCGATCTTCGCCGAGCGGAAGCGCAGGTAGCCGGGCTCGCGGGCCTTGACCTGGCCGCCGGAGACGCTGGGCTTCCAGCGGTTCAGCATCAGCGGCAGCTCGCCGTCCAGGGCGCCTTCGCCGGCCAGGCCCTCCGCCGGATAGACCCGGAAAATCTCGCCGAGTTGTATGCCCTGGATACGCAAGGCGAACTTCTGCTCAGCCTGACCCAGGCGGATGCTCCCCGCGGGGACCGAGGCCTGCCCGCCGAACAGGCCGCTCTGCAACGTCTGCCAGCTCAAACGGCCGCTGCCCGGCGCGGAAAGCGGGGCCTCATAGCGCCCGCGGAAACTCACCGGCCCCAGCGGCAGGCCGGGATTGGCCTCGGCCAGGCTCAGGCCGGGGCTGTCCAGGCTCAACTGACCGCCACGCAGGCGCAAGGCCAGGCTGCCGCCCAGCCCCTTCAGCTCGCTGCGGTCGTAGATACCGTCGAGGCCTTTCAGAGTCAGGTCCAGGTCGAGGGACGAGGCGCCCGCCGCATCGAGCTTCCAGCCGGCCGCGGCGGTCGCTCGCCCATTGCCCAGTTCGAGCAGCCCCGGCCAGTCGGCGAGGGTCGCGGCCAGCGGATTGCCGGTACGGAAGAACACCTCGGCCAGCCTGGCGGAGAGCGCCAGGGGCGTCTTCGCGTCGCGCTGCAGCTGGATGTCCGCCGCCAACCCCGCGCCGTTGCTCAGCCGTCCCTTCAGGCTGGTGCGCTCGAGGGTGGTGTCGAGCGGCCCCTCGAAGGTCCAGGCCAACGGTTTGAGGTTGGCCTGGCGGAGTTGTCCGACCTGCGCCTGCAGCGGCCCGGCGAAATGCAGCGCCAGCGGCTGGTAGGCCAGTTCGAGAGCGGCCCCGGCGAGGTCGAGGCGGGGCTGGCCAAGGTGCAGCGTCGACGGCTCGGCCAGGGACGCCGCCTGCAACCGCGCGCCCCTGCCGAAGGAGAGGTTGGCGCGCTGCCCGTCCAGCCGGCCCTCCAGGGGAATCTCCGCGACCAGTCGCTCGGCTTTCCAGCCCAGGTATTGCAGGCGCGGCGCGTCCACCTGCAAGCGACCCTCCACCAGCCTGGCGGCCCACGGCGAGATGCCCAGCAGGTCGAGCCGCGTCTCCAGCTTCAGCGTACTCGCGCCCTCGCTGGTGAACGCCAGGCGCAACGCGGTGACGCTATCGGCATCGCGCTCCAGCGGCTCGCTGCGCAAGCCCAGCGCGCTCGGCCGCAACTCGGCCGGCAGCGCCTGCAACCACTCGCCGTGCAACTGGCTCAGGCGCAAGTCGCTGCGCAGCTGGCGTGGCAACCAGGCGCCCTCGTCTCCATCCAGTTGGACTTGCAGTTCGCCCTGTACATTACCCAGACCGGGCAGCGGCCAGGCTTGCGGAGCCTGCACCAGCAGCGCCGCCGAGCCACCGCCGTCGAGCACCCGGCGCGGCTCCAGCCAGTCGCTGCCAGGCGCCAGGCGGATCGTCCAGTCCGCTTGCAGACGCAGGGCTTGCGGTGCGTCGGGCAGGCGCTGGGCTTCCGGCAACCAGCGATTGAGCCAGACCACCAGGCCACGGGTGTCCGGCAGGCCGGGCGCCTCCAGGCGCCCCTGCCAGAGGCCGTCGCCATCGGACGGCGCGAGCTGGCTGTCCAGCGTCAGCAGCGCCTGCCGGTCGAGTTGCGCGCGCGCCCGCAGGCGCCAACCGGTAGGCTCCTCGAAGAGCTGGGCGTCGAGCTGGGCCTGCTGCGCCTCTTGTTGCAGGCGCAGTTGCGCAGCCAGCGGAAACAGCGCTCCCGATGGGCGGCCGATGTCCAGCCCGCCGTCCTGCTCGCAGCGGCCGGCGGGACAAGGCAGGTCGAGATGGAAGCGTTCGAGGTGGATCTGTTCCGGCAGCCAGGCGAGGGTCTCGCGCAGGGACGTCCAGTCCAGCGCAGCGGAGTCGTCGTCGGAACTCGCGGCAGCCGGTTGCCAGGCGAGCGCCACTTGCTCCACGCGCAGGCCGGGTAGACGCGGACGCCAACCCGACAGCCCGGGCCAGCGCAGCAGCGCGTGTTCCACGTCCAGTCGCAGGCTGGCGCCATCCGCGCCGCGCCGCTCCAGCGCCAGCCGTCGCAGCCCGATGCCTTCGGCGGACAGGCCCAGGCCTTGCCACTCCAGGCGCTCGACACCCTGCTCGCGCAACAGGCTGCGCCAGGCATGCCAGCCGTAGCCGAACGCCAGCAGCAACAGCACTGCAAATACCAGCAGCAACGTCGTCCTTCTGCGCAAACGCATGTCCTACCTCTGTCCGTTGCCGACCCGGCCAAGGGTGGCGGGGCCCTCGTGCAAGATCAAGGCGTTTTCCCTGGCCAGTGTTTTTCCCTGCTTTCGACGTTATATTGGCGGAAAATTTCCGGATTTTCCGAGCCAGACGGGGAGCCTCCATCCATGCGTACCCAGCATCAGAGCAAGCGCGAGCTGGACAAGATCGACCGCAACATCCTCCGCATCCTGCAGGAGGAAGGTCGCATTTCCTTCACCGAGCTGGGCGAACGCGTCGGCCTCTCGACCACACCCTGCACCGAACGCGTGCGCCGCCTGGAGCGCGAAGGCCTGATCATGGGCTATCACGCCCGGCTCAATCCGCAGCATCTGAAGGCCAGCCTGCTGGTGTTCGTCGAGATCAGCCTGGACTACAAGTCCGGCGATACCTTCGAAGAGTTTCGCCGGGCGGTGCTCAAGCTGCCCCATGTGCTGGAATGCCACCTGGTGTCCGGCCACTTCGACTACCTGGTGAAGGCTCGCATCTCGGAAATGGCGTCCTACCGCAAGCTGCTCGGCGACATCCTGCTGAAACTGCCGCACGTACGCGAGTCGAAGAGCTATATCGTCATGGAAGAGGTCAAGGAGTCGCTCGACCTACCGGTTCCGGATTGACCCATGACGCGCTCCGGGAGTCCGCCAGGACTCCCGGCATAGACGGGAAACACCGTCTTTTCTGTACACGATCCCCGCAACACCTCGCAGTTTTTTCCTTTTTCGCCCTTGGCGAGCGCCTCGACTGACGTTTATGCTCCGTCAAATTTTCCACACATAATAATCAGGATTTCACACATGAACGCCCGCGTTCACCAGCCGGTGCATACCGCCCAACACGCCCCCTCCTACTACGCCGCCACGCTCAACCGACGCATCGAGTGCCCTCCCCTGGCCGGCGAAGAACAGGCCGACGTGTGCGTCGTCGGCGGCGGCTTCTCGGGAGTGAACACGGCGTTGGAACTGGCCCAGCGCGGCTTCTCCGTGGTCCTGCTGGAAGCGCACCGGATCGGCTGGGGCGCCAGTGGACGCAATGGCGGCCAGTTGATCCGCGGCGTCGGCCATGACGTCGAGCAGTTCCTCCCGGTGATCGGCGCCGACGGCGTGAAGGCACTCAAGCTGATGGGCCTGGAGGCGGTGGAGATCGTCCGTCGCCGGGTCGAGCAGTACGCCATCGACTGCGATCTGCGCTGGGGCTACTGCGACCTGGCGAACAAGCCCGGCGACTACCAGGGCTTCCGCGAGGACATGGAGGAACTCCAGGCCCTCGGCTATCGCCACGAGATGCGCCTGGTGCCGGCCGCGGAGATGCGCAGCGTGGTCGGCTCCGATCGCTACGTCGGCGGCCTGGTGGACATGGGCTCTGGCCACCTGCACCCGCTCAACCTGGTCCTCGGCGAAGCCGCCGCTGCCCAGTCGCTGGGCGTCCGCCTGTTCGAGCGCTCGCCGGTGACGCGGATCGACTACGGCACGGAAGTCCAGGTGCATACCGCCACCGGCAAAGTGCGGGCGAAGACCCTGGTGCTGGGCTGCAACGCCTACATGAACGACCTCAACCCGCTGCTCGGCGGCAAGGTACTGCCGGCCGGCAGCTACGTGATCGCCACCGAACCGCTGGACGAGAAACTGGCCCGCCAACTGCTGCCGCAGAACATGGCGGTGTGCGACCAGCGCGTGGCCCTCGACTACTACCGGCTCTCCGCCGACAACCGCCTGCTGTTCGGTGGCGCCTGCCATTATTCCGGCCGCGACCCCAGCGACATCGCCGCCTACATGCGGCCGAAAATGCTGGAGGTATTCCCGCAACTGGCGAACGTCCGCATCGACTACCAATGGGGCGGCATGATCGGCATCGGCGCCAATCGCCTGCCACAGATCGGCCGCCTGCCGGGGCAGCCCAACGTGTACTTCGCCCAGGCCTATTCCGGACACGGGGTGAACGCCACGCACCTCGCCGGGCAGTTGATCGCCGAAGCCATCGGCGGCCAGCAGAGCGACGGCTTCGACCTGTTCGCCAAGGTGCCGCACATCACCTTCCCCGGCGGCAAGCTGCTGCGCTCGCCACTGCTGGCGCTGGGCATGGCCTGGTACCGGCTGAAGGAAAAACTCGGTAGCTGAGCCCATCCGAGGCTCGGTGGATTCTGAAAAAATCAGGCGGGGCATCGCTCTTCCGAGGAAAACTCCTAGAATTCGCACGACCGGGATGAGCCGGTCGTTCGAGTTTCCACGGGAGATATCCTTGCTTCGCCGATTCATCCTGCTGGCCCTCCTGGCCCTCTCCGGCTGCGCCAGCACTCCTCCGCCGCAACCGTCGTCGGCACTGCCCGCCGAGGGTACCTGGCTGGCCAGGCAGGCCGAAATCCAGGGACGCGACCACCCCGGCCAGTCCGGCTTCCACCTCCTGGGCGCCAGCGAGGATGCCTTCGTCGCCCGCGCGGCGCTGATTCGCGCAGCCCAGCGCAGCCTCGACATCCAGTACTACATCGTCCACGACGGACTGACCACGCGCGCCCTCGCCTACGAGTTGCTCAAGGCAGCCGACCGTGGCGTGCGGGTACGCATCCTCATCGACGACACCGCCAGCGATGGCTGGGACTACGAGATCGGTGTGCTCTCCGCCCATCCGAACATCCAGGTGCGCCTGTTCAACCCGTTGCACCTGGGCCGCGCCACCGGCATCACGCGAGGCGTCGGCCGCCTGTTCAACCTGTCCCAGCAACACCGGCGCATGCACAACAAGCTGTGGCTGGCCGACGGCACGGCGGCCATCGTCGGCGGACGCAACCTCGGCGACGAGTATTTCAACGCCAAGCCGGAGATGAACTTCACCGACCTCGACCTGCTCGGCGTCGGCCCCATCGCCAACCAGCTCTCGCACAGCTTCGACCAGTACTGGAACAGCGCCATCAGCCGGCCGATCGAGGATTTCCTCTGGCGCGCGCCCTATCCCGGCGAACTGGAGTCGGCCCGACGCAAGTTGCAGCGCTACCTGCGCAAGGAGTCGGTGAAGGAGTCCGGCTACATCCGCCACCTGTTCGACCGCGGCGACCAGCCACGCCTGGGCAACTGGCTGGAGAATCTCACCTGGGCCCGCGCCGAGGCGATCTGGGATGCGCCGCTGAAGGTATTGAGCCGCGGCGAGCCCGACCCGCACCTATTGCTCAGTCCGCACCTGGCGGGCCTGTTCAAGGGCGTGCAGAAGGAACTGATCCTGGTCTCGGCGTATTTCGTTCCGGCCAAGGACGGTCTCAACTACCTCACCGGCAAGGCCGACAGCGGCGTCCGCGTGCGCCTGCTGACCAACTCCCTGGAAGCCACCGACGTGCCCGCCGTGCATGCCGGCTACGCGCCCTATCGGATGGCGCTGCTTGAGCATGGCGTTAAGCTCTACGAGCTGCGCGCCAATCCCGACCAGCCGCTGAGCGGCGCGCCCTGGCGCCTGCACGGATCGAGCAGCGCCAGCCTGCACAGCAAGGCGATGGTCTTCGACCGGCGCAAGGTATTCATCGGTTCGTTCAACTTCGATCCGCGCTCGATCCTGTGGAACACCGAAGTCGGGGTCATCGTCGACAGTCCGCTGCTGGCCGAGCAGGTCCGCCAACTGGCGCTGGAGGGCATGGCGCCGAGCGTCAGCTACCAGGTGCGCATCGACCGCAGCGGTAGCCGGCCGAAGCTGGTCTGGATCGATGAGCGCGACGGCCGGCCCCAGGTCCTGCGCCACGAGCCGGGCAGCCTGTGGCGACGCCTGAACGCCTGGGTCGCGGGAATGATCGGACTGGAAAAGATGCTCTGAGGGTCACTCGGAGGCCTCCAGGCCGGTCGCCTCCTCGTCCGCCGGAATCGCCCCGCGCAGCCGCACCAGCACCACGAAGCCCGCCGCGCCGAGCGCCATCATCAACGGCAGGGCGTGACCGCTGATCCACTGGCTGG
The DNA here is from genome assembly GCF_001810205.1 of Pseudomonas sp. HMSC076A11. Classification (NCBI taxonomy): domain Bacteria; kingdom Pseudomonadati; phylum Pseudomonadota; class Gammaproteobacteria; order Pseudomonadales; family Pseudomonadaceae; genus Pseudomonas; species Pseudomonas sp. HMSC076A11. The sequence continues at coordinate 58,728 of NZ_KV800271.1, read as the reverse complement.
CGGCGCCGGTGGCCAGCGGGCCGAGCAGGCAGCCGATGCCCCATAGCTGCGCGACATGGGCATTGGCCCGGACCAGGGCATCGTCTCGGTAGCGCTCGCCGATCAGGATCAGCGCCAGGGTGAACAACCCGCCGGCGCTGGCCCCGAACAGCACCAGCAGCGGCCAGATCAGCGGCGTCTGCAGCAGCAGGGGAATCGCCAGGCTGCTCAGCAGCAGCACCAGGCCGCAGCCGCCGAACAGGCCGCTGCGCGAGACCCGGTCGGCGAGCCAGCCGATCGGCAGCTGCAACAATGCATCGCCCACCACCACGGTACTGACCATGGCCAGCGCCACCGCTTGCGGAAAGCCCTGGCGCAACCCGTAGATCGGCAGCAGGGTGAGGATCATCGCCTCGAAGGCAGCGAACAACACCACCGCCCAGGCGATCGCCGGCAGGCCCCGGCAGAAGGCCCACAAACCGCGCCCGGAGGCGCTGTGCGGATCGACCCTGGGCGCACCGCCGCGGCCCAGCAGCAGCAACGAGCCAGCAATCAGCAGGCAGACGCCGAACCAGAAGCCACGGTCGTCGGCGGTACCGATGAAGGTCAGCAGTACCGGCCCGGACAGTTGGCTGAGGGCGTAGCCGGTGCCGTACAGCGCGACCAGCCGGCCACGCCACTTCTCCACCGCCAACTGGTTGATCCAGCTTTCCCCGAGGATGAACACCACGGTGAGCTGCACGCCGATCAGCAGGCGCAGCAACAGCCATACCGGGTAGCTCTGCAGCAGCGCCAGCAGGCCGACGGAGGCTGCCCCGGTGAGCAGGCACAACTGCATCAGCCGCGGCGTGCCGACGCGCGCGGCGAGGCGCCCGGCGATCATCGCGCCGAGCAGCACGCCCACTGCCGGCGTGCTGGCCATCACGCCGATGGCGAAACTGCCGTAGCCCCAGCTCTCCAGGCGCAACGAGACCAGCGGCATGGTCAGGCCAAGGGCGAGGCCGATGCTGATGACTGCGGAACAGACGGCGAAATAGCTTCCCCAACGCATTGCGATTCTCCCGTTGGCACCCCGGAAGCCTTGCCGGGGCGAGCGGATATATCCGGCGCACGAAGCACAGCGGCCGGGCTTCCAGAAGGAAACCCGGCCGCGGGTGTGGCTCGAGAGAGCCGGCCCGGAAGGGCCGACCTAGGCGATCAGAGCTTGATCCAGGTCGCCTTCAGCTCGGTGTACTTGTCGAAGGCGTGCAGCGACTTGTCGCGACCGTTGCCCGACTGCTTGAAGCCGCCGAACGGAGCGGTCATGTCGCCGCCGTCGTACTGGTTGACCCAGACGCTGCCGGCGCGCAGGGCCTTGGCAGTCAGGTGCGCCTTGGACAGGTTGCTGGTCCAGACCGCCGCCGCCAGCCCATAGGGCGTGTCGTTGGCGATGCGCACGGCTTCCTCGGCATCCTCGAACTCGATCACCGAGAGCACCGGGCCGAAGATTTCCTCGCGGGCGATCTTCATCGCATTGGTCACGCCGTCGAAGATGGTCGGCTCGACGTAGGTGCCACCAGTTTCTTCCAGGGTCCGCTTGCCGCCGGCGACCAGCTTGGCGCCGTCGTTGTGACCGGCCTCGATGTAGGACAGCACGGTGTTCATCTGCTGGGTGTCCACCAGCGCGCCGACGTTGGTTTCCGGATCCAGCGGGTTGCCCGGTTTCCAGCCCTTGAGGGCCTCGATCACCAGGGGCAGGAACTTGTCCTTGATGGAGCGCTCCACCAGCAGGCGCGAACCGGCGGTGCAGACTTCGCCCTGGTTGAAGGCGATGGCGCCGGCAGCGGCTTCGGCGGCGGCCTTCAGGTCCGGGGCGTCGGCGAAGACGATGTTCGGGCTCTTGCCGCCGGCCTCCAGCCAGACGCGCTTCATGTTCGACTCGCCGGCATAGACCATCAGTTGCTTGGCGATCTTGGTCGAACCGGTGAACACCAGGGTGTCGACATCCATGTGCAATGCCAGCGCCTTGCCTACCGTGTGGCCATAGCCCGGCAGCACGTTGAACACGCCTTTCGGAATGCCGGCCTCGACGGCCAGCTGGGCGATGCGGATGGCGGTCAGCGGCGACTTCTCGGAGGGCTTGAGGATCACCGAGTTGCCGGTGGCCAGGGCCGGACCGAGTTTCCAGCAGGACATCAGCAGCGGGAAGTTCCACGGCACGATGGCGGCGACCACGCCGACCGGCTCGCGGGTCACCAGGCCCAGCTCGGCATGGGGAGTGGCGGCGACTTCGTCATAGATCTTGTCGATCGCCTCGGCGCTCCAGCGCAGGCTGTTGGCGGCGCTGGCGACGTCGATGTGCAGCGAGTCGCTGATCGGCTTGCCCATGTCCAGGGTTTCCAGCAGGGCCAGCTCCTCGGCGTTCTCCAGCAGCAGATCGGCGAAGCGGATCATCGTCTGCTTGCGCTTGGCCGGCGCCAGGCGCGACCAGGCGCCGGAATCGAAGGCATTGCGGGCGACCTTGACCGCCTGCTCGGCATCGGCCAGGTCGCAACTGGCGACCTTGGCCAGGAAGCGGCCATCCACCGGGCTCAGGCAGTCGAAGGTCTCGCCGGAGGCGGCGTTGCTGTATTCGCCGTTGACGAAGGCTCGGCCTTCGATCTTCAGGTCTTTGGCGCGGGCTTCCCAGTCGGCGCGGGTCAGGGTGGTCATGACAACGTGTCCTCTTATTGGTGTTCTGGGCGCCTGGGAGACAGGCGCGCTGTCAGATTCTGCAAGGCGGGCGCGCGGCCCGTGGTGTCCGCCACCCTAAACCAGAGCAGCGCCTGTTTTCAATATATTTGACAGGAACCCCTCTAACTCCCTTGTCACGTTCATTATTTTAAACATAGACTCGCCCGGACTAGCGTCTTCATCCCTCGCGTGCAACCTGGGTGGCCCTATGACAATGAATAACGAGCCGCAGTCGAGCAGCCTCGACAACTTCTGGATGCCCTTCACCGCCAACCGCCAGTTCAAGGCGCGGCCGCGCCTGCTGGAAAGCGCCGAAGGCATCCACTATATCGCCCAGGGCGGGCGCCGCATCCTCGACGGCACCGCCGGCCTCTGGTGCTGCAATGCCGGCCACGGCCGGCGCGAGATCAGCGAAGCGGTGGCCCGGCAGATCGCCACCCTCGACTACGCCCCGCCGTTCCAGATGGGTCACCCGCTGCCGTTCGAACTCGCCGCGCGGCTGGCGGAAATCGCCCCGCCGGGCCTGAACAAAGTATTCTTCACCAACTCCGGCTCGGAATCGGCGGACACCGCGCTGAAGATCGCCCTTGCCTACCAGCGCGCCATCGGCCAGGGCACCCGCACCCGCCTGATCGGCCGCGAACTGGGCTACCACGGGGTCGGCTTCGGCGGCCTGTCGGTAGGCGGTATGGTCAACAACCGCAAGGCCTTCTCCGCCAACCTGCTGCCGGGGGTCGACCACCTGCCGCACACCCTGGACGTCGCCCGCAACGCCTTCACCGTCGGCCTGCCCGAGCATGGCGTGGAAAAGGCCGAGGAGCTGGAACGCCTGGTGACCCTGCACGGCGCCGAGAATATCGCCGCGGTGATCGTCGAGCCGATGTCCGGCTCGGCCGGCGTGGTGCTGCCGCCCAAGGGCTACCTTCAGCGGCTGCGCGAGATAACCCGCAAGCATGGCATCCTGCTGATCTTCGACGAAGTGATCACCGGTTTCGGCCGCGTCGGCGAAGCCTTCGCCGCGCAGCGCTGGGGCGTCGTCCCGGACCTGCTGACCTGCGCCAAGGGGCTGACCAACGGCAGCATCCCGATGGGCGCCGTATTCGTCGACGAGAAGATCCACGCTGCCTTCATGCAAGGCCCGCAGGGCGCCATCGAGTTCTTCCACGGCTATACCTATTCCGGCCATCCGGTAGCCTGCGCCGCCGCCCTGGCGACCCTGGACATCTACCGTCGCGACGACCTGTTCCAGCGGGCCGTCGAACTGGAAGGCTACTGGCAGGACGCGCTGTTCAGCCTGCGCGACCTGCCCAACGTGGTCGACATCCGCGCCGTAGGCCTGGTCGGCGGCGTGCAACTGGCGCCGCACGCGGACGGCCCCGGCAAGCGCGGCTACGACGTCTTCGAGCGCTGCTTCTGGGAGCACGACCTGATGGTCCGGGTGACCGGCGACATCATCGCCATGTCGCCGCCGCTGATCATCGACAAGCCCCACATCGACCAGATCGTCGAGCGCCTGGCCCAGGCCATCCGCGCCAGCGTCTGATCCAGGCGGGCGGCTGGCGCCGCCCTGCCCCCCAACTGGCCAGAACCACAAGAACCGAGAGTCAGCATGAACATCGAACAGATCGTCGACTTCGCCCAGGCCAACAGCGCCCCGGAGCACTACAGCCCGGCGCCGGAGAAAATCCTCAAGGGCGACCCGAAACAGAGCGTGCGCAACCACTACGGCAGCCCCTGCGGGCAGTTCAACGCCGGTATCTGGGAAGGCGCCGTGGGCCAGTGGACGGTGAACTACACCGAACACGAGTACTGCGAGATCATCCAGGGCGTCTCGGTGCTGCGCGACCGGCACGGCAACGCCAAGACCGTGCGCGCCGGCGACCGCTTCGTGATCCCTGCCGGCTTCCAGGGCACCTGGGAAGTGCTCGAAGCCTGTCGCAAGGTGTATGTGATCTTCGAAGCCAAGGCCTGAGCCCCGGCTGCATCCAGAATGCTTGTTCCCCTTGCCCGCCACCTGGCGGGCTTTTTTGTGCGCGGCCCGGGGTTCGTACGCCGGAAATGAAAAAGCCCGCCAGGTGGCGGGCTTTTCGCAAGGTGCCGGATCAATTACTTGATCTTGGCTTCCTTGTAGATCACGTGCTGACGAACGACCGGATCGTACTTCTTGATCTCGATCTTCTCAGGCTTGGTACGCTTGTTCTTGTCGGTGGTGTAGAAGTGGCCGGTACCGGCGCTGGACACCAGACGAATCAATTCACGCATGATTCAGCTCCTTAGAATTTTTCGCCGCGGGCACGCAGGTCAGCCAGGACGGCCTCGATGCCACGCTTGTCGATGATACGCATGCCCTTGGCGGAAACGCGCAGACGTACGAAGCGCTTCTCGGACTCGACCCAGAAACGGTGGTGCTGCAGGTTCGGCAGGAAACGGCGGCGGGTTTTGTTGTGTGCGTGGGAAATGTTATTCCCGGTAACCGGACCCTTACCGGTTACTTGACAGACTCTAGACATGCCTCAGCCCTCTATAACCTCATGCCCAACCCGGCATGGGTTGGCTGCTTTAACTCAAGTTCGATACTCAGTTTCACCGGGGTCTTACCCGCTGCATCCCGACGAAGGAGAGCGTGGCCCCAGAAAAGAGCGCAGCTTTATATCAGAAAGGCGCCCCGCGCCGCAAGGGTGAAGACCATGGCGCAGCCGCGGCCCGCCTCACTGCGGGCTTCGCACCGCGGCCGTTCGTCGCCTTGCCTCGTTGTCGCTGCCCGCCGCATGGTCTAGGGTAGCGATTCAAGGTCGCCAACGGCCTTGCATGACTGCGCCCAACCGCTGCGGATGGGCATGTTAACCGTTCGAATGGAGCCCGTCATGCGCCTCGCCGCTTTCTCCCTGTTCCTCGCCCCCCTGCTGCTCGCCCAGCCCGCCGCCGCTGCCGCCTTGAGCGTGTGCACCGAAGCCAGCCCCGAGGGCTTCGACGTGGTCCAGTACAACTCGCTGACCACCACCAACGCCTCGGCCGATGTGCTGATGAATCGCCTGGTCGAGTTCGACGCCGGCAAGGGGACGGTGGTGCCATCGCTGGCCGAGCGCTGGTCGGTGTCCGACGACGGCCTGAGCTATCGCTTCGACCTGCGCCAGGGTGTGCACTTCCACAGCACCGCCTACTTCAAGCCGAGCCGTACGCTCGACGCCAACGACGTGGTGTTCAGCTTCCGGCGCATGCTCGATCCGGCCAATCCCTGGCACAAGGTGGCGCAGAACGGCTTCCCGCACGCCCAGTCGATGCAACTGCCGGAGCTGATCAAGCGGGTGGAGAAAAGCGGCGACCACCAGGTGCTGTTCGTTCTCGACCACCCCGACGCGACCTTCCTGCCGATGCTGAGCATGGGCTTCGCCTCCATCTATTCGGCGGAGTACGCCGACCAGTTGATGAAGGCCGGAACCCCGGAAAAGCTCAACGCCGCGCCGATCGGCAGCGGCCCGTTCGTGTTCAAGCGCTTCCAGAAGGACGCGGTGGTGCGCTACGCCGCCAACCCCGAGTACTTCGCCGGCAAGCCGGCGGTCGACGCGCTGATCTTCGCCATCACCCCGGACGCCAACGTGCGCCTGCAGAAGTTGCGCCGCGGCGAATGCCAGATCGCCCTGTCGCCGAAGCCGCTGGACGTGGAGAGCGCGCGCAAGGACGCCAGCCTGAAGGTCGAGCAGACGCCGGCCTTCATGACCGCCTTCGTCGCCCTCAATACCCAGCATCCGCCGCTGGACGATCCCAAGGTGCGCCAGGCGATCAACCTGGCCTTCGACCGCACCAGCTACCTGCAGGCGGTATTCGAAGGCAGCGCCAGTGCCGCCACCGGCATCTATCCGCCGAACACCTGGAGCTATGCCAGGGATATTCCCGCCTACCCGCACGCCCCCGAACAGGCGCGCAAGCTGCTGGCCGGCAAGCAGCTTCCCGAGCTGAACATCTGGACCCGCCCGTCCGGCAGCCTGCTCAACCCCAACCCGAGCCTCGGCGCCCAACTGCTCCAGGCCGACCTGGCGGAGGCCGGGATCAAGGCCAACATCCGCGTCATCGAATGGGGCGAGTTGATCCGTCGCGCCAAGAACGGCGAACACGACCTGCTGTTCATGGGTTGGGCAGGCGACAACGGCGATCCGGACAACTTCCTCACTCCGCAATTCAGCTGCGCCAGCGTCAAGTCGGGGCTCAACTTCGCGCGCTATTGCGACCCCGGCCTGGACAAGCTGATTGCCGACGGCAAGGCCGCCAGCAGCCAGGAACAACGCACCGGTCTGTACCACCAGGCGCAGAAACTGATCCACGAACAGGCGCTCTGGCTGCCCCTGGCCCACCCGACCGCCTTCGCCCTTACCCGCCAGGAGGTGCAGGGCTACCAGGTCAATCCGTTCGGTCGCCAGGATTTCTCTCGGGTCGCCGTGAAACGCTGAAGGCCACGCCCGGGAGAACCCAGCGATGGATCTCGACCGTCTCTACCTGCCGCATTGGCAGTTCAGCGAACACCACCAGCGGCTGATCGACGCGCCGGCCGCAGCGGTACTCGACGCGGTGGAAGACCTGCTGCGCTTCGACGACCCGCTGGTGCGCGCCTTCCTCGTCCTGCGCGAAGCGCCGGGAAGGCTGGCCGGCCTGCTGGGCCGGCGCAACGACCTGGCCGGCCGCCCACGCTTCGGCCTGCATGAGTTCACCCGCCTGGAGCGCCGCGCCGACCAGGCCATCGCCTACGGCCTGGTCGGCCGCTTCTGGCGCGCCGACTTCGCCCTGGAACGCATCGCGGACGGCGAGCATTTCCGCTGCTACGACCAGCCCGGAGTGGCCAAGCTCGTGCTGTGTTTCCGTTGCACGCCCAGCGCCAGCGGTACCCTGCTGCACACGGAAACCCGGGTGTTCTGCCCTGATCGCGCCAGCCGCCTGCGCTTCACCCCCTACTGGTTGGCGATCCGCCCGGTCAGCGGGCTGATCCGCCGGCGCCTGCTGGCGGGCATCGAGCGGCGCCTGGGCTGAGCCCTTCGTCGAACGCTCACAGCCAACCGTATTCGGCCAGCGACAGCGGCTCGCCGTCGCCGATGATGAAGTGGTCGAGCACCCGCACGTCGATGAGCGCCAAGGCTTCCTTGAGGCGCGCAGTGAGCTGGCGGTCGGCGAGACTCGGACGGGCGTCGCCGGAGGGGTGGTTATGGGTCAGGATCAGCGCCGCCGCGTTGTGCGCCAGGGTGCGCTTGACCACCTGGCGCGGGTAGACGCTGGCGCCATCGATGCTGCCCTGGAACAGCACCTCGAACGCCAGGACCCGGTGCCTCGTGTCGAGGAACAGGCAGGCGAACACCTCGTGCTGCTCGTGGCGCAGGCGCGCCTTGAGATAGTCGCGCACCGCCTGCGGGCTCTCCAGTATCGAATCGCGACGCAGGCGCTCGGCCAGGTGGCGCCGGCCCATCTCCAGCACGGCCTGCAATTGCGCATACTTGGCCACGCCGAGCCCGAGATGGCCGCAGAACGAGGCGAGGTCCGCCTCGAGCAGGGCACGCAGCCCGCCGAACTCGCTCAACAGCCGCCGCGACAGCTCGACCGCACTGCAACCGGTCACTCCCGTGCGCAGGAAGATCGCCAACAGCTCGGCATCGGAAAGGGCCGCCGCGCCCTGCTCCAGAAGCTTCTCCCGAGGCCGTTCGGCTTCGGGCCAATCGCGGATGCTCATTCGCTTTCCCCATCGAGCCCGCCCGCTGTTCCCGTGCGGACGCTGTGCTATCTTAGCCCATCCTTTTTGCGCGGCAGACGACCTGGGGAGGCGCGTTTGCCGAAGCGCATGTCATCCATTTCCTTATTAAGGCAAGCCTATGCAGCGGCTCTATCGGAAACGCATCGTCCTCGGCGTGGGCGGCGGCATTGCCGCCTACAAGAGCGCCGAACTGGTCCGCCGCCTGCGCGACCAGGGCGCTGAAGTCCGAGTGGTGATGACCCAGGGCGGCCGCGAGTTCATCACGCCCCTGACCCTCCAGGCGTTGTCCGGCCATCCGGTGCATACCGATCTGCTGGACCCGGCGGCGGAAGCCGCGATGGGCCACATCGAACTGGCCCGCTGGGCCGATCTGGTGCTGATCGCACCGGCTACCGCCGACCTCATGGCGCGCCTGGTCCAGGGCGTGGCCAACGACCTGCTGACCACCCTGGTGCTGGCCACCGACGCGCAAATCGCCCTGGCACCGGCGATGAACCAGGCCATGTGGCGCGACACCGCGACCCAGGCCAACGCCGAGCTGCTGCGCCAGCGCGGCTTCC
>NZ_KV800271.1:0-49646 GCF_001810205.1 Pseudomonas sp. HMSC076A11 | reverse complement strand
CCTGTTCGGTCCGGCAGCGGGCAGCCAGGCCTGCGGCGACGTCGGCCTCGGACGCATGCTCGAAGCCGAGGAACTGGCGCAGCGCGCCGCCGACTGCTTCCAGCGCCAGGCGCTGACCGGCGTGCATGTGCTGATCACCGCCGGCCCGACCCAGGAAAACATCGACCCGGTGCGCTACATCACCAACCACAGTTCCGGAAAGATGGGCTTCGCCCTCGCCGAGGCGGCGGTGGAAGCCGGCGCACGGGTGACCCTGGTCACCGGCCCGGTGCACCTGCCCACGCCCGACCGGGTGCAGCGCGTCGACGTGGTCAGCGCCCGCGACATGCTGGCCGCCTGCGAGGCGGCGATGCCCTGCGACCTGCTGATCGCCTCCGCGGCGGTCGCCGACTACCGCCCGGAAGTGGTCGCCGCGCACAAACTGAAGAAAGACCCTACCAGCGGCGAGGGCTTGCTCTTGCAGCTGGTGCGCAATCCCGACATTCTCGCCACCCTCGCACAGCGCGAGGATCGTCCCTTCAGCGTGGGCTTCGCCGCAGAAACCGAAAACCTGCTGGACTATGCTGCACGCAAGCTGAAGGACAAGAACCTCGACCTGATCGTCGCCAACGACGTGGCCAACCCCTCGATCGGCTTCAACAGCGACGAGAACGCGATCACGGTGATCGACCGCGACCTGCATCCGAGCACCTTCGCCCAGACCAGCAAGGGCAAGATCGCTCGCCAGCTGGTCGCCTTCATCGCCGACCGCCTCAACCAGCAATGAGTTACTGATGCACTCTCTCCAAGCCAAGATCCTCGACCCCCGCCTGGGCTCCGACTTCCCGCTCCCGCAGTACGCCACGCCGGGCTCGGCCGGCCTGGACCTGCGCGCCATGCTCAAGGAAGACAGCGTCCTCGGCCCGGGCCAGACCCTGCTGATTCCCACCGGCCTGTCCATCTACATCGCCGATCCCGGCCTCGCCGCCCTGGTCCTGCCGCGCTCCGGCCTGGGGCACAAGCACGGCATCGTGCTGGGCAACCTGGTCGGCCTGATCGACTCGGACTACCAGGGCGAGCTGATGGTGTCGTGCTGGAACCGCGGCGAGTCGCCGTTCACCATCGCCGTCGGCGAGCGCATCGCGCAGTTGGTACTGGTGCCGGTGGTGCAGGCGCATTTCGAGCTGGTCGAAGCGTTCGACGAAAGCCAGCGCGGCGCCGGCGGCTTCGGCCATTCCGGCAGCCACTGACCCCGAACACAGGACGAGACGCCGAGGAGACGCGGCATGAAGCTTTTCCAGCGCACCGCCAAGGATGGGAACGAGTTGGGCGACCTGCTCGAACCGGAAAAGAAGCCGCGCAAGGCAGCGTCCGAACGCGCTGACGGCAAGGACCTGCTGCCCGGCATAGGCGCCAGCCTACTGGGCGTGGCGGCCGCCGGCGCCCTGCTCTGGTTCGGCGTCTTCGGCGGCGCCGGTGAGGCGCAGCAGCGCCAGTTGGACGCGGCCTGGGCCGAAGGCCAGGCCGGCGCCTTGCGCCAGGCCTTGCAGCAACTCGCCGCCGACACCCGCGCCGCCGCGGCCAGCCCCCTCGCCTTCGAAGCCCTGCAAAGCGGCGACGCCACCCGCATCGAGGCCGCCCAGCGCAGCCTGCTGGCCTGGGACGGCGTGGTCGATGCCCACCTGAACGCGCCCGGCCAGGCCGCCCAGGACAACGACAGCCCCGGCCCGGTCAGCTTCGCCGCCCTGGATATCCTGCACCGGGTGGAAAGTGGCCAGAACGTCGCCGCCGAAGCCTACAAGGTCGGCCAGCGCTGGTTGCTGTACAGCGCCGCGCCGGTGCGCGGCGCCGACCAGAGCCTGCAAGGCACGCTGCTGCTGGCGGTCGACCTGCAACGGCTGCTGCGCGCCCTGCCGCCCTTGCCGGGCGATGCCGGCCAGGTACAACTGGTCCAGCAGTTCTCCGGCGCACCGGCCCAGGTGCTGCTGCAACGCGGTACGCCGGCGCCGGGCAAGGGTGCGCAAGCGCTGGACAGCGGCAATCCGAACTGGAAACTGAACTACACGCCCGGCAGCGTCGCTTCGACCCAGGCCTCGCCGCTGCTGCTGGCACTCGCGGCGCTGCTGGCGCTGCTCGGCGGCATCCTCGGCACCTACCTCACCCGTTCGTCGCTGTTGCGCCGCCTGCATCAGGATGTCCTGACCCTCGGTCAGTATCTTCAGGAACTCGGCGGGCAACGCACTGCCAAACCCCCTGTGCCTAGCCTGCCGGGCTTCGCCCCGCTGATCCAGGCATTGGCCCGCCAGCCGCGGCGCAAGCCGGAGCCGACCAGCGTGCCCAGCCCTGCCAAGGCAGCGCCGGTGGCGCCGGTGGCGGTGGCGAAAGCGCCTCCTCGCGAGGAGCCGGCATTGGCAGATCCGTTGTTCCAGAACACCGACATTCTGGATATCGACATTCTCGATGAAGACCAGGACCTCCTGGGATTGGAGCAAACCCCCATCATGAGCACTGCAAAAGCACCGACGCTGCCCGCCAGCATCTTCCGCGCCTACGACATCCGTGGCGTGGTAGGCGATACCCTCACCGCCGAGACCGCCTACTGGATCGGTCGCGCCATCGGCTCGGAAAGCCTCGCCCGCGGCGAACCGTGCGTCGCTGTCGGCCGCGATGGCCGCCTGTCCGGTCCCGAGCTGGTCAAGCAGCTGATCCAGGGCCTGGTGGACTGCGGTTGCCAGGTCAGCGACGTGGGCATGGTGCCTACCCCGGTGCTGTACTACGCGGCCAACGTGCTCGAGGGCAAGTCCGGGGTGATGCTGACCGGCAGCCACAACCCGCCGGACTACAACGGCTTCAAGATCGTGGTCGCCGGCGAGACCCTGGCCAACGAGCAGATCCAGGCCCTGCGCGAGCGCATCGAGAAAAACGACCTGGCATCCGGCGTCGGCAGCGTAGAGCAGGTCGACATCCTGCCGCGCTACTTCAAGCAGATCCGCGACGACATCGCCATGGCCAAGCCGATGAAGGTGGTGGTCGACTGCGGCAACGGCGTGGCCGGGGTGATCGCCCCGCAGTTGATCGAGGCCCTGGGCTGCAGCGTGATCCCGCTGTACTGCGAGGTCGACGGCAACTTCCCGAACCACCATCCGGACCCGGGCAAGCCGGAGAACCTGAAGGACCTGATCGCCAAGGTCAAGGCCGAGAACGCCGACCTGGGCCTGGCCTTCGACGGCGACGGCGATCGCGTCGGCGTGGTCACCAATACCGGTACCATCATCTATCCGGACCGTCTGCTGATGCTGTTCGCCAAGGACGTGGTCTCGCGCAACCCGGGGGCCGACATCATCTTCGACGTCAAGTGCACCCGCCGTCTGATCGCCCTGATCAGCGGCTACGGCGGCCGTCCGGTGATGTGGAAGACCGGCCACTCGCTGATCAAGAAGAAGATGAAGGAAACCGGCGCCCTGCTGGCTGGCGAGATGAGCGGCCATGTGTTCTTCAAGGAGCGCTGGTTCGGCTTCGACGATGGCATCTACAGCGCCGCCCGCCTGCTGGAAATCCTCAGCCAGGATCAGCGTGACAGCGAGCACGTGTTCTCGGCCTTCCCGAGCGACATTTCCACCCCGGAAATCAACATCACCGTCACCGAGGACAGCAAGTTCGCCATCATCGAGGCGCTGCAACGCGACGCCCAATGGGGCGAAGGCAACATCACCACCCTCGACGGCGTGCGGGTCGACTACCCCAAAGGCTGGGGCCTGGTACGCGCCTCCAACACCACTCCCGTGCTGGTCCTGCGCTTCGAAGCGGACACCGAGGAAGAGCTGGAGCGCATCAAGACCGTCTTCCGTAACCAACTGAAGGCAGTGGATTCCTCGCTGCCCGTGCCCTTCTGACATGTCGGAGCTCCCCATGACCCTGAGTCGCGATGACGCCGCCCAGGTTGCCAAGGTCCTTTCCGAGGCCCTGCCCTACATCCGCCGCTTCGTCGGCAAGACGCTGGTGATCAAGTACGGCGGCAACGCCATGGAGAGCGAGGAGCTGAAGGCCGGCTTCGCCCGCGACGTGGTGCTGATGAAAGCGGTCGGCATCAACCCGGTGGTGGTGCATGGCGGCGGCCCGCAGATCGGCGACCTGCTCAAGCGCCTGTCGATCGAGAGCCACTTCATCGACGGCATGCGCGTCACCGACGCGGCGACCATGGACGTGGTGGAGATGGTCCTCGGCGGCCAGGTGAACAAGGACATCGTCAACCTGATCAACCGCCACGGCGGCAGCGCCATCGGCCTGACCGGCAAGGACGCCGAGCTGATCCGCGCGAAGAAGCTCACCGTGACCCGCCAGACCCCGGAGATGACCAAGCCGGAGATCATCGACATCGGCCACGTGGGCGAAGTCACCGGGGTCAACGTCGGGCTGCTGAACATGCTGGTCAAGGGCGACTTCATTCCGGTGATCGCGCCGATCGGCGTGGGCAGCAACGGCGAGTCCTACAACATCAATGCCGACCTGGTGGCCGGCAAGGTGGCGGAAGCGCTGAAGGCCGAGAAACTGATGCTGCTGACCAACATCGCCGGCCTGATGGACAAGCAGGGCCAGGTGCTGACCGGGCTGTCCACCGAACAGGTCAACGAGCTGATCGCCGACGGCACCATCTACGGCGGCATGCTGCCGAAGATCCGCTGCGCCCTGGAAGCGGTGCAGGGCGGCGTGACCAGCGCGCACATCATCGATGGCCGGGTACCGAATGCCGTGCTGCTGGAAATCTTCACCGACAGCGGCGTCGGCACCCTGATCAGCAACCGCAAGCGTCACTGATCCGCCCGCCACGGCGCGCTCCGGCGCGCCATGGCGGTTCCTCCATTAGCGTCGCGCGGCCAGCGTGAAGACCTGGTCCAACGGGCTCGTGCCCTCGCTACGGAAGGTCGCCGGGCTCACTCCCGTCCAGCGCTTGAACGCGCGCCTGAAACTGCGGATATCACGATATCCCACTTCCTCGGTGATACGTTCGATGGACATCCCGGGGTTGCCCAGCAGGCTCATCGCCCGCCCTCGCCGCACCTGCTCCAGCAACGCCTCGAAGGTCAGCCCGTGTTCGGCCAGCCGGCGCCGCAGGGTGCGGCTGCTCATGTTCAGTTCGGCGGAAATCCTTTCGATCTGGCTGCCCAGGCTTAGGTCGCGGGCGATGGCCCGTTCCACCGCCTGGACCAAGTCGAGTTTCCGGTGCACCTGGGTGCTTTCCTGCTCCAGCAGGGCCAGCGCCTGGCGCAACGCCGGCAGGTTGTGGTTGGGCAGGCGCATGTCCAGCCAGTGGCTGGCGATCGCCATGCGGTTGTGCAGGCAGCCGAAGCGTACCTGGGGCCCCAGCAGGCGCAGGTATTCGCCCGCGTAGGGCGGAGCGGCATGGATGAGTTCGATGCCCAGCGGTTCGAACGCCGGGCTGACCAGGGCACGCCCATACACCAGCAGGCTGGCGAAGAACTCCTCAATGGCGAACACCTGCACCTCGCTGCTGGGCAGGTGGCATTCAACCTCGACGAAGAAGGTGTCGCCCTGCTGGTAGACGCTGGAGGTGACGATACCGCCCGAGCTGTGCTGGTAGCGCACGCCGATGTCGAACGCGTCGCGCAGGGTCCGGCACAGCGACAGCACATGGCCCAGCAGGCCAAGGGTACCGAGCACGTTCTGGTGTCCGACCCACAGCCCCAGTCCCCGCTCCGGCAGGGCCTGGAGGGCACGCTGGATCATGCTCACGGCCTGGCGGTAGGAGATGCGCTGGGTAGGGTCCTGCAGGTCTTCGACGGTGAAGCCCAGGCCCCGGCACAGCCGCGCGGGATCGACACCATGGCCTTCGACCACCTCGGCCAGCGTCTGCAGCAGGAAGGTGGATACCTGGGCGAGTTCGTAGCGCGCATCGGCGGCATTGTTGTGCATGGGCGAAATCCTGAGCCGGTCTCGGCTTCGTTCTTGTTCTGGCGGTGGATCGCGACATGGGATGAGCGTCCCATCATATAGCGTTCCGCACAGATGTAACAAAGCATTGCGCAGTGTCCGCAAATCCCCCCCTCGCTGACCGTCAATGCCCTGCCTCGGCCTGCCGTTAGGGCTTATTCCTATGCCGTGCCCCGAGCCACGCCAACAATAATAAGAGCCCGCCCATGAAACCGATCCGCCCCCACAGGCCCCTGCGCCTGGCCGCCTGCGTCACCCTCGCCGTCAGCTGCTGCACCCACGCCAGCGAAGGCGGCGTGGACAACATTGGTCCAGGAACCGACGGTTTCTTCACCCTGCCACTGGACGTCGACAACCTCCCCGACCACATGTTCGCCTTCAACGTCTACTACAACCACTACGAAGCCAGGAAGCTGAACATCAGCTCCTTCGGCGGCAAGGTGTCCGACGTGAAGATCAGCTCGGATGCGATCATCCCTCGCCTGGACTACCTGAGCCCGCTGCGGATCTTCGGCGGGCGCCTGGGCGGCTACATCGCCCAGCCCTATCTCCGCCAACGGGTGGCCGCGTTCGGCCTGAGCGACGAACGGGAAAGCATGGGCGACACCACCTTCGCGCCGATCATCCTCTGGGACATGGGCAAGGACCTGACCCTGGCCGCCGCCGTGGAGGTCACCGTGCCCACCGGCAAGTACGATGCCGAGCGGCTGGCCAACACCAGCAACAACTTCTACACCTACAAGCCGCTGTTCTCCTTCACCTGGCTGCCCACCGAACGCACCGAGCTGTCGCTGAAGGCCACCTACAGCTTCAACATGGAAAACCACGACACCGACTATCGCTCGGGGCAGATCTTCCATTTCGACTATTCCGCCAGCTACCGGGTGACCGACAACCTGCGCCTCGGCCTGAACGGCTACTACCTCAAGCAGACCACCGACGACAAACAGAACGGCGAGACCGTACGGGTGTTCGGTTTCGGCGAGGAAGTCGACGACGGCGTACGCGGCCAGGTCTTCGCCATCGGCCCGGCCGTGCACCTGACCTTCCTCAAGTACGCCAGCGCGGAGATCCGCTGGGCCAAGGAATTCGACGTGGAGAACCGCCCCGAGGGCGACATGCTCTGGGCCAAGCTGACCATTCCGTTCGAACTCTGAGGCATCGGAACGAAGCGGCAGCCCGGTATCCGCGGGCTGCCGCCATCGACGAGGAAAGCGCCAGGCGTCCTAGGCGTAAACCGGCCAGCGCTCGACGATCCGCCCGCCGCGCAGCGCCAGCAGGTCGCCGAATTGCAGCAGCACCGACTCGCTCTGGGTCGGCCGCAGGAAGACCTGGTCGTCCACCTCCAGGCCCCCCGAAGGCGAGCCGTTGACCATTTCCTGGTTCGAGCTGCGCCCGTAGATGCCGTTGCTGCGCAGTCCCTCGGGCGAGGCGAAGTCGGCCATCCAGTTGCCGCCGTAGATGAAGAAGGTGCCGCGCTGGTTGGGGTCCCACCAGGAAAACAGCCGGGACTTGCCGTCCAGCGCCGGGATCTGCACCGCGCCGGTGCTCTTGAGTACCGGCGTGGCGATGTAGACGGCCGGCACATGCTCGGCCAGGGACGCCAGGTCGTAGTGGCTCGGCTTGAGCATGGCGGTGCCCACCGAGACCTCGCTGCTCAGCGTTTCCTTCTCGTGCATGCGATAGCTGGGGCTGCCGGCGGTATTCAGGGTCAGCTGTGGTGTCCACAGCGCGGCGAAGCGCTGGCGGGCGAAGTCGACATGTCCCTGGTAGAGCGCCATGACCTTGGCGAACAGCTCCTCGGGCGAACCGAGGATGCCCGGCACCCCCATTCCGACGAAGGGGTCGTAGCCCATGAAGCCAGCGAACTCCAGGTACTGCGGATGCGCCGCGATCAGCGCCAGCAATTCGCCCAGCGCGGCCTGGTCGGCCACCCCGCCGCGATGCAGGCCGACGTCCAGTTCGATGTTGACGCGCATCCGGGTACCCAGCCCCTGGGCCAGCGCCAGGTACTGACGCAAGCGCTGCGGCGTATCGATCAGCCATTGCAGCTGCCGCGCCGGGTCGAACGCACCCTTGTGCTCGCGGTAGAACAGTTCCGCCGAACGCACCGGCAACGGCTTGCCGAGGAGGATGTCGGCATCCGCAAAAGCGACCGCGTCGTGGTTGAGGAACGGTTGGTGGAAGGACATCAGCCGCCGGGTGCCGGCGCGCCTGGCGATGTACGCCAGCAGGCCGGGCGAAGGCAGCGATTTCTCCACCAGCCGCAGATGCTTGCCGCCGCGGCGGACCGAACGCATCACCACATCGATGTTGTGGTCCAGGCGATCGAGGTCGATGAGCAGCACCGGGCACATCGGGCCATTGGCCTTGAGTTCGCGGTTCAGCGCGCGGAAATAGTCGTCGTACGGCCCGCCACGGTCGGCGGGACGCATCCAGGCGGCAGTTCCCGCCAGCAGCGCGCCGGCCCCGAGGCCGGCGAACATGAACTTGCGTCGATTCACGGCGTCGCTCCTTTCAGGTCACGCCCAGGATGGAAGAGAGGTGCGCATTGAGGAACCGCCCGCGGGGATCCAGCGCCTGGCGCACCTCGGCGAATGCCTTCCAGCGCGGATAGAGCACCTGCAACTGGTGCGCGTTGAGGCCATGCAGCTTGCCCCAGTGCGGCCGCCCGGCGTATTTCCAGAAGATCGGTTCCACCGCGGCGAAGAAGTTGTGGTGGTCCATGCTGTAGTGCTGATGCACGGAAATGGAACAACTGTCGCGGCCCTCGAACATGCTCAGGGGAATGTCGTCGGCCTTCACGTAGCGGTACTCGATGGGAAACCAGGTGCGCAGGTCCTTGTCGCGGATCAGCGCGAGGATCTCCCGCAGGCAGGCGGGGCCATGCTCGGCGGGGACCGAGTACTCCATCTCGTTGAAGCGCACGTTGCGCACGTTGGCGTAGACCGCATAGGAATCGTCGACCCGCTCGTCGAAGCGGGCGAAATGGCGCAGGCTGTTGAGCAGGGTGCGGCGGGTCTCCGGGAAGTCGCTGAGGTACTTGTCGAGACCTTCGATCAGGCCGACGAACTCGTTGCCGCCTTCCTTCGCCGGGTCCAGGGGCGGGGTCTTCGGCTCGTCGGTCTCGTTGAGGGCGATCGACAGGGCGTAGTCGGAATGGGTCACCACCAGCATCTCCCAGTGCTGGTTCTCGCGCGTATTCTTCTCCACGTCTTCCAGCAATTCCTCGGTCCGGGCGATCCACTGCCGTTCACGCAGGCGGTAGGCCGCGCGGTTCTGCAGGCGCACCCGGGTCACGACGCCCAGCGCCCCCAGCGAGACCCGCGCGGCATCGAACACCTCCACGTTGCGCTTGGCGTCGCACTCGAGCACCTCGCCGCTCGCGGTGACCAGTTGCAGACCGCGAACCTGGGCGGAATAGGAACCGAAGCCGACCCCGGTGCCATGGGTGGAAGTAGCGATGGCGCCGGCCAGGGTCTGGTAATCGATATCGGCCATGTTCACCAGCGCCTGGCCGATATCCTTGAGCGGAGCGCCCATCTGCGACATCGGCGTACCGCCGCCGAACTCGGCCTGGAGGGTCGCGCTGTCGTGGCTGAGCAAGCCGCTGAAGTAGGCGAGTGAGAGCAGGGTGCCGTCGGTCGGGACCAACGCGCTGAACGAATGCCCGGAGCCCACCGGGCGGATCCTGCCGGACGCCTGGCGGATGATCCGGACCAGTTCGTCGAGGTCTTTCGGTGCCTCCCGCGCCAGGGGCAGGCAGCTTTGCGCGCCGGACCAGTTGCGCCAGGGAATCAGGCGCGGTGCGCGGAGCAACTCCGCCAGCGCGGGGTTTCCCACCATGGCGGCGAACGCACCGAGCGCTCCCGCCCGTTGCAGGAGCTGGCGTCGCGACAGATGACTTGGCATGCCGGTATCCCCTATCGGTCCTGCGCTGCGGACATGAAATCGATCAAAGCCCGGAACTGTTCTTCCGAGCACTGCATGCACATGCCCATGGGTGGCATGCCCTTGTAGCCGTTGATGCTGTGGTCCAGCAGGGTGTCGATGCCCTGCGCCAGGCGTGGCGCCCAGGCAGCGGCATCGCCGGTCAGCGGCGCGCCGGAGGCGGGATTGGCGTGACAGAGCTTGCAACTGGCGGAATACACCTGCGCCAACGCAGGGTCCGCAGGGACACGCTGGGAATCGGCGGCCCGCGCCGGCGGCTCCGTGGATTCTCCGCAGGCCACCAGCATCAGGCCCAGGGCAAGCAGCAACCCCGGGCGGCAAAGGCGCGAGTTGCCCGGTCCGGGGCGGAGCGTGGACGACATGGTGTTCCTCTCTCGTTGCGCACGGCGTGCGTTCTCGTCGAACAACACTAAGGCCGCGACGCCCCGAGGATGAGGGCAATGCGGGCCAGCGACGGGGGGTTCTGCGGCCAGCCCTTTCGCACCGCGCGATGGCGGTCTAGAGTCGATGTCTGCAGCAGCGTCGAGGAGCCGGCATGAGCAGCGCAGCACAGCGCCAGAACTACACCTTCTTCCATTCCCTGCGGGTTCGCTGGGCGGAGGTCGATCCGCAGGGCATCGTCTTCAACGGCAACTACCTGACCTATCTCGACGTCGCCACCACCGAGTACTACCGCCAGCTCGGCATGTCCTACCCGGCCGACCTGCTGCGCGGCGGAGGCGACCTGTTCGCGGTGAAGAGCACCCTGGAATACCGCGCCCCGGCGCATTTCGACGACTGGCTGGACATCGGCACCCGCGTGGCGCGGCTGGGGCGCAGCAGCCTGGTTTTCGAGCTGGGCATCTGGCGCGACGAGCAGTTGCTCACCGTCGGCGAGCTGGTCTACGTCTATGCGGATGCGAACGAGCGACAGAGCCAGCCCCTGCCGGACTGGCTGCGCGAGAAGATCAGGGCGTTCGAGCGACGGTCGCCAGTGGAATCAGGGACTCACGCCGAGTAGCTGGGAGAGCCGCGCGCGGTCGGCGGCATAGGTTCTTTCCGCGTCTTCGCGGGCCTTCTGGAAACGCCCGATCTCGCCCTGCAGGCGCTTTTCCTCCTGCTTGAGATCGTCCAACTGGTCCACCAGCGCCTGCGCCACCGGACGTCCGGCACGCTCCTGGTTGGCCGCCTGGCCTTGCAGGTTGGCCTGTTGCAGCTTGAGCGACTGCAGGTTGCCGCGCGCCACGCTGCTCAGCCCGTCCAGTTCCGCCAGGCGCCGTTCGCGAGCGCGGTCGACGTCCTCGAGGCTGGAATACAGGCGCAGCAGCTGCGCATCGGAGCTGGCCTGGGCTTGGGCCGCCTTGCGCTGCCGCAGTTCCTCGGCGGTCGGCGCCGGCGGTACGGTGCGGATAACCCGGCCCTGGTCGTTGAGGACCTGGTAGCCCTTGCCGATGTACTGCGGCGGCACACCCTGGCGGTCGAGCACCACCACGCCCTTGTCGTTGACGTAGCGGTACAGCTCCACCGCTCCGCCCGGCGCCGCCTGGGCGCCGAAGGAAAGCCCCTGGAGCACCAGCCCCAGGGCCATCAGGCAACGCATTACATCCTGTCCGACCATGCCAGTCCCTTGTGAAAGGTTCAGATACCGTATTGGGCGCGATAGGCCTCTACCGCCGGCAGATGCTTCTTCAGTTCAGCATCTTCGGCAAGATATTCCAGCACCTGCTCCAGGGAAACGATGCTCACCACCGGCATGCCGAAGTCGCGCTCGACCTCCTGGATCGCCGACAGCTCGCCCTTGCCACGCTCCTGGCGGTTCAGCGCGATCAGCACGCCCGCCGCCCTGGCGCCCTGGGCGTCGATGATCTGCATCACTTCGCGGATCGCGGTGCCGGCGGTGATCACGTCGTCGATGATCAGCACCCGGCCGCTCAGCGGCGCGCCGACCAGCGTGCCGCCTTCGCCGTGGTCCTTGGCTTCCTTGCGGTTGAAGCACCAGGGCAGGTCGCGCTGGTGCTGCTCGGCGAGGGCCACCGCGGTGGTGGCGGCCAGGGGAATGCCCTTGTAGGCCGGGCCGAACAGGACGTCGAAGTCGATTCCGCTGTCGATCACCGCCTCGGCGTAGAAGCGTCCCAGGCGGGCCAGCGCCAGGCCGCTGTCGAACAGGCCGGCATTGAAGAAATAGGGGCTGGTGCGCCCGGACTTGAGGGTGAACTCACCGAAGCGCAGAACCCCGCGCTCGATGGCGAAACGAATGAAATCGCGCTGATACGCCTGCATGAATGACACCAAGCCGCATGAATTTAGCTAAACCGTTTGAGCTCGGGTATCATACACGCACGTGATTTTGGGGGCCATTTATGCGGATCATCAGTGTGAACGTGAATGGTATTCAGGCTGCGGCCGAGCGCGGTTTGCTCAGTTGGCTGCAAGCACAGAATGCCGACGTGATCTGCTTGCAGGACACCCGAGCCTCCGCCTTCGATCTGGATGACCCGTCCTTCCAACTGGACGGCTACTTCCTTTATGCCTGCGATGCCGAGCTACCCGAACAGGGCGGTGTCGCACTCTACAGCCGTTTGCAGCCCAAAGCTGTGATCAGCGGCTTAGGTTTCGAAACGGCCGATCGTTACGGGCGCTACCTGCAAGCCGACTTCGACAAGGTGAGTATCGCCACCCTGCTGCTGCCTTCCGGGCAGAGCGGAGACGAGAGCTTGAACCAGAAATTCAAGTTCATGGACGACTTCACCCATTACTTGAGCAAGCAGCGTCGCAAGCGCCGCGAATACATCTACTGCGGCTCGCTGTACGTCGCCCATCAGAAGATGGATGTGAAGAACTGGCGCGAATGCCAGCAGATGCCGGGCTTCCTCGCGCCCGAACGGGCCTGGCTGGACGAAGTGTTCGGCAACCTCGGCTATGCCGACGCCCTGCGCGAAGTCAGCCGCGAAGGCGATCAGTTCAGCTGGTGGCCGGACAGCGAACAGGCCGAGATGCTCAACCTCGGCTGGCGCTTCGACTACCAGGTGCTGACCCCCGGCCTGCGCCGCTTCGTGCGCAACGCCAAGCTGCCGCGCCAGCCGCGCTTCTCCCAGCATGCGCCGCTGATCGTCGACTACGACTGGCAATTGAGCATCTGAGCCCTGTTAGACACGAAAAAGCCGGCGCATGCGCCGGCTTTTCTATTCCACGTGCGGCCTACTTGATCAGCCGCAGGCAGAACGGATAGCGATAGGCCTTGCCTTCGTTGGCCTTGATGCCGGCGATGATGGTCAACACCAGCGCCGCCAGGCAGACCAGGCCGAGCAGGAAGAAGCCGATCACCACCAGCATCAGCAGGAAGCTGACGAACATCGCCAGCGCCACGGTGATCTGGAAGTTCAGCGCTTCCTTGCCCTGGGCGTCGACGAACGGATCGCTCTCGCGCTTGAGTTGCCAGACGATCAGCGGCCCGAGCAGGCTGCCGAAGGGAAACACCAGGCCGATGAACGCCGCGAAATGGCAGAACATCGCCCATTGCCGGGCTTCCTGGCCGGGGGTCGCGGCGACCTCTTCGGATACATCGTTCATGTAGCGCTCCTTCTCCGGGGCCCGGCAGGCAGTGCCGGGCGTCTGCTCATTCGGCCAGCGCGGCGCGCTGAAGTTCGAACAGCTCCTGCATGCCCTGCTGGGCCAGTTCGAGCATGGCGTTCAGCTCGGCGGGACGGAACGGCGCGCCTTCGGCGGTTCCCTGCACCTCGATGAAGCCGCCGGCATCGGTCATCACTACGTTCAGGTCGGTTTCCGCGGCGGAATCCTCCAGGTAGTCCAGGTCGAGGACCGGCACGCCCTGGTAGATGCCCACGGAAACGGCGGCGACCATCTGCTTCAGCGGGTTGCCCTTGAGCGCGCCACGCTTCTTCAGCACCGCCAGGGCGTCGATCAACGCCACGGTGGCGCCGGTGATCGAGGCGGTGCGGGTGCCGCCGTCGGCCTGGATCACGTCGCAGTCGATGTACAGGGTGTTCTCGCCGAGCTTGCTGAGGTCCAGCGCCGCTCGCAGGGAACGGCCGATCAGGCGCTGGATCTCCAGGGTACGACCGCCCTGCTTGCCGCGGCTGGCCTCGCGCTGGTTACGCTCGCCGGTGGAGCGCGGCAGCATGCCGTACTCGGCGGTCAGCCAACCCTGGCCCTGGCCCTTGAGGAAGCGCGGCACCCCGGACTCTGCGCTGACGGTGCAGATCACCTTGGTATCGCCGAACTCGACCAGCACCGAACCTTCTGCGTGCTTGGTGTAATGGCGGGTGATGCGGATCGGGCGCAGCTGGTCGGCGGCACGGCCACTGGGACGATTCATCGTGGATATCCTGTACTGAGAAAGCGGAATTGGCCGCCATTATAGAGGCCAGCCCGGGCTCTCAACCACCGTCGGCGTGCGGGCCCCGCCGGACGTGGGTTACAATGCCCGGCTCGAATCACGGCAGCCGCGCGCGTCCGGCGCCGAACGCACTCCCCACACGACTATCGAGGTAGACCCATGGTGCACAGCATGACCGCCTTCGCCCGCGTCGAGCAGGCCGGTACCCACGGCACCCTGAGCTGGGAGCTGCGCTCGGTCAACCACCGTTACCTGGAGCCTCACCTGCGCCTGCCCGACGCCTTCCGCGACCTCGAAGGCGCGGTGCGCGAGGCGCTGCGCCAGGGCCTGTCGCGTGGCAAGGTGGAATGCACCCTGCGCTTCGCCGAGGAAACCGCCGGCAAGAGCCTGCAGGTCGACCAGGAGCGCGCCCGCCAACTGGTCGCCGCCGCCGAAGGCGTAGCCGCCCTGATCCGCCAGCCGGCGCCTCTCGATCCGCTCGCCGTGCTGGCCTGGCCCGGCGTACTGGTGGCCGACTCGGCCGATCCGCAGGCGCTCAACGCCGCCGCCCTGGAAGCCTTCGGCCAGGCCTTGGAGCAACTCAAGGCCGGCCGCTCGCGCGAAGGCCAGGAGCTGGCGAAGCTGCTCAACGATCGGCTCGACGCGATGCTGGTGGAAGTCGGCAACCTGCGCGAACTGGTGCCAACCATGCTGGCCAACCAGCGGCAGAAGATCCTCGACCGCTTCGCCGAACTCAAGGCCGAACTCGATCCGCAGCGCCTGGAGCAGGAACTGGTCCTGCTGGCGCAGAAGAGCGATGTCGCCGAGGAGCTGGACCGCCTCGCCACCCACGTCGGCGAGGTCCGCCGGGTCCTCAAGGCCGGCGGCGCCGCCGGTCGGCGCCTGGACTTCCTGATGCAGGAACTCAACCGGGAAGCCAACACTCTGGGCTCCAAGGCGTTCGACCCGCGCTCGACCCAGGCGGCGGTCAACCTCAAGGTCCTGATCGAGCAGATGCGCGAGCAGGTCCAGAACATCGAATGACCCGCGGGCGCCTCCGCCCGATCTCTTTCCAACCCGTACGAAGCACCAGGAACACCTCATGTCCGGCACCCTGTACATCGTTTCCGCTCCCTCCGGCGCCGGCAAGACCAGCCTGGTGAAGGCCCTGCTCGACGCCGCCCCCGAGGTCCGCGTGTCCGTCTCCCATACCACCCGCGGCATGCGTCCGGGCGAGGTGGACGGGGTCAACTACCACTTCACCAGCCGCGAGGAATTCCTCGCCATGCTCGAGCGCAACGAGTTCCTCGAGCATGCCGAAGTCTTCGGCAACCTCTACGGCACCTCGCAGCGCTGGGTCGAGAAAACCCTCGCCGAAGGCCTCGACCTGATCCTCGAGATCGACTGGCAGGGCGCCCAGCAGGTGCGCCGGCTGATGCCCGAGGCCCAATCGATCTTCATCCTCCCGCCGAGCCAGGAAGCCCTGCGCCAGCGCCTGACCAACCGCGGCCAGGACAGCGACGAGGTGATCGAGCGGCGCATGCGCGAAGCCGTCAGCGAAATGAGCCACTACGTGGAGTACGATCACCTGGTGATCAACGACGATTTCGCCCACGCCCTGGACGACCTCAAGGCGATCTTCCGCGCCCGCCAGTTGCGCCAGGACGCCCAGCAGCAACGCCACGCCGAACTGCTCGGTCGTCTGCTCGCCTAAATCGGCTCTTCCATAAAGATTGGCGATTTTTTAGACTATTCAGTCCGCCCGGCAAACGTCGGGCTCACTTTTCGTTACGAGGAACACCATGGCCCGCGTCACCGTTGAAGACTGCCTGGACAACGTCGATAACCGTTTCGAGCTGGTCATGCTCGCCACCAAGCGCGCCCGTCAGCTGGCTACCGGCGGCAAGGAGCCGAAAGTGGCCTGGGAAAACGACAAGCCGACCGTCGTCGCCCTGCGCGAGATCGCTTCCGGCCTGGTCGATGAGAACGTCGTCCAGCAGGAAGACATCGTCGAGGACGAACCGCTGTTCGCAGCGTTCGACGACGAGGCCAACACCGAGGCCCTGTAAGCCATGGCCTCGGCTCGACGTCGCCTGCGAGCGCCGCAACCCGCCTACGGGCAGGGGGTGAACCCTTGCCGGGCATAGACGCCTTCGCCGACAGACTGTCGAGCTACCTCGGGCCGGACCAGGTCAACCTGGTCCGCCGCGCCTACTACTACGCCGAGCAGGCCCACGACGGGCAACGCCGCCGCAGCGGCGAACCGTACGTGACCCACCCGCTGGCGGTCTCCAACATCCTCGCCGACATGCACATGGACCATCAGAGCCTGATGGCCGCGATGCTGCACGACGTGATCGAGGACACCGGCATCGCCAAGGAAGCGCTCACCGCGCAGTTCGGCGAGACGGTTTCGGAACTGGTCGACGGGGTCAGCAAGCTGACCCAGATGAACTTCGAGACCAAGGCCGAGGCCCAGGCCGAGAACTTCCAGAAGATGGCCATGGCCATGGCCCGCGACATCCGCGTGATCCTGGTCAAGCTGGCCGACCGCCTGCACAACATGCGCACCCTCGAGGTGCTGTCCGGCGAAAAGCGCCGGCGCATCGCCAAGGAAACCCTGGAAATCTACGCGCCCATCGCTAACCGCCTGGGCATGCACACCATGCGCGTGGAGTTCGAGGACCTAGGTTTCAAGGCCATGCACCCGATGCGCGCCGAGCGCATCCGCCAGGCGGTGAAGAAGGCCCGCGGCAACCGCCGCGAGATCGTCGGCAAGATCCAGGAGTCGCTGGTCAACTGCCTCGCCCGCGAAGGCATGGAAGGCCAGGTGATCGGCCGCGAGAAGCACCTCTACAGCATCTACCAGAAGATGCGCGGCAAGCGTAAGGCGTTCAACGAGATCATGGACGTCTACGCCTTCCGCATCATCGTCGACAAGGTCGATACCTGCTATCGCGTGCTGGGCGCCGTGCACAGCCTGTACAAGCCGTTCCCCGGACGCTTCAAGGACTACATCGCGATTCCCAAGGCCAACGGCTACCAGTCGCTGCATACCACCCTGTTCGGCATGCACGGGGTGCCCATCGAGATCCAGATCCGTACCCGCGAGATGGAAGAGATGGCCAACCACGGGATCGCCGCTCACTGGCTGTACAAGTCCAACGACGAGACGCCCAAGGGCACCCATGCCCGCGCCCGGCAATGGGTGAAGGGCGTGCTGGAACTGCAGCAGCGCGCCGGCAACTCGCTGGAATTCATCGAGAACGTGAAGATCGACCTGTTCCCGGACGAGGTCTACGTGTTCACGCCCAAGGGCCGCATCATGGAACTGCCCAAGGGTTCCACCGCGGTCGACTTCGCCTACGCGGTGCACACCGACGTCGGCAACAGTTGCATCGCCTGCCGCATCAACCGTCGCCTGGCGCCGCTCTCCGAGCCGTTGCAGAGCGGCCAGACGGTGGAAATCGTCACCGCCCCGGGCGCCCGGCCGAACCCGGCCTGGCTGAGCTTCGTGGTCACCGGCAAGGCGCGCACCCATATCCGCCATGCGCTCAAGCTGCAACGCCGCTCCGAGTCGATCAACCTCGGCGAGCGCCTGCTGAACAAGACCCTTACCGGCTTCGACAGCCACCTCGAGAAGATTCCCCAGGAACGCATCCAGGCCGTGCTCGCCGAGTACCGCATGGAAGTCTTCGAGGACCTGCTGGAAGAGATCGGCCTGGGCAACCGCATGGCCTACGTGGTCGCCCGCCGCCTGCTGTCCAGCGAGGGCGAGGAAGCGCCAAGCGCCGAGGGTCCGCTGGCGATCCGCGGCACCGAAGGCCTGGTCCTGAGCTACGCCAAGTGCTGCACGCCGATTCCCGGCGACCCGATCGTCGGCCACCTGTCCGCCGGCAAGGGCATGGTGGTGCACCTGGAAAGCTGCAAGAACATCAGCGAAGTACGCCACAACCCGGAAAAATGCATCCAGCTCAGCTGGGCCAAGGATGTCACCGGCGAATTCAATGTCGAACTGCGCGTCGAACTGGAGCACCAGCGTGGCCTGATCGCCCTGCTCGCCACCAGCGTCAACGCGGCCGACGGCAACATCGAGAAGATCAGCATGGACGAGCGCGACGGTCGCATCAGCGTGGTCCAGCTGGTCGTCAGCGTGCACGATCGCGTCCACCTGGCCCGCGTCATCAAGAAGCTGCGCGCCCTCAAGGGAGTGATCCGGATCACCCGCCTGCGTAGCTGACCCGCTTTTTCCTGTGTCATCCGGCGCCCCCGCGCCCACTCGATTTCAGCAAGGAGTTCCCATGACCAAGACCGTTATCCACACCGACAACGCCCCGGCCGCCATCGGCACCTACTCCCAGGCCATCAAGGCCGGCAATACCGTCTACGTGTCCGGGCAGATCCCGCTGGACCCGAAGACCATGGAACTGGTGGAAGGCTTCGAGGAGCAGACCGTCCAGGTGTTCGAGAACCTCAAGGCGGTGATCGAGGCTTCCGGCGGCTACCTGCACGACGTCGCCAAGCTGAACATCTTCCTCACCGACCTGTCGCACTTCGCCAAGGTCAACGAGATCATGGGCCGCTACTTCACCCAGCCCTACCCGGCGCGCGCCGCTATCGGCGTAGCCGCCCTGCCGAAGGGCGCACAGGTGGAAATGGACGCCATCGTCGTCCTCGAATAAGCCGGATGTTCGCGACGGGGCCCAAGGCCCCGTCGCTCTGCATGGAGTAGCACGATGCGCCGCGTGATTTTCCTCGCCGCAGCCGCCACCCTGCTGGCCGGCTGCGCCGGCACGGCCGATCCGTCCGGCACCTGGATCAACCAGGCCGCGATCGACGCCGCGAGCAAGGACGGCAAGCTGCGCGAGGCCCTGCTCGCCTATGGCCCGAACCTGGAATGGAAGCTCGACAGCAAGGCAGGCGAAGCCACCTTCAGCAACGGCTTCGAACTGGGCGAAGGGACCCTGAGCAAGAGCGATGACGAGCACTGGAAGGTTGCCTTCTATGGCGACGACAACCAGGAGAGTCTCGAACTGGACGGCAAGGAGCTGATCCAGCAGGCCAGCGCCAACGGCCCGGAACAGCGTTTCCGCCGTCTCGACCCGCAACCCGCGGCCAACAGCCCTGCCGGCAGCGGTTTCGAGCGGGCCTTGTATGGCAGCTATCTGAAGGGCAGCTGGAAGATCCGCGAAGGCCAGGGCCAGGGCGGCAAGGTCGAGTTCCAGGCCAATGGCCTGGTCAGCGGTCTGCCCGGCGCCGAACGCTACGCGCTGTGCCTGGCCGGCGATTGCGCAGCGATGAGCGGCGACAACGACAGCATCTGGCTGCAACAAGGCAACCGCGGCCGCGAATTGCTGTTCAGCCTCGACGACGACGAGCTGCAACTGTTCGAAGCGGTCAATACCGCCGGCGCCAACGAGATGCCCAGCTACGTGCCCGGCAAGCGCGTCTGGCTGCTGGAGCGCTGACACCTCTCAGAGGGCGGCCAGCACCAGCCAGCCGCCCAGCGCCAGCAGCAGGACGCCGCACAGCCGGTCCAGCGCACCTACCCGCCGTTGCAACCAGCCGCGCCAGCGCGGCCTGTCCAGCAGGCGCACCAGCGCCATGTCCCAGCACAGCACCGCCAGGCTCATCCACGCCAGGCACAGGGCCAGCGCCCAGCCCGGCAGGCTGAAGCGCGCCAGCACGCCGAACAGCCCCGCATAGAAGATCGGCAGCTTGGGATTCAGGCTGCTCGCCAGCAGGCCGTCGCGCAGCCCGCGCAGATAGCCGCCGCGGGACGGGACGTCGCGCTGCGCCGGCATTTCCAGTCGCCGCTGCGCAAGCAGCGCCTGGCCCGCCAGCCAGAGGAAGTACAGTCCGCCGAGCGCCTGCAGCCAGCGCAAGGCGCTGTGCGCCGAGTCCGGCACGCTGGCCAGCAGGCCGAGCACCAGCAGCATGCTCAGGAGGTTGGCCAGGGCGATGCCGGCGGCCACCCCGTCGGCCTGGCGCCGGCCGCGCAGCAGGGCGGCGCGCACCAACAGGAAGAAGTCCGGCCCCGGCGACAGCAGGGCAGCGAAATGGGTACTGGCGACAAGGACGAACGCGGCGAACATGGAGGCCCCTCGAAACGCGAAGGCCTCCAGTCTGTGCAGCGCGGCGGGCGCCGTATTGGAAAAAACTCAGGTCTTGGCGCTGCGCCGGAATTGCCCCGGAGTGACCCCGGTGAAACGCCGGAAGGTCGTGGAGAAGTGCGCCTGGTCGTAGAAGCCGAGGTGCTGGGCGAGTTCCGCCAGCGGCCGTTCTTCCAGCAACAGGCGCTTGGCCTGGCGCACCCGGCATTGCAGTTGGTAGGTATGCGGCGGTACGCCGTAGGCACGCCGGAAAGCCTCGATCAGGTGGCGCGGGTGGCGCTGCAGCAACTGCGCCAGTTGGTCCAGACCGAGCGCCTCGGTGGCATGCGCTTCCAGGTAATCGCGCAGGCGTGCGGTGGTTCCGCCGTCGCGGGGCGCCGCAGCCGCCGGGCGCAAGCCGCCGTGGCGCACGAAGACCTGTTCGAGCAAGGCCAGCAGGCGGCTTTCCAACCCCAATGCGTCGCTGCGCTGGAAATCCTCGGCCAGCCACGCCAGGCCAGCCGCCACGCTGCCGTCGTCGGCCGGGTTCAGTTCGCCGAAGCCGCGCGGCAACTGTTTGCGGCCGAGCAGGCCGAGCAGGCGCGTTTCCTCGACATAGAGCATCCGGTAGACCAGCCGCTCGGATTCGGCGTGCCCGGTATGTGGCTCTTCCGGGTTCATCAGCGACAGGGTGCCGGCCGGCAGCGCATGGCGCCGCCCGCGGCACTGGTAGCCGCCGACGCCGTGGAGGATCGAGCCGATGGCGAAGGCCGAATGGCTGTGGCGGCCGAACGCCTGGCCGGAGAAGTCCGCATGGAACAGCTCCACGCCAGGCAGCCAGGGACGCGCCAACAACCGGTTGGCAGCCATCAGGCGTCCCCGAGTACCGCCGCGTAGCCCTCGCGGTAGCTGGGATAGCGCGGCACCCAGCCGAGCGCCCGGGCGCGGCGATTGCTGCAACGCTTGCTGCCGGCGCGGCGTACCGAATGTTCGTCGGCCCATTGGCTGACGCCCAGGCGCTGGCGCAGGTAGTCGACCACCTCGTGCATCGCCACGGGCGCGTCGTCGACACCGATGTAGCAGTCCTCCAACGCCTGGCCACCGGCATCGGCGCGCAACAGGAAGGCCAGCAGCCCGGCCGCATCGTCGGCGTGGATCCGGTTGGCATACAGGGGCGGCTCGCTGACCACCCGGTAACCCTGGCGTACCTGGTTGAGCAGCCACTCCCGCCCCGGACCGTAGATGCCGGCCAGGCGCACGCGGGTAGCCGGTATCCCGCTGTCCAGCGCGACCTGCTCGGCGTCGAGCATGATCCGTCCGGAATAGGCCTGGGAAAGCGCCGGCGACTCCTCGTCGATCCAGCCGCCATCGGTCTGCGCGTAGACCCCGGTGCTGGAGACAAACAGCAGGCGCCTGGGCCGCTGGCCGCGGGCCTGCAACCAGCCCAGCACATGGCGCAGGCCGTCGACGTAGGCGGCACGGTAGCCAGCCTCGTCGTGCTGACTGGCGGCGGCGCTGTACACCAGGTAGTCGAGCGGCTCGCTCGGCCACTGCGCGGGACACTCCGGAGCCTGCAGATTGCCAGCCACCGGCAGGATCCCCTGCGGCAAGGCGTCCACCGAGCGACGCAGGCCATGGACCCGCCAGCCATCGGCCAGCAGCGCCTCGCCGAGGCGCCCGCCGACATCGCCGCAGCCGGCGATCATCACTGTTTGCGACATGAAGCCGTCTCCTTCCTACAACAAGGCGGGCAGTGTAGGCGTCGAATCGTCTGCAATGCACGCCCGATCATGCCCCCGGAGGTTGGTTCGCGGCGGTGCAGCCGCTATGCTTGGCCGATCTTAACGGATGAGCAGCCATGACCCTCACCGAACTGCGCTACATCGTCACCCTCGCCCAGGAACAACACTTCGGCCGCGCCGCCGAGCGTTGCCACGTCAGCCAACCGACCCTCTCGGTCGGCGTGAAGAAGCTCGAGGACGAGCTGGGGGTGCTGATCTTCGAGCGCAGCAAGAGCGCCGTGCGCCTGACGCCAGTGGGCGAAGGCATCGTCGCCCAGGCGCAGAAGGTCCTCGAACAGGCCCAGGGCATCCGCGAGCTGGCCCAGGCCGGCAAGAACCAGTTGGCCGCGCCGCTGAAGGTCGGCGCCATCTACACCATCGGTCCCTACCTGTTCCCGCATCTGATTCCCCAGCTGCACCGGGTCGCGCCGCAGATGCCGCTGTACATCGAGGAGAACTTCACCCATATCCTCCGCGACAAGCTGCGTACCGGCGAACTCGACGCGATCATCATCGCCCTGCCGTTCCAGGAAGCCGACGTCCTGACCAAGCCGCTGTTCGACGAGCCCTTCTATGTGCTGATGCCGGCCGACCATCCCTGGACCGCCAAGGCCAGCATCGATTCCGAGCTGCTCAACGACAAGAGCCTGCTCCTGCTCGGCGAAGGCCACTGCTTCCGCGACCAGGTGCTGGAAGCCTGCCCGACCGTGCGCAAGGGCGACGAGAACAAGCACACCACGGTGGAGTCCTCGTCGCTGGAGACCATCCGCCACATGGTCGCCTCCGGACTGGGCGTCTCGGTGCTGCCGTTCTCCGCGGTGGACAGCCACCACTACGCGCCGGGCGTCATCGAAGTGCGCCCGTTCAGCGCGCCGGTGCCGTTCCGTACCGTTGCCATCGCCTGGCGCGCCAGCTTCCCGCGTCCACGCGCCATCGAAGTGCTGGCCGACTCGATCCGCCTGTGCTCGGTGGCCCGTCCGCAAACCCAGGAACAACCGCAAATCGCATGACCGAGCTGTCCAGGGTCCCGGTCACCGCGCTAAAGGGCGTAGGCGCCGCGCTGGCGGAGAAGCTCGCTCGGGTAGGCCTGGAAACCCTGCAGGATATCCTGTTCCACCTGCCCCTGCGCTACCAGGACCGTACCCGCGTCACCGCCATCGGCGCCCTGCGGCCAGGGGCCGACGCGGTGGTCGAGGGCGTGGTGGCCGGCGCCGACGTGGTGATGGGGCGCCGCCGCAGCCTGCTGGTGCGCCTGCAGGACGGCAGCGGCACCCTGAGCCTGCGCTTCTACCATTTCAGCCAGGCGCAGAAGGACGGTCTCAAGCGCGGCACCCACCTGCGCTGCTACGGCGAAGTCCGGCCGGGTGCCTCGGGCCTGGAGATCTACCATCCGGAATACCGCGCGCTGAACGGCGACGAGCCGATTCCGGTGGAGCAGACCCTGACGCCGATCTACCCGACTACCGAGGGCCTCACCCAGCAGCGCCTGCGCCAGTTGAGCCAACAGGCCCTGGCCATGCTCGGCCCCAGCAGCCTGCCCGACTGGCTGCCGGCGGAACTGGCACGCGACTACCAACTTGGCCCGCTCGACCAGGCGATCCGCTACCTGCACCGGCCGCCGCCGGATGCCGACATCGAGGAACTGGCCGAAGGCCGGCACTGGGCGCAGTTGCGCCTGGCCTTCGAAGAACTGCTGACCCACCAGTTATCCCTGCAGCGCCTGCGCGAAGCCGTGCGCTCGCAGGCAGCGCCGCGCTTGCCGGCGGCCAGCCGCTTGCCGAAACGCTTCCTTGCCAACCTCGGCTTCCAGCCGACCGGCGCGCAACGCCGGGTCGGCGCGGAGATCGCCTACGACCTGGCCCAGGACGAGCCGATGCTGCGCCTGGTGCAAGGCGACGTCGGTGCCGGCAAGACCGTGGTCGCCGCCCTCGCCGCCCTGCAAGCCATAGAGGCCGGCTACCAGGTGGCGCTGATGGCGCCGACCGAGATCCTCGCCGAGCAGCATTTCCTCAACTTCAGCAAGTGGCTCCAGCCGCTGGACATCGAAGTCGCCTGGCTGGCCGGCAAGCTCAAGGGCAAGGCCCGCGCGGCGGCACTGGAACGCATCGGCGACGGCGCGCCGATGGTGGTCGGCACCCACGCGCTGTTCCAGGATGAAGTGAAATTCAAGCGCCTTGCACTGGCGATCATCGACGAACAGCACCGCTTCGGCGTGCAGCAGCGCCTGGCCCTGCGCCAGAAGGGCGTGGACGGCAGGCTCTGCCCACACCAGTTGATCATGACCGCCACGCCGATCCCGCGGACCCTGGCGATGAGCGCCTATGCCGACCTCGACACCTCGATCCTAGACGAGCTGCCGCCCGGGCGTACCCCGGTGAATACCGTGCTGGTGGCCGACAGCCGCCGTATCGAGGTGATCGAGCGAGTCCGCGCGGCTTGCCGCGAAGGGCGCCAGGCCTACTGGGTGTGCACCCTGATCGAAGAGTCCGAGGAGCTTACCTGCCAGGCCGCCGAGACCACCTACGAAGAGCTTTCCTCGGCGCTGGGCGAACTGCGCGTCGGCCTGATCCACGGGCGCATGAAGCCGGCGGACAAGGCCGTGGTGATGGAAGCCTTCAAGGAAGGCATGTTGCAACTGCTGGTGGCGACCACGGTGATCGAGGTCGGCGTCGACGTGCCCAACGCCAGCCTGATGATCATCGAGAACCCCGAGCGCCTTGGCCTGGCCCAACTGCACCAGTTGCGCGGCCGGGTTGGCCGGGGCAGCGCCGCCAGCCACTGCGTGCTGCTCTACCACCCACCGCTGTCGCAGATCGGCCGCGAGCGGCTGGGCATCATGCGCGAAACCAGCGACGGCTTCGTCATCGCCGAGAAGGACCTGGAATTGCGCGGCCCCGGCGAAATGCTCGGCACCCGCCAAACCGGCCTGCTGCAATTCAAGGTCGCCGACCTGATGCGCGACGCAGACCTGCTGCCGGCGGTCCGCGATGCCGCCCAATCCCTCCTGGCGCACTGGCCGCAGCATGTCAGCCCGCTGCTCGAACGGTGGTTGCGCCACGGCCAGCAATACGGTCAAGTGTGATCTATTTCGCTCTCGCTGACCGGCGTAGGTCTCAGTCTTGAAGCAGCTCTGGTTATACTGAGGGAAAATCCAGCTCGCATGGTCTCGTCATGACAGAAGCCGCCCTGGCCTCCGCCGATGCTCCGCACGCCCCCCAGGTCATCCTCCAGCTGCTCGCCAAGCTAGGCATCGCCTGCCGCGAGGTCAGCGACAGCGCGGAGCTGCCTGCCGCCCGCCGGGTCCAGGCGGTGCTGCTGGACGACGCCGTCGGCACCCTGCTGGTGCTGTTCCCGCAGAGCCAGTTGCTGGACCTCGCCCGGCTCACCGAACTGACCGGCCGCAAGCTGCTGGCGATCAAGCCCGAGCGCCTGGAACGAATGCTCGGCAAGCACGAGTTGCACCGCCTGCCGGCGTTGCCGCCCCTGACCAGTTCGCCCTGCCTGTACGACGAGCGCCTGTTGCAGGAACCGCGCCTGCTGATCGAGTCCGGCCAGCCCGGCATCCTCCTGGAGATCGCCAGCAACGACTTCCGCGGCCTGCTGGGCAAGGCCAGCGCCGCGCGCTTCGGCGAACCGCTGGAAAACATCAACCTGAACCTTGACCGCCCGGACGACGACCGCGCGGAAATCAGCCAGGCCGTGCAGGCCTTCACCGCCCGGCGCATCCAGCAGCGCCTGGAGCAGACCATCGAGATTCCACCGCTGCCGCAGACGGCGCAGAAGATCATCAAGCTGCGGGTCGACCCCAACGCCAGCGTCGACGACATCACCGGTCTGGTGGAAACCGATCCGGCGCTCGCCGCCCAGGTGGTCAGTTGGGCGGCCTCGCCCTACTACGCCGCTCCGGGCAAGATCCGCTCGGTGGAAGACGCGATCGTCCGCGTCCTCGGTTTCGACCTGGTGATCAACCTGGCCCTCGGCCTCGCCCTGGGCAAGAGCCTGAGCCTGCCCAAGGACCAGCCACAGCAGGCCACGCCCTACTGGCAGCAAGCGATCTACACCGCCGCGGTGATCGAGGGCCTGACCCGCGCCATGCCGCGCGAGCTGCGCCCGGAGTCCGGCCTGAGCTACCTGGGCGGCCTGCTGCACAATTTCGGCTACCTGGTCCTGGCGCATGTCTTCCCGCCGCATTTCTCGCTGATCTGCCGGCACCTGGAGGTCAACCCGCACCTCGGCCATGCCTATATCGAACAGCACCTGCTGGGGATCACCCGCGAGCAGATCGGCGCCTGGCTGATGCGCGTCTGGGACATGCCTGACGACCTCTATTGCGCCCTGCGCTTCCAGCAGGATCCCAGCTACACCGGGTCGAACGCGGTCTACGCCAACCTGATCTGCCTGACCAACCGGTTGCTGCGCAACAGCGGCATCGGCGATGGCCCGCAGCAAGCGATTCCGGCGGCATTGTACGAGCGCCTGGGGATCACCCCGGAGAAGGCCGGGGACGCCGTGAAAAAGGTGCTGGAAGCGGAAGCGGCCCTGCGCGAACTGGCGGCCCAGTTCAATCGCTTGCCGGGGTGACCGGGTAGTCCGCTGCGAAACGCACTACCGAAAGGCTGCGGCCGCAGCCCGGATGAGATCGAAAGCCGCCCTCAGGCGGCTTTCTTCTCCGGAGCCTTCTTCTTCGGCTTGAGGTACTTCACCAGACCCTGGAACCAGATCACCAGCGCCGGATTGCCCTGTATCTGGATGTCCTTGTTCTGGATGCCCTGCATGAAGGCCAACTGCGGGTTCTTCGAAGTCATCGCGGCGAAACCGTAGGCTCCGTCCTTGAACCCCAGGGAAAATGCCGGTTGCGGATGGGTACCGCGCTTGCTGCTGACGCGCAGGTCCCTGACCAGGTAGTGGCGCGCCACCTTGCCGTCGAGGGTATGCAACTGGAACACCAGGTCCTTGCCCTCGAGCTGCTTCTGGAAAGCGGGATTGTCGCGGCTGGCCTTGGCCATCAGGCGACCAAGCATCCACAGGAGAAGACGAAATTTCATGCACGCGCCTCGATATCCGGGGAGATGAGCGGCGCATTGTAGCTGTTCGCGAGGAGGACTACAGCTGTCCTTTCGATGAGCGCGGAAGCATCTTCGACGAAGCCCGGAGCCGCTCTGACTCCGGGCTCTCGGCGGTCAGTTGACCGCGTCGCGCAGGGCCTTGCCCGGCTTGAAGGCGACGGTGTTGCTGGCCTTGATCTTCACCGGCTGGCCGGTCTGCGGGTTCTTCCCCGTGCGGGCTCCGCGATGGCGTTGCAGGAAGGTGCCGAAACCGACCAGGGTCACGCTGTCCTTGCGGTTCAGCGCGCCGGTGATTTCATCCAACAGGGCGTTGAGAACGCGATTGGCCTGTTCCTTGGTGAGATCGGCCTTTTCGGCGATAGCGGCGGCTAGTTCTGGTTTACGCATAGTTGCCTCTTTGACGGTTTGTTGTTTTTGTGTCCGTGCTGTCTTCCCAGCAGCGCTCAAAGGCACCGCAGTCCACCGGAACCATAGGCTCTAGACTGCGGTAGACGCGATGGAGGATGGCATGCTCCCGAGGACTGCGCCAGTATCGTCCGACAATTTTGCCGCAAGTCTCGACGGCATAACGGCCGGAACCAATGGCATTCAAGCCATGAGGCCGGGTAACTCTTTGTTCAGGGCCAATTTTTCGTTCACCGCCGCTCCGGTCAGGGCATAACCGATCACTCGACCAGCGGTATCCCGGCACAGGACCTTGAGGTCCGTTCCAGAGCCTTCCACTAGCCATTGGCCATCCATTCCGCGGGGCGGCGGCGACACCACCAGCGGGCAGGCCGGGGTCTTCACCGTCACCGGCATGGGACCGTAGGCCACCTGGCTGGGGTTGCCGGCGAGGGTCTGCGCCAGCGCGCGT
Organism: Pseudomonas sp. HMSC076A11; assembly: GCF_001810205.1. NCBI lineage: Bacteria > Pseudomonadati > Pseudomonadota > Gammaproteobacteria > Pseudomonadales > Pseudomonadaceae > Pseudomonas > Pseudomonas sp. HMSC076A11. Next base: position 21,657 of record NZ_KV800271.1, on the reverse strand, counting down.
GCGCAGGCCATCAGCGGCATCACATAGAGCAGGTTGAGGCCGTCCACTTCGGCGCAGTCGCCCAGCGCGTAGATGTTGGCGTGGGAGGTGCGCAGCGAGCGGTCGACGACGATCCCGCGGTTGACCGCCAGCCCGGCGGCGAAGGCCAGTTCGGTGCGCGGACGCAGGCCGACGGCGGAGACCACCAGGTCGCAGGGAATCACCTCGCCATCCGAAAGATGCGCTTCCAGCCCCTCGCCGGCCTTCTTCAGGCTGGCCAGCACCGGCCCCAGGTGGAAGCGCACGCCGAGGCCTTCCAGGCCTGCCTGCACGGCCTTCGCCGCGGCCGGGTGGAGCAGGCCCGGCATGACCTGCTCGCAAGGCGCCACCACGTCGAGCTGGTAGCCGCCGCTGGAGAGGTCGTTGGCGAATTCGCAACCGATCAGCCCCGCACCGAGCAGCAGTACCCGGCGCTTGCCGGCAGCCGCCTGGCGGAAGCGCGCGTAGTCTTCCAGGTCGTTGATCGGGTAGAGCGCGTCCTGGGCATCGCCCTCGACCGGCACCCGGATCGGCTCCGCGCCCCAGGCCAGGACCAGGTCGCGATAACGCACCTCTTCCTCGCCGATCCAGATCCGCTGATGGCCGGGATCGATACCGGTGACCCGGGTATGGGTCAGGATGCGCGCGTTCAGTTGCTCGGCCATGGCGCCCGGTTCGGCCATGGCCAGGCCGTCGGCGTCCTTGTTCTTCGAGAAGCCGGTAGAGAGCATCGGCTTGGAATAGGAACGGCCGTCGTCGGCGGTGATCATCAGCAGCGGCGTCTCGCCGTCCAGCTTGCGCCACTCGCGGGCCAGGTTGTAGCCCGCCAGGCCGGTTCCGATGATTACCAGGGGCGCACGCTCGCTCATTTCCGTTCCTCTGTGATTGCCGGCGCCGGGCGCCGCTTCTGTGGATTTCGCTCAGGCGATCTCGATCATCTCGAAATCGATCTTGCCGACACCGCAGTCCGGGCAGACCCAGTCCGCCGGGATGTCCTCCCAACGGGTTCCCGCCGGAATGCCTTCTTCGGGCAGGCCCAGGGCTTCGTCGTAGATGAAGCCGCAGACCACGCATTGCCACTTGCGCATAGCCACCCTCCTCGTTCGTCGAACCTAGCTCAGCGTCGGTGGCCGGCCAACGGCAAGGCTGCCGGGCGTTCCCGGCAGGACAGTCAATGACCGGACCCAAGTCCCAAGGATAACTCCTGGACGGCCGCTGGCCAGGCATGAAAAAAGGCGGCCAGGGCCGCCTTCTTCGCCGGCGAGCGGGGCTCAGCCGATTTCGATCATCTCGAAGTCCAGCTTGCCGACGCCGCAGTCGGGGCACAGCCAGTCTTCAGGCACGTCTTCCCAGCGCGTTCCCGCCTCGATGCCTTCTTCCGGCCAGCCTTTGGCCTCGTCATAGATCAGTCCACACACCACGCATTGCCACTTCTTCATTGTTTACCTCGGGCGGGTTACCACGGTTCAGCGCCGGCAACCTATAACAAATCCACCCTGTCCGCCAACCTGCCCGAAAGGCAAGGTGGTGCCGAACGGGCCAACCAAAGATGGGTGGTGCCCACCGGTCGCCTCACAACCCCTCGGCTCCGATCCGCGCCACCCGGGCGTCCTCTTCGGCGCGTACGCCGGAAACCCCGACCGCGCCGACCACCTGTCCGTCCACCAGGATCGGCACGCCGCCCTCCAGGGTGGCCTGCAGCAGCGGCACCGAGAGGAAGGCACTGCGTCCGCCGTTGATCATGTCCTCGTAGCGCTTCGTTTCCCGGCGCCCGAGGGCGGCGCTGCGGGCCTTTTCCGTCGCGATGTAGGCACCGATCGGCGCGCAGCCGTCGAGGCGCTCCAGCGCCAGCGGGTGGCCGCCGTCGTCGACCACCGCGATGCTCACCGCCCAGCCTTGGCGCTGTGCCTCCTCGCGGGCCGCGCCAAGGACGCGGGCGACCTCCTCGCGGCCGAGTACCGGCTTGCTGTGCATGGTTTCACTCTCCTCCGGGCAAGGCCTGGTCGAGCAGCTCGATCCAGTGGCGTACCGGGGTCCGTCCGGCCCCGTCGAGATGGGCCTGGCAACCGACGTTGGCCGTGGCGATGACATCCGGCGCGCCGCTTTCCAGGGCGTCCAGGCGGTTGTCGCGCAGACGCCGGGACAGCGCCGGCTGGGTCAGCGAGTAGGTGCCGGCGGACCCGCAGCAGAGATGACCGTCGGCCACCTCGGTGAGATGGAAGCCCAGTCGCCGCAGCACCGCCTCCACGGCCCCGCCCAGTCGTTGCGCGTGCTGCAGTGTGCATGGGCAGTGGAACGCCAGGCGCTGGTCGCAGCGCAGGCCGAGGGACTCCAGCGGCTCGTCGCGAAGCACTTCCACCAGGTCGCGGGCAGCGGCGGCGACCTCGCGCGCCTTGTCCGCGTACCGTGGGTCGTCGCGCAGCAGGTAGGCGTAGTCCTTGACGAAGGCGCCGCAGCCGCTGGCGGTCTGCACGATGGCCTCGGCACCCTCGCGCAGCAACGGCCACCAGGCGTCGATATTGCGCCGCGCGCGCTGGCGGCCGCGCTCCTGCGCATCCAGGTGGAAATCCAGCGCGCCGCAGCAGCCGGCCGCGGCCGCCGGCGTCACGCTGATTCCCAGGCGGTCCAGAACCCGCGCGGCGGCGGCGTTGGTGTTCGGCGACAGCGCCGGCTGCACGCAACCTTCGAGCAGCAGCACGCGCCGCGCATGCCGGGGCTGCGGCCGCCTGCCCGGCGCCGCGACCCGACGTGGCAGCTTGCCCTGCATCGCCTCAGGCAGCAGAGGCCTCAGCCGCCCGGCAGCGCCGGCCAGCGCGCCGAACAACCCCGGGCGCGGGGCCAGCAGGCGCAGCCCGTCGCGCAGCAGGCGTTGCCGGAAGCCGCGCGGCAGGCGTTCGGCGAGTAGGTCGCGGCCGATATCCAGCAGCTTGTGGTACTCGACTCCGGACGGGCAGGTGGTTTCGCAGTTGCGGCAGCTCAGGCAGCGATCGAGGTGCAGGCGGGTGCGCTCGCTGGCCTCGTCGCGCTCGAGGAACTGCTTGATCAGGTAGATCCGTCCGCGCGGGCCGTCGAGTTCGTCGCCCAGCTCCTGGTAGGTCGGGCAGGTGGCGTTGCAGAAACCGCAGTGCACGCAGCTGCGCAGGATGCGCTCGGCTTCGGCGGCCTCGGCGCGTTGCCGGGCGGAATCGCAGAGGTTGGTTTGCATCGCGCCTCCTCAGAGTTCGGCGTACATCCGCCCGGGATTGAAGATGCCCTGCGGGTCGAGCTGGCGTTTGAGTGCCCGGTGCAGGCCGAGCAGTCCAGGCGGTAGCGGCTGGAACGGCGCATCGAGATGGCCGGCGCGGTAGCAGGTGGCGTGACCGCCATGGGCGGCGGCCCACGCACGGATGTCCGCGGCCGGCGCGTCGCTTTTCAGCCAGCGCAGCGCCCCGCCCCAGTCCAGCAACTGACGACCGGGCAACGGCGTCTCCGGCGCCAGCGCCGGCAGCGACAGGCGCCAGAGCGGTCGCGGGTCGTCGAAGAACGGCAGGCGCTGCTCGCGCAGGTCGGCCCAGAAGCCGTCCTCGAGCGCTTCGCCACCGAGGCGGTCGCGCGCCGAGCGTACCGAGCCCTCGCCGCCCTCCAGGCGCAGGCGCAGGGCTTCGCCGTCGTGGCAGGCCGCACTGATCGGCAATGGCTGGCCTCCCCACTCGGCCAGCTTGCGCAACGCCGTCGCCACCGGCAGGTCCAGGCTCAGGCCGGCCTGGCAGCGCGGCATGGGCAGCACCTTGAAGGACACTTCGGTGACCACCCCGAGGCAACCGAAGCTGCCCGCCAGCAACCGCGACAGGTCGTAGCCGGCGACGTTCTTCATCACCTCGCCGCCGAAGCGCAGGTGGGTGCCCAGGCCACTGATCAGCCGCGTCCCGAGGACGAAATCGCGTACCGCTCCCGCCCAGGGCCGGCGCGGTCCGGACAGGCCGCTGGCGAGCACCCCGCCGACCGTCGCCCGGCCGCCGAAACCCGGCGCCTCGCAGGCAAGCATCTGCCCGCCGCGCGCCAGCACGGCCTGTAGCTCGTCCAGCGGCGTACCGGCACGGGCGGTGATCACCAGTTCGCAGGGATCGTAGGCGACGATCCCACGGTGTTCGGCGAGCGCCAGCGGTTCGCCCGCAACCGGCCTGCCGAGGAACGCCTTGCTATCGCCACCGACGATGCGCAGCGGCGCGCGCCGCGCCAGGGCGTCGCGGACCCGCTCGAGCAGCGCGCCGGCATGGTCGGCGCCAGCGTCCGGATCGAAATACGGCTGGCTCATCAGAAACGCTCCAGTTCGGGGAACGGCAGTCGACCGTGGCGGACGTGCATGGCGCCGAACTCGGCGCAGCGATGCAGGGTGGGCACGTTCTTGCCGGGATTGAGCAGCCCGGCCGGGTCGAACGCCGCCTTCACGGCGTGGAACAGGGTCAGCTCGTCGGCATTGAACTGAGCGCACATCTGGTTGATCTTCTCGCGGCCGACGCCATGTTCGCCGGTGATGCTGCCGCCTACCGCCACGCACAACTCGAGGATCCTGCCGCCCAGCGCTTCAGCGCGCTCCAGCTCGCCCGCCAGGTTGGCGTCGAAGAGGATCAGCGGGTGCATGTTGCCGTCGCCGGCGTGGAATACGTTGGCCACCCGCAGGCCGTATTCGCGCGAAAGCTCGGCGATGCCATGCAGCACCCGCGGCAGCTCGCGGCGCGGGATGCTGCCGTCCATGCAGTAGTAATCGGGGGAAATCCGCCCGACCGCCGGAAACGCATTCTTGCGCCCGGCCCAGAAGCGCTGGCGCTCGGCCTCGTCTTGGGCCTGTCGCACCGAGGTGGCGCCAGCCGCCTCGAACAGCTCGCGGACCCGCTCGCAATCCTCGTGCACGTCGGCTTCCACGCCATCCAGTTCGCAGAGCAGGATCGCCGCCGCGTCGACCGGGTAACCGGCGTGGATGAAATCCTCAGCGGCGCGGATCGACAGGTTGTCCATCATTTCCAGCCCGGCCGGGACGATGCCGGCACCGATCAGGTCGGCCACCGCCCGCCCGGCGCTTTCCACATCGTCGAAGCTGGCCAGCAGGACCTTCGCCACCGGCGGGCGCGGCAACAGCCTGACGGTGACCTCCACCACCACGCCGAGCAGCCCTTCGGAGCCGGTGAACAGCGCCAGCAGGTCGAAGCCGGCGCTGTCCAGGGCGCTGGACCCCAGGCTCAGGCGCTCGCCTTCCAGGGTCACGATGTCCACCTGCAACAGGTTGTGCACGGTCAGGCCGTACTTCAGGCAATGCACGCCGCCGGCGTTCTCCGCGACGTTGCCGCCGATGGAGCAGGCGATCTGCGAGGACGGGTCCGGTGCGTAGTACAGACCATGAGGGGCAGCGGCCTGGGAGATCGCCAGGTTGCGCACGCCAGGCTGGACCCGGGCGAAACGACCCAGCGGATCGATCTCGAGGATCCGCCGGAAACGCGCCATCACCAGCAGCACGCCGTTCTCCAGCGGCAGCGCGCCGCCGGACAGGCCGGTGCCGGCACCACGCGCCACGACCGGCACCTTCAGCCGATGGCAGAGGGCGAGCAGGCCCTGAACCTGTTCGATGCGTTCCGGCAATGCAACCAGCAACGGCGTGCAGCGATACGCCGAGAGTCCGTCGCACTCGTAGGGACGCAGGTCTTCCGCGGCGTGCAGCAGTTCGAGGTCGGGCAGGCGGAGGCGCAACTCGGCCAGCAGGCCATCCTTGTCCACCTGCGGCAGCGGACCGTCCAGACGCTCGTCGTAGAGGATGTTCATGGCGGCTGTCCTTGTTGTGGTTGTCGGCGGGATCAGCAAGCGTCCACAGCCTGTACCGCGCGGACGCCGGGGTCCAGCAGGCGTCTAACTGGTCCTACCAGTATCACCAGGAGCCATGGGCATGAGGCGCATGCTAGAAAGTCCCTGAGCTTCTATAGTGAGTAACGACAGCCAACTGGTCCTACCAGTGCAACGGGAGCTTCCATGCAGAAACAGCGGGTGGCCGACCAGGTCGCAGAGCGTATCGAGCGGCTGATCGTCGACGGCGTGCTCAAGGTCGGCCAGGCTCTGCCGTCCGAGCGGCGCCTGGTGGCCAAGCTCGGCTGCTCGCGCTCGGCCCTGCGCGAGGGCCTGCGGGCGCTGCGCGGGCGCGGCATCATCGACACCGAGCATGGCCGTGGGTCGTTCGTCGCCGACCTCGACCGCAACGCCGACGTCAGCCCGCTGATGCACCTGTTCGGCTCCCAGCCGCGCACCCTCTACGACCTGCTCGAAGTCCGCGCCCTGCTGGAGGGCGAGGCGGCCCGCCTGGCAGCGCTACGCGGCACCGAGGCAGACTTCGTCCTGCTCGCCCGGCGCTACGAAGAGATGCTCGCCAGCCACGAGGAAACCCAGCCGATCGATCCCCGCGAGCACGCCCGCCGCGACCACGCGTTCCACCGGGCGATCAGCGAGGCATCGCACAATCCGGTGCTGGTGCATACCCTGCAATCGCTCAACGAACTGCTGCTGAGCACGGTGTTCGCCTCAGTGAACAACCTCTATCACCGGCCGCCGCAGAAACGCCAGATCGACCGCCAGCACGCGCGCCTCTACGCGGCCCTCCGCGAGCGCCAGCCGGACCAGGCGCAACGGGCGGCGCGCGAACATATCCACAGCATCCGCGACAACCTGCGGGAGATCGAGCAGGAAGAACAGCGCCTGGTCCGCGCCACCCTGCGCCTGAACGGCTGGGGGTGACGCGCCACCGCGTCGCAGACCGGCCGCCGGCCGAACGTGCTACCCTCGCCGCCTTCTGCCGCCGTCTCGTAGTCCCGTCATGCCCAGCAATGCGCTCTGGCTTCGCGCCGACCAACTGTCAAGCGTCTCCCCCGCCGTCCTCGACTGGCTGTTCGACGAGGGGTCGCTGACCCGGCGCCTGACCGCCCTGGCCGACGGCGCGTTCCGCGTCGAACCCCTGCTGGAAGGCTGGCAGACCCTGCGCGACGACGAATGCCAGGGGCTCGACGTCCCTCCCGGCAGTAGCGGCTGGGTCCGCGAGGTCTACCTGCATGGCCACGACCGTCCCTGGGTGTTCGCCCGCAGCGTGGCGGCGCGCAGCGCCCTGGAAGGCTCGGGCTTCGACCTGGCGCTGCTCGGCACCCGCTCGCTGGGCGAGTTGCTGTTCAGCGACAGCGCCTTCGAGCGCGGGCCCATCGAAGTCTGCCGCTATCCGGCGGCCGGTCTGCCCGCCGAGGTCCGCGCCGAGGGTCTCTGGGGCCGTCGCTCACGGTTTTCCCGCGGCGCGCTCGGGGTGCTGGTGGCGGAGGTGTACCTACCGCGCCTGTGGGACCAGGCGGGAATCGCCGACGTATAATCCCCCGGTCGACTCCGGAGGTCCCCATGTTCGTCACCCTGATCAAGCCGCTGGCCCGCCTGCACCCCCGCGCCTGGGACTTCGTCCAACTGGTGCGGCTGGACCGGCCGATCGGCATCTACCTGCTGCTCTGGCCGACCCTCTGGTCGCTGTGGATCGCCGCGGACGGCGTGCCGGAACTGAAGAACCTGCTGATCTTCGTCCTCGGCGTCATCCTGATGCGCGCAGCCGGCTGCGTGATCAACGATTTCGCCGACCGCAATTTCGACGGCCATGTCGCACGCACCAAGGCGCGCCCGCTGGCCACCGGCAAGATCAGCGTGCGCGAGGCCTGGATCACCTTCGCCGTTCTGGTCGCGCTGAGCTTCGGCCTGGTCCTGCTGACCAATGCAACGACCGTCTGGCTGTCGTTCGGCGCGGTAGCCGTGGCCTCGCTCTACCCCTTCATGAAGCGCTACACCTACTATCCGCAGGTGGTGCTGGGCGCCGCCTATTCCTGGGGCATCCTGATGGCCTTCACCGCCGAGCGCGGCGAATTGCCGGCCAGCGCCTGGCTGCTGTTCCTGGCCAACGTGCTGTGGACGGTCGCCTATGACTCCTACTACGCGATGACCGACCGCGAGGACGACCTGAAGATCGGCATCAAGTCCACCGCAATCCTCTTCGGCGATGCCGACCGCCTGATCATCGGCAGCCTGCAGGGCCTGACCCTGCTCCTGCTAGTGCTGGCCGGCAACCGCTTCGAACTGGGCCTGTGCTTCTACCTCGGCCTGGCGGTGGCGGCGGCCTGCTTCGTCTGGGAAGCCTGGTCGACCCGCGACCGCGACCCGCAGGCCTGCTTCCGCGCCTTCCTGCACAACCACTGGGCTGGCCTGGCGATCTTCCTCGGCACGGTCGCCGACTACGCGCTGCGTTGAGCGGCGCGCAGGCCGGCGGCCGTCTAGTCCATGTCCGGCTGGGCGACGTGCCAGGCGCCCATCTTGCCGTCACCGTTCTTGTCGCCAGGCTTCTTGTCCTGGATGAAGGTATAAAGGGGCTTGCCGTAGTAGGCCCACTGCTGGGTGCCGTCCTCGCGAGCGACCAGGCTCCAGTCGCCGCTGGCCTGCGCTCCCTGGGCCGCGGCCAGCGGCGGCCAGTTCTTCGCGCACTGCCCGGAACAGGCGGATTGCCCTTCGCTGTCCTTGTCGTAGGTATAGAGCGTCATGCCCTTGCCATCGACCAGCACGCCGTCCTTTTCGGTGGCCGGCGCCACCGTTTCCTGGGCCAGCGCGGCGAACGCCGGCAGGGCCAGCGCCAGACCCAGCGCCAGGTGGATTCTGTTCATCGCGTCTCTCTCCTGTGTCTTCAGGTGGAGCGTTCGCCGCCCGCAGGGACGGCACCGGAACCTGTTGAGCATAGCCCCGCCGCGGGCAGTCGGCGGAAACTACGCCGTTGTGTCACATACCTGACACAATTTCGTTATCTAATGCGGCGCAAGACAGATCGACCCGAGGCAAGACCATGGTTGGCAAGACAATCCTCATCGTTGATGACGAAGCACCGATTCGCGAGATGATCGCCGTGGCCCTGGAGATGGCCGGCTACGAGTGCCTGGAGGCGGAAAATACCCAGCAGGCGCACGCGGTGATCGTCGACCGCAAGCCGGACCTGATCCTGCTCGACTGGATGCTCCCCGGCACTTCCGGCATCGAACTGGCGCGACGCCTGAAGCGTGACGAACTGACCGTCGACATCCCGATCATCATGCTCACCGCCAAGGGCGAGGAGGACAACAAGATCCAGGGCCTGGAGGTCGGCGCCGACGACTACATCACCAAGCCGTTCTCGCCCCGCGAGCTGGTCGCCCGCCTGAAGGCCGTGCTGCGCCGCACCGGGCCTGGCGACAGCGAGGCGCCGATCGAGGTCGGCGGCCTGCTGCTGGACCCGATCAGCCACCGCGTGACCATCGACGGCAAGCCGGCCGAGATGGGCCCCACCGAGTACCGCCTGCTGCAGTTCTTCATGACTCACCAGGAACGCGCCTATACCCGCGGCCAACTGCTGGACCAGGTCTGGGGCGGCAACGTCTATGTCGAGGAGCGCACCGTCGACGTGCATATCCGCCGCCTGCGCAAGGCGCTCGGCGAGGTCTACGAAAATCTGGTTCAGACTGTCCGCGGGACCGGCTATCGTTTCTCCACCAAGAGCTGACCCCGCTCCCGGCCGCCCAGCGGCCGGAGTCGTTTCCCCTGGACGGTCCCGTGACGGACCGCCACTGGACAGGATGCAATCCGTCGTGAACCAAGACTGGCGTGGAGCGCTGATCCGCCACCTGCTTCTCGTGCTGGCCGCCAGCCTCGTGCTCGGCGTGGTCAGCGGCCATTACGGCTGGGCCCTGGCCCTCGGCCTGGCTCTCTACCTCGGCTGGACCCTCTGGCAGCTACTGCGCCTGCACCAGTGGCTGCGCAACCACCAGCCAGACGAGCCACCGCCGGACAGCTACGGCCTCTGGGGCGAAGTCTTCGACAATATCTACCACCTGCAACGCCGCAACCAGCGCGCCCGTGGCCGCCTGCAGGCGGTGATCGACCGGATCCAGGAGTCCACCGCGGCCCTGCGTGACGCGGTGATCATGCTCGACAGCGACGGCAACCTGGAATGGTGGAACCTCGCCGCGGAAAACCTGCTCGGCCTGAAGACCCCGCAGGACGGTGGCCAGCCGGTGAGCAACCTGATCCGCCATCCGCGCTTCAAGGAATACTTCGACCAGGAGGATTACCGGGAGCCGCTGGAAATCCCCTCGCCGATCAACGAGCGCCTGCGCCTGCAATTCCACATCACCCTCTACGGCAACCGCGAGCACCTGATGCTGGTCCGCGACGTCACCCGCGTCCACCAGCTGGAGCAGATGCGCAAGGACTTCGTGGCCAACGTCTCCCACGAGCTGCGTACGCCGCTGACGGTGATCGCCGGCTACCTGGAGACCCTCCTCGACAACGTCGAGGATGTGAACCCGCGCTGGCTGCGCGCCCTGCAGCAGATGCAGCAGCAGGCCGGACGCATGCAGAACCTGCTCAACGACCTGCTCCTGCTGGCCAAGCTGGAGGCCACCGACTACCCCGGCGACAACAAGCCGGTGGCGGTGGACGCTCTCCTCGCCAGCATCCGTAACGACGCCCAGGCCCTGTCCGCCGGGCGCAACCACCGCATCAGCCTGGACGCCGCACCCGCTGTGCAGCTCAAGGGCAGCGAGGCGGAACTGCGCAGCGCCTTCTCCAACCTGGTATTCAACGCGGTGAAGTACACCCCCGACGAAGGCGAGATCCGCATCCGCTGGTGGGCCGACGAACAGGGCGCGCACCTGTCGGTGCAGGACACCGGTATCGGCGTCGATCCCAAGCACCTGCCGCGCCTGACCGAGCGCTTCTACCGGGTGGACTCCAGCCGCGCCTCCAACACCGGCGGCACCGGCCTCGGCCTGGCCATCGTCAAGCACGTGCTGATCCGCCACCGCGCGCGCCTGGAAATCAGCAGCGTGCCCGGCAAGGGCAGCACCTTCACCTGCCATTTCGCCCCGGCGCAGGTCGCCGAGGCCGAGCGCAAGGCGCCGAAGTGAGCCTCGTCGCGGTGCCGCGCCGCCGGCGTCGGCACGGCCAAGGCTTGCAAGCGACGACACAGCCCCTCATTCTTAAGGGCCTTTTGGCTACCGCACACCCCCATGGACCCTTCTCCTAGTACCAGCATCGCCACCTATTTCGCCGATGCCGGCCTGATCCTCTTCGCGCTTTTCCTCGTCCTGCTCAATGGCTTCTTCGTCGCCGCCGAGTTCGCCATGGTCAAGCTCCGCGCCACCCGCGTGGAAACCATCGCCAAGCAGCACGGCTGGCGCGGCGCCATCCTGCGCAAGGTTCACAACCAGCTGGACGCCTACCTGTCCGCCTGCCAGCTGGGCATAACCCTGGCCTCCCTGGGCCTGGGCTGGGTCGGCGAGCCGGCCTTCGCCGAACTCCTGGAACCGCTGCTGGCGATGATCGGCGTGCATTCCGACGAACTGATCCGCGGTATCTCCTTCTTCACCGCGTTCTTCATCATTTCCTACCTGCACATCGTGGTCGGCGAGCTGGCGCCCAAGTCCTGGGCGATCCGCAAGCCGGAACTGCTGTCGCTGTGGACGGCGGTGCCGCTGTACCTCTTCTACTGGCTGATGTACCCGGCGATCTGGCTGCTCAACGCCAGCGCCAACGCCATCCTCAAGATCGCCGGCCAGGGCGAGCCCGGCCCGCACCACGAGCATCACTACAGCCGCGACGAACTGAAGCTGATCCTCCACTCCAGCCGCGCCCAGGACCCCAGCGACCAGGGCATGCGCGTGCTGGCCTCGGCGGTGGAGCTGGGCGAACTGGAGGTGGTCGACTGGGCCAACTCCCGCGAAGACCTGGTCTACCTCGAGCACGACGCGCCGCTGGCGGACATCCTCGCGGTGATCCGCCGCCATAAGTACAGCCGCTACCCGGTCTGGGACAGCCACAAGGGCGAGTTCATCGGCCTGCTGCACATCAAGGACCTGCTGCTGGCGCTGTCCGCCCTGGACAGCCTGCCGGAGACCTTCGACCTCGACGAACTGGTGCGCCCGCTGGAGATCGTCACCAAGCACACCCCGCTGTCGCGCCTGCTGGAGCAGTTCCGCAAGGGCGGCGCGCACTTCGCCGTGGTGGAAGAGGCCGATCACAAGGTGGTCGGCTTCCTGACCATGGAGGACGTGCTGGAAGTGCTGGTCGGCGACATCCAGGACGAACACCGCAAGACCGAGCGCGGCATCCTCGCCTACCAGCCGGGCAAGCTGCTGGTGCGCGGCGACACACCGCTGTTCAAGCTCGAGCGCCTGCTCGGCATCGACCTCGATCATGTCGAGGCGGACACTCTCGCCGGGCTGGTCTACGACACCCTGAAGCGGGTGCCGGAGGAAGAGGAAGTCCTCGACACCGAGGGCCTGCGGATCATCGTGAAGAAGATGCGCGGTCCGAAGATCGTCCTGGCCAAGGTGGTCAAGCTCGACTGAGACGAGCCGGCGCCGCCACGGCGCCGGCGACTTTTCAAGGCTCGCGGACGATGGCGAAGTTCGGCAGGCTGTCGACCGGCTGGGCGAAGTCGTAGGGAATCGACTCCAGCGCCAGGCCGACGTTGCGCTGGATCACGAAGTGCAGGTGCGGCCCGCTGCTGTTGCCGGTGTTGCCGGAGCGCGCCAGCGGCGTGCCGACCTGGACCCGCTGGCCCTCGGCGACCAGTACCGAATGGCGCATCAGGTGCAGGTAGACGCCCATGGTGCCGTCGTCGTGCAGGATGCGGACGAAGTTGCCCGAGGGATTGTTGCCGCGCCCGCTCTGGTTGTTCTCGATCTTCACCACGGTGCCGCCGCGGGCAGCGATGATCGGCGTGCCCTCGGGCATGGCGATGTCCATCGCGTAGCGGCCCTTGGGGGTGAAGTGGCTGTACTTGCCATTGGCGCCCTGGGACAGGCGGAACGGCCCGCCGCGCCAGGGCAGCGGATAGCGATAGAGCAGCGGCTGCTGGCGCGGGTCGCCGAGCGCGTAACGCAGCTTCGGGGTGTAGCTCATCGGCTTGCCGGCCTTGCGCGGCGCCAGGGTCGCCAGGCGCACCTGGCTGCGCGCCGGGACCACCCAGCGAATCGGCCCGTCGGGCACCCCAACGGCATTGCGCGGGTTGCGGATCCGCAACTCGACCTCGACCGGCGCGTAGAGGTCGTTGCGCACCTGCAGGGTCTCGCCACCCGCGTGCTTCTTCGTCTCCAGCTTCACTTCCCGTTCCAGGTGCTCGACCATCCGGTCGCGGAAGACGAACACCTGCGCCCCGGCCACGGCGCGGTCGGAGTAGGTCACCACGCCATTGGCGTCGGTGTACTTGTAGATGGTCAGGGCCGCAGCCGGAGCTGCCGCGGCGAACAGGCCACAGAGAAGGAGAAGGCGCCCTAGCATGACTGCACGGATCGTGTCGTTCTGGTTATCCCGAATCGGCAAGACTAGCAGCGCTTTATTGCCAGGGCGAGACGACAGCGAGCGGGCTGTGAACGGATCGTCGGGAAAAAACCGCTCAGGCGCCGGGAACGTAGTGCTTCTGGGTACTTCCGCGGGCGATCAGGCGCGACAGGTAGTCGAGCTTCTGCGGGTCGCGGTCGACGAAACGCAGGGTCAACAGCAGCCAATCGCTATCCGGCTTCGGCTCCAGCGCGGCGATGGCGTGCAGGTAGCCGTTCAGGCGCGCCACGTCGCTGTTTTCCTCGAGGTCCAGCACCGCGCTTTCCAGCACCTGCGGCAACGGGTCGGCGCGCTTCACCACCAGTTGCGCTTCCTTCAGACTGACCGCCTTGATCACGCAGGGCATGCTGCTCTGCGGCAGGCGCAATTGCGCCTGCCCCAGCGGGTTGCCGCTGCCGGCGGGACGCGCGCTGGCCTGGGGAGCCGAAGCCGGCTTCGGCGCGGGGGCCGGTTTTGCCGGACTGGCGGCAGGCTTGATCACCTCGGCGCGACCACCGGTCAGGGCGGCCAGCGAATCGTTGGCCATGCCGCTGGCGATCTCCCGGCGCGGCGCGTGGGCCGCCAGGGCTTCCAGCTTGCCGCTGCGGCTCAGGGCCTTCTTGATCTTGGCCACCAGTTGGTCATTGGAGAATGGCTTGCCGATGTAGTCCGACACCCCGGCCTGGATCGCCTGGACCACGTTCTCCTTGTCGCCGCGACTGGTGACCATGATGAACGGGGTAGTCTTGAGGTTTTCCTGGGCACGGCACCAGGTCAGCAGTTCGAGGCCGGACATCTCCGGCATCTCCCAATCGCAGAGGATCAGGTCGACGTTCTGCCGACTAAGCAGTTGCTGGGCCTTGCGGCCGTTCACGGCCTCCTCGATATGAAGGCCGGGGAAGTTGTCGCGCAACCCTTTCTTCATCAGATCTCGGATGAAGGGGGCGTCATCCACCACTAGCGCGCTGACTTTGCTCATCGACTTCTCCTGGACAGGTCCGCCTAGGATAGCCTCCCCTGCTGGCAGGATGCCAAGCCTTGCTGCAGTCGCGCGAAGAAACAAGGCTCCAGGTCAAGGGAGCCTTGCCTGCGGAAGATCACTCGCCGCGGTTGTTCTCGACCTCTTCCTTCATGCGGGTCAGGCCGATGTGGCGAACGTCGGTGCCGCGAACCAGGTAGATCACCAGCTCGGCGATGTTGCGCGCATGGTCGCCGATGCGCTCCAGCGAGCGCAGGGCCCAGATGATGTTGAGCACGCGGGATATCGCCCGCGGGTCTTCCATCATGTAAGTGACCAGCTCGCGCAGGGCGGTCTTGTACTCGCGATCGACGGTCTTGTCGTACTGCGCCACGGACAGCGCCAGGTCGGCATCGAAGCGGGCGAAGGCGTCCAGTGCCTCCTGCACCATCTTCTGTACCTGGCTGCCGATGTGCCGAACCTCGACGTAGCCGCGCGGCGACTCGCCTTCCTCGCACAGCTGGATGGCGCGGCGGGCGACCTTGGAGGCCTCGTCGCCGATCCGCTCGAGGTCGATCACCGACTTCGAGATGCTGATGATCAGGCGCAGGTCGGAGGCCGCCGGCTGACGCCGGGCGAGGATACGCACGCACTCCTCGTCGATGTTGCGCTCCATCTGGTTGATCTGGTCGTCGATCTCGCGGACCTGCTGGGCGAGGCCGGAGTCGGCGTCGATCAGCGCGTTGACCGCGTCGTTGACCTGCTTTTCCACCAGCCCGCCCATGGCCAGGAGGTGGCTGCGCACATCCTCCAGCTCGGCGTTGAACTGCTGGGAGATGTGATGGGTGAGACTGTCTTTGTTGATCATGTGGGGAATCCTTCTGGAGCCGCTGCGACCGGTGACATCAACGAGCTACGGAGAGCGCCGGAGGCAGCGGTATCGCCGCGCCTCCGGACGCGCCGCTAGCCGTAGCGGCCGGTGATGTAGTCTTCGGTCTGCTTCTTCGCCGGGTTGGTGAACAGCGTATCGGTGTCGCCGAACTCGATCAGCTTGCCCATGTACATGAACGCCGTATAGTCGGAAACCCGCGCGGCCTGCTGCATGTTGTGGGTAACGATGACGATGGTGAACTTCGACTTCAACTCGTAGATCAGCTCTTCGATCTTCAGCGTGGAGATCGGGTCCAGCGCCGAGCACGGCTCGTCGAGCAGCAGCACTTCCGGTTCCACCGCGATGGTCCGGGCGATCACCAGGCGCTGCTGCTGGCCGCCGGACAGGCCGAGGGCGGACTCGTGCAGGCGATCCTTCACCTCCTCCCACAGCGCAGCCCCCTTCAGCGCCCACTCGACGGCCTCGTCAAGTACGCGCTTCTTGTTGATGCCCTGGATACGCAGGCCGTAGACCACGTTCTCGTAGATGCTCTTGGGGAACGGGTTGGGCTTCTGGAACACCATGCCGACGCGACGGCGCAGCTCGGCGACGTCGACGCCCTTGGCGAAGATGTTGTGGCCATCGAGGCGAATCTCGCCTTCGACGCGGCAGCCATCCACCAGGTCGTTCATCCGGTTGAAGCAGCGCAGCAGGGTCGACTTGCCGCAGCCGGACGGGCCGATGAAGGCGGTCACGCGCTGCTTCGGAATGTTCATCCGGACGTCGAAAAGGGCCTGCTTGGCGCCGTAGAACAGGTTCAGCCCGGGCACTTCCAGTTCGACACTTTCGGAAGCCAGGTCGAGGCTCTGGCGGTCGCGGCCGAGCGCATCGAAGTTGATGCCGTGGCTGGCGGTCTCGTTTTGCATGGGAAGCTCCCTCAATCAGTTTTCCAGGGCCTTGTACTTCTCGCGCAGGCGATTGCGGATCGCGATGGCGGAGAAGTTCAGCAGGGCGATCACCACGACCAGCAGCAACGCCGTAGCGTATACCAGCGGCCGTGCGGCCTCGACGTTGGGGCTCTGGAAACCGACGTCGTAGATATGGAAACCGAGGTGCATGATCTTCTGGTCGAGATGCACGTACGGATAGTTACCGTCGACCGGCAGCGACGGTGCCAGTTTCACCACGCCGACCAGCATCAGCGGCGCCACTTCGCCGGCGGCACGGGCCACGGCGAGGATCAGGCCGGTCATCATCGCCGGGCTGGCCATCGGCAGGACGATCTTCCACAGCGTTTCCGCCTTGGTCGCGCCGAGCGCCAGGGAGCCTTCGCGGACCGCGCGCGGAATCCGCGCCAGGCCTTCCTCGGTGGCGACGATCACCACCGGCACGGCGAGGATCGCCAGGGTCAGCGAGGCCCAGAACAGTCCGGGGGTACCGAAGGTCGGCGCCGGCAGGGCCTCGGGGAAGAACAGCCGGTCGATGGAACCGCCCAGCACGTAGACGAAGAAGCCCAGGCCGAACACGCCGTAGACGATCGCCGGTACGCCGGCGAGGTTGTTCACGGCGATGCGGATCACCCGGGTCAGCGGCCCCTGCTTGGCGTACTCGCGCAGGTAGACCGCAGCGATCACGCCGAACGGGGTGACGATCAGCGCCATCACCAGGGTCATCATCACGGTGCCGAAGATCGCCGGGAAGATACCGCCCTCGGTATTGGCCTCGCGCGGATCGTCGCTGAGGAACTCCCAGAGCTTCTTGAAGTACACCGTCATCTTGGTGCCCAGGCCCATGGCGTTGGGCTGGTAGGCATGCACCAGCTTGCCAAGGGTGATTTCGCTCTCGCGGCCGCTGGCGTCGCGCATTACCACGCTGTCGCGGTTGAACTCCTGGTGCAGGCCGTTGAGCTGCTCTTCCAGGACCTTGTAGCGCGCCTGCAACTCGCTGCGCTCGGCGGCCAGGTCGGCCTGGGCGGCGGCGTCCAGCTTGCCGTCCAACTGCAACTTGCGCTCTTTCAGGCGCAGGCGCTCGAGACCGTGGTTGATCCCGCCGATGTCGCCCTTCTCCAGCTTGTAGAGCTTGGCGTAGAGGTCATCCACCCGCTGCATGCGCTTCTGCAGTTCGCCTACCGCGGCGTCGCCTTCGGCGACCACCTGGCCGTTCTCCTTGACGCTCAGCAGGTAGCCGTAGAAGTTGCCCCACTCGCGGCGTTCGAGAACCATCAGCGCTTCGGGACGCTTGATGTCCTGCAGCCACTCGCCGACGACCCAGGAGAAATCGCTGCCGTAAAGCTCGCGGTTGCCCAGCTTGAGCAGCTCGCGGGTCATGAATTCGGGGCCGGCCTCCGGGACCGGCATGCCGGCGCTGCGCAGGCGCGCGCGCGGCACTTCCTCGGCCTGGACCACCTCGCCGATCACGGTCTTGGCGGCTTCGCCAGGGATCTGGTAAGTCGCCTCGATGACGTTCGCCGGCCAGAAGTGGCCGAGGCCGCGTACCGCGATCACCGCCAGCAGGCCGATGGTCATGATCACCGCGATCGACACCGCGCCGGCGTTCATCCACACCCAGGGCGAGCCGCTGCCGAACCAGGCTTTGACGGTTTCCTGTTTCTGTTTCACAGAGCTATACCTCCGCCGCTTACAACGACGCGTATTTCTTGCGCAGACGCTGACGGATCAGCTCTGCCAGGGTGTTCATCACGAAGGTGAACGTCAGCAGTACCAGCGCCGAGAGGAACAGCACGCGGTAGTGGCTGCCGCCGACCTCCGACTCGGGCATCTCCACCGCAACGTTGGCTGCCAGGGTGCGCATGCCTTCGAAGATGTTCAGTTCCATCACCGGGGTATTGCCGGTCGCCATCAGCACGATCATGGTCTCGCCGACGGCGCGGCCCATGCCGATCATCAGCGCCGAGAAGATGCCTGGGCTGGCGGTCAGGATCACCACGCGGGTCAGCGTCTGCCAGGGCGTGGCGCCCAGGGCCAGGGAGCCGTAGGTAAGGCTGCGCGGCACGCTGAAGATGGCGTCTTCGGCGATCGAGAAGATATTCGGGATCACCGCGAAGCCCATTGCCAGCCCGACGATCAGGGCATTGCGCTGGTCGTAGGTGATGCCCAGGTCGTGGCTCAACCAGAGGCGCATGTCGCCGCCGAAGAAGGTGGTCTCCAGGTGCGGGCTCAGCCACAGGGCGAAGGCGCCGACGGCGAGCACCACCGGGATCAGCAGCGCGGCTTCCCAGCCGGCCGGCAGGCTCAGGCGGATACGCTCGGGCAGGCGGCTCCAGAGCAGGCCGGCGAGAAGGATGCCCAGCGGCGTCAGCAACAGCAGGCTGAACACCCCTGGCAGGTGGCCTTCGACGTAGGGCGCCAGGAACAGGCCGGCGAAGAAGCCGAGGATCACCGTCGGCAGCGCCTCCATCAGCTCGATCACCGGCTTGACCTTGCGGCGCATCGCCGGAGCCATGAAATAGGCGGTGTAGACGGCGGCCGCGATGGCCAGCGGAGCTGCCAGGATCATCGCGTAGAAGGCGGCCTTGAGCGTGCCGAAGGTCAGCGGCGAGAGGCTCAGCTTCGGTTCGAAGTCGGTGGTCGCGGCGGTGGACTGCCAGACGTAGGCCGGCTTGTCGTAGCTCTCGTACCAGACCTTGCCCCAGAGCGCGCTCCAGGAGATTTCCGGGTGCGGGTTGCTCAGGGCGAAGCGGTGGATCTTGCCACCCTGCTCCAGCAGCAGTCGGTTGGCCCGCGGCGACAGGGTGATGACCCCGGAAGAGTCGGCGACCGGCTGGACCAGCAGGGGACGGTGCGCCGTGCTGTGGAAGACGCCGAGGTTGCCCTTCTCGTCCAGGGCGATGAAGCCCTTGCGCCGTTGTTCCGGAGCGATGGCGCTGATCGGCGCGCCATCCAGGTTGAAGTCGCGAACGTGCGACAGGCGCGGTTCGCCGTCGGTATCGCGAGCCATGAACCACTGGGCGATGCCACCCTTGGAATCGCCCACCAGCAACGAGATGCCGCCCAGCAGCTGGGTGCTCGCGGTGACCTCGGCGTTGGGGTCTTCCAGCAGCTTGTAGCGACCGTTCAACTGGCGGCTGTGCAGGTCGAACACATCGGCGGTGGCACGTCCGTTGATCACGTACAGCCACTGCTTGCGCGGGTCGAGGTAGATGGCTTTCACCGGTTCGGCGATCTGCGGGAGTTCGATGCGCTCCTCGTCCAGCGTGCTTTCGCCGGTCAGCATGTTCTCTTCGCGAGTCATGCTCAACAGCAGCAGTTGCTTGTCGACGGAGCCAGCCAGCAGCAGGCTGTCGTCGCCGGCATTGATGCTCACATGCTCCAGCGGGCGGCCCTGCGGATCGAGACCGATCGGGGTCTCGCCGTAGGGGAAGGCGATCTCCGGGGTGATGGTCTTCTTGTTGTCCGGGTAGGTGACCTTGTAGGTGTGCTGGAACACCAGCACCTGTCCGTTGGACAGGCCCAGGGCGACCGTCGGGCTGCCCGGCTGGTCCTGGGCGATCGAGCGGATCTCGCTGCCCGCCGGAAGCGGCAGAGCGACACGCTTCAGTTCGACGCCGGTCTTGGCGTTGAAGAAGAGGATCTCGCCCTGGCCGCCGACGCGCATGGCCACCTGGTTCTGCTCCTCGATGCTGAGCAGCAGGGGCACCTGCGCCTGCTGCATCCAGGCCGGAGTCAGCGCTTCGCGGGTCTCCAGGTCGGCGCCGCGGAACAGCGGGAGCACGACGTAGGCCAGGTAGAAGAAGATCAGGGTGATCGCCGCCAGCACGGCCAGGCCGCCGACCAGCACGTACCAGCGGGTCAGGCGGTCCTTGAGGGCACGGATGCGGCGCTTGCGTTGCAGGGCTGGCGTATTGAAGTCAATCCGCTCGGGAGCAAGGGAGGAGTTCATCGGGGAGTTGGCCATGTCGTTCATGGGGTGACACCCTAAAGGCTCTGTATGACAGACAGATGACAGCAACATGACGCAACAAAGCCCGCCAGCAGAGCCTCGCTGGCGGGAAAGGCCGGCGGGTCCTAGCGCCCGCCGGCAGAGCCTTCATGCCTGGACGGCCCATCGCTGGGCCATCCGCTCAAGTCACTGGATTACAGGCCCAGTTCCTTGATCGCCTTCTCGGCCACCTTGGCCGGCAGCGGGATGTAGCCGTCCTTGACCACGACCTGCTGGCCGGTCTTGGACAGAACCAGCTTGAGGAACTGAGCCTCCAGCGGATCCAGCGGCTTGTTCGGCGCCTTGTTCACGTAGACGTAGAGGAAGCGCGACAGCGGGTAGGTGCCGTTCAGGGCGTTCTGCTCGTTGTCCTCGACGAAGGCAGCGCCTTCCTTCTTGGCCAGGGCCACGGTCTTCACGCTGGCGGTCTTGTAGCCGATACCGGAGTAGCCGATGCCGTTCAGCGACTGGCTGACCGACTGCACCACGGAAGCCGAACCCGGCTGCTCGTTGACGTTCGGACGGAAGTCGCCTTTGCACAGGGCTTCTTCCTTGAAGTAGCCGTAGGTGCCGGAAACCGAGTTGCGGCCGAACAGTTGCACCGGCTTCTTCGCCCAGTCACCGGTCAGGCCCAGGTCGCCCCAGGTCTTCACGTCCTGCTTGCTGCCGCACAGGCGGGTAGCGGAGAAGATCGCATCGACCTGCTGCATGGTCAGGCCTTTGATCGGGTTGTCCTTGTGCACGAAGATCGCCAGGGCGTCGACAGCGACCGGGACGGCGGTCGGCTTATAGCCGTACTTCTGCTCGAAAGCCTGCAGCTCGACGTCCTTCATCTTGCGGCTCATCGGGCCCAGGTTGGCGGTGCCTTCGGTCAGGGCCGGCGGCGCGGTGGAAGAACCGGCAGCCTGGATCTGGATGTTCACGTTCGGATAGAGGCGCTTGTACTCCTCGGCCCACATGGTCATCAGGTTGGCCAGAGTGTCGGAGCCGACGCTCGACAGGTTGCCCGACACACCGCTGGCTTTCTGATATTCCGGCAGCGCCGGGTCGATCGCGGCTACCGCGGAAGCGGCGCCTACGCCTGCGGCGACGAACGTCAGGGCCGCCATCAAACGCTTGAGTTTCATGCCTTGCTCCTTGGACAGGATGGGGTTGGATGGAACGGGGGCCAGTATCGTCAGGCCGCATGAAGACTCTATGAAAGGAATGTGACAGTTGGATGAAATGCCATCAGCCTTCCGACATTTTTCCGCAAGCCTTGGGAGAAGCCCTGCCACACCCCTGAAAGCCTGGAAACACAAGGGCTCCAGCCTTTCACGGAGGGGCCCGGGAGGCCCTCTGGAGCGCGTTTTCGATCCGCCTGGGGGAGGTAGCCGTCCATCCGTTTCATGCAGGATGGGTAGTTTCCAGGGCAATTGTGACAGTTGCCGCCGGCATTCGCAGTCGAGAAAAGAAGCGAGGAAGCACGCCTTTTTCCGCGCGCAAAAGCAAA